>JAUNXM010000034.1:0-7500 GCA_030539815.1 Methanobacterium sp.
AAGAAAAAATTAGATTATAAAAAAGTAGTTAAAATTTTGTTTTTATTTAATTAACCAGTTTAACGGCTTCATTGGGGCAAACATCAGTACAGACTTCACATAAACTACATCCCTCCTGATTTTTTACGATTATTTTGTCCCCATTAATTGCCAGGACTTCCATAGAGAGACCTCGGCACATTCTCCGCACTCAGTTCCCTCACATTTTTCGTAGTCAATGATTACATTAGGCATTAACATTACCTCCAAAATCTCTTACATAATCTCTGATTATACCGTAATGGGATATTAATTGGAGAATTTCACCAATAATATCCCATTTTAATTTAATAAATGCTTAGAACATTCTTCTATAGCATCTTTAACATCACAATCCAGTTGTATTGGTTTTATCCCCAGTTTTCTAAGTTCAATGGTGGGTTCATTACCAATTTTACTGCAGAGAACGGCTTTACAATCATTGATTAAATCTATTGAAGCAACCCAGCGTTCCTGATGATTATTCAGGGGTATTGATGTTTTTTCTCTCATTTCCTGAAATTTTCCCTCTCCATCCTCCAGTTCGAAAATTAAAAAACGATTTGCATCACCAAAATGCAAATCAATAACTTTTCCATCAGTTGATGCTACAGCTATCTTCATTTAAATCTCCTCCATGATAGAGTATTGGGATTTTATAGTTTTTTCCACTTCCTCTTTGGTTTTTTCTTCTATTATTTCGTATCCGGCTTCATCGTAGTAGAAGTCAAGTATGGTGTTGGTTATTCTGTCCACAAATTCAATTCCACCCCGGTACCCTAGTGTGGATATTCTCTGTGCTCCTAACCGGTCAAATATTGGGAATCCTACTCTGAAAAGGGGAATATTTTCTTCCTGGGCTATGCTGGCACCGTAAGAGTTTCCAATTAAAATATCGGCTCCCCTTTCTTTAATTGCTTGGTGCATGTCGTAAAGATCACCACCGGCCAGGATAACTGGAAAAATTTCTTTCTCTCGGGAGATACAGTCCATATCCTTATTGAATATCTTGCTTTTTGTCCCGGTACACACCACCGATGGTATCATTCCCATTTCCGCAGTGAAACGTGTCATTCCCGACACAAAGTCCGGATCTCCAAATATGGCCACTTTGCGATGATAGTTATAGGAATGGGCGTCGACCATTGCGTCTAAAAGCCTACCTCTATCTTTTTCCAGGGATTTAGGGATTTCATAATCTCCCAGCAGGCACAAGTTTTTAATGAATTCATCAGTGTTTTCCAGTCCAGTTGGAAGGGGGCCAGCATTGGACTTAACTTTGAATTTTTTCTCTAGAAAGACCCCTGCTGAATTCACATGTTTAGAAAGGGCAACAGTTCCCAGAGAGTTAGCAGTGTCTTCAATTTCCTCCACACTGGTACCACTCTCATATAATGACAGTGTTTCCTCGGTTAAAGGACCATCCAGGTTTTCAGAGGTGTCAGTGAGGATGATACTGTTACATTTGAGCGTTTTTAGAATATCTTTAACCTGAGTTACGTCAGCTGGGGATAGATTACCGGTGATAATATTTATCTTACCAGTGGGTACAGATTTGGTTGCTAAATGTTCAACTAGGGCCTTTATCGTTCGATTATATCCTTCAACGTGTGATTCGGTGTAACTGGGGGTTGAAACCGGGATGATGATGGGCAGGTCCTGGTCCTGATTGGCATCTTTGAATTTTTCAATAATGCCCACCATATCGTCCCCTATGGTTTCAGTTAGACAACTGGAGGCCACTGCTATCATGCGGGGGGTTTGCTTTTCAGTGATATTTTTCAGAGCCTTCATTAAGTTGAATTCCCCACCGTAAATGACGGTCTTCTCACTCAGTGAAGTTGAAGCAACCTCAATGGGCTCACGGAAGTGTCTGGTGAGTTGGAATCGCATATAGGTACTGCAACCCTGGGAACCGTGTATAAGGGGCATGGTGTCTTTAACCCCCAGGAGGGCCTGTACTGCTCCCATGGGCTGACAGATTTTGGAAGGATTGACCACGGCAAATTTTTTATCTGGGTGACAGTTATCATGATTCATGTTTATCACCTCCGGAGGGGGCAGATAATACCTTATCCGATGATTTTTTAGTTTTTAAGTTTTCTTCTGAATTAAGATTATTATAATTCAGATTATTAGATATATCATATAAGCTTGTAGAAGTTAGATTAAATACCGGGCTTGAAACTGAAGCGTCTACTTCCTTGGCAAAGCTTAAAAATCCTTTGAATCCGGCAAATGCGGATATTCGGTCGTGGTTAAAGTCACAGAAGGGAATTCCCAGTTTCAGAGAGATGTACTTTTCTTTGGCTCCGGATATGAGCAGATCTGGTTCGTATTTTTTTAAGAGTCGTGCCAGTTCAGTTGAATTAGCATCATCCACAATAATGGTGCCGTCCCGTACTGTTTCTTTGATTCTCTCGTAGTCTTCTCTGATTCCGTTCTTGGTTCCGGACATCATGACATCCATGCCCAGTTCCTCAAAGGCACGGACTAAAGACCAGGCTTTGTTACCACCAACGTAGAGAGCAACTGTTTTTCCACTTAATCTTTTTTTGTAGTCCTGAATTTCACCCTGAACTTCGGCCAGTCCCTGTGCAATGATTTTTTCAGTGCGTTGGATCATCTCCTCGTCACCAAAAAAATCTGCGATTTCCCGGAGGGAGTTTACAGTCTGGTCCAGGCCGAAGAAGTTGACCTTAAGGAAGGGTATACCATATTTTTTTTTCATCTTCTGGGCCACGTAGTTGGATGATTTTTGGCACTGTACTATGTTCAGTTTGGCCCGGTGGGCCTGGGCAATCTCTTCCACATGGGAGTCTCCGCTCATGGTGGAGATGATGTTAACCCCCATCTCCTCCAGCAGGGGTTTTATTCCCCACAGATCTCCGGCTACGTTAAACTCACCCACAATGTTAATGTCAAAGGGAGTGGTTTTTCCTGATTCTCTGGTTCCTATCACGTAGTCCAGGAGAGCGTCACCACCGATCCAGTGTCCTTTGGTTTTATTGTGGTCCTGGAATCCTTCAGATTGAACTGGTATAACCCGACATCCGGTTATTTTCTGAGTTTTTTTGCAAACGGCTTTAATATCATCTCCGATCACGCCCGCCACGCAGGTGGCATATACGAATATGGCTCCGGGGTTGAACAATCTGTTAAGTTCCAGTACAGTTTCAAATAACTTTTTCTCACCTCCAAATATGATGTCTTTTTCCTGGAGGTCTGTAGAGCATCCTTTTTTATAAAGATTTTCTCGGGATGATTTACTTCCTCTTATGTCCCATGTACACGCGGCGCAACCTATGGGGCCGTGGACCAGGTGGATTGAATCGGTGATGGGCATTAAAACGATCCGGGCTCCACCATAAACACAGGTCCTCTGGGTGACTGTTCCGGGCATACTGGCCTTATCACACACAGGGATGGATAATTCTTCCCCTTTAACGCACATGTGCTTTTTACGAGATTCAAATGTTTCAATTACCGGTTCCATTATTTAATACCTCAAAATATCAATCTTTAATCAACTATTTTTTTCTATTTTACCTTAAATTACTCTTTATTTCTATAATATAATCAATGAATCAATAATTAGAAAAATAACATTCAATGGACGGTTATTAGTCCATTAAATGGATAAGGGGGTCTGGGTGGGTATGTTTATTGCTGTAGTTTCCAGTGGGTTGGTTCATAGTACTTTTCAAGTACAGAGTTGGTTATAAGTTCCATTAAACGTGCAGCACCATTATACCCCATTATTGGATGCCTGTGGTATCCAATTCTGTCATAAACTGGGAATCCAACTCGTATTAAGGGGATACTCAGATCTTGAGCCAATAATCGGCCATCTGAAGGTCCGATCATAAGGTCCACCGGGTTTTCCTTAACATATACTTCAAAGGATCGCATATCCTGTTCAAACAGCACATCTATATCACATCCAGTTTCCTTGGAAATTTTTTCCATATCTGGAGTGAATGTTTTACTGTTGGCACCGGTACAGACCATAGTGGGCTCCATACCCAGCTCTCCCACGAAACGAGCCATTCCGGTGGTTATATCCGGATCTCCGTATATGGCCACTTTCCGGTCAAAGAGGTATCTTGCAGCATTATCCGCTATTAAATCCACCAGCATTCCCCTTTCATCCAGGATACTGTCTGGAATTTCACAGCCAGTGAGTTTTTTCAGATTTCGCAGGAACTGATCCGTATTTTGTAGGCCTATTGGTGGTGATTCTATGATGGCTGGCACATCATACTTTTTCTCCAGAGAGTTTGCCCCTGATCCAGCGTATTTACACAAGGCAATGGTTCCCTGGCTGTTGGCAGAATCACGAATTTCATCCACAAAGGTTCCTCCTTTAGGAAAATACGGTTCTGTGGGGGTTACTGATGGTCGGAGTGGTGAATCAAATGGATCGGAAGTGTCAGTTAACAGCAATCCCTCAATTCCCAGGAGGGCCAGGATGTGTTTGATTTCCCTTATGTCCCCGGGGTTTACCATCCCGGGAATGAGGTTCACTTTTTCGGTGGGTTCACCCGGTTCTGCTAGGGCGTCCACCAGGGATTTAACCCCTACATCATAGCCGGTGAAATGGTTTCCCACAAAACTGGGGGTGGGTATGGGGATCACTTCCATCTTATCCAGGCCTTTAACCTCCTGGCTCATTTCTTTGAGTTCTTTTTTGGTGGTGTCCACGAATCCAAATACATCATCTCCAATGATCTCACTGGAACAGGTGGTTATGGCCCCGATAAGATCCGGTTTGAAACGCAGCGCCAGGTTTTTAATACCCTCATTTATGTTTTTCCTTCCTCCGAATACCGCGGCATCTTCGTGCAGTGAGGAAACTGCGATTTCTGCGGGTTCACGGAAATGACGTGCGAAGTTGTACCTTACAAAGGTTGAACACCCCTGGGATCCATGTACCATGGGAAGTCCGTGGTGAACTCCCATTACTGCGAACATAGCCCCTAATGGTTGGCAGGTTTTAAGTGGGTTGACTATGAGAGTTCTTTCCTTCTCTAAAACATTTATACTGCTCATTTACCCACCTCTATTTTCTTTGGATTTTCAAGTGATTCAGTTATACCTTCAGATTCCTCATTTGCAGTTGGATTTTCCTCGAATTCCAGCATACTCCAGATGGGATTGTAAATGTAGGAGTAAATATCCTTGGCCAAATTCAGGAAACCTTCAAATCCAATGTAGGGTCCGTTTTCATAGGAGTGGATCATTAGGGAGGGCACTCCCAGTTTATGAGCCATGTATTTCTCCTTGATACCGGCCAGTATCAGATCTGGTTTGTCATTTCTGATCATTTCTTCCAGTTCCATGGAGTTAGGGTCGTCAACTATTAAAGTGCCTTCTTTAACCCTTTTTTTCATTTTTACGTAGCCGTCTTCGTGTTCAAACTGTGATGCTACTGCAGTGACTTCCATTCCCAGTTCATTTTCCAAGGGAATTGCTAGGTGCCAGCTTTTAGGGCCTCCAGAGAAAATGTAAACCTTTTTACCCTTGAGTTTCTCCTTGTAGAACTCCAATTCTGGTCCTACTTTTGCCATTCTATCGGCTATAACTTTTTCAGCTTCTTTTTCAAGGCCAAAATATTTCCCTATAGTTCTGAGGTTCTCTGAACAGTACTGGGTACTGAAGAAATCCACCTTGATATAGGGAACTTCATATTTATCCTTTATAAGGTCGGCAATATATGTGGCAGACCGTTGACATCGTACCAGGTTCAATTTGGCCCGGTGCATGAAACATATTTCATCGTGAGTAGAGTCTCCACTGAATCTGCTAAGGATACGAATTCCCATTTCTTTAAAGTAAGATTCAAGTATCCAGAGGTCTCCATCTATGTTATATTCTCCGATAAGACCTATATCGTAGGGTGTGGTGCTTGGGGGTTCCTGGGTACCTACCATTCTCTCAAAAATGGTGTGGTTTGCTATGTGGTGCCCTTTGGATTGGCTTGGCCCGGCAAATCCGGGTGCGTTAAATGCTACCACATCTTTGCCTAGCTCGGCGGTAAGTTCTTTGGCAACAGCATCCATATCGTCCCCTATTAACCCGGTGGTACAGGTAGCGTAGGAATAAATGGCAGTTGCTTCGGGAAATTCCTGTGCAGCATCTATTATAGATTTCCTTAATTTTTTCATACCTCCAAAAACCACATCGGACTCCATCAGATCGGTACCACAGACGTATTTCAGGTTGAAGTTTTCTATGGGAAATTTACTCCCGTCAGGCATGCCCGGGCTGGTGGGGTATCTTTTAGTTCCACCTGCGTAGTAGGCACATCCCACAGGCGAATGGACCACGTGGACCACGTCTTTTAGTGCTCCAGTTATAACACCTTTGGCACCGGCAAATGCACATCCCCGTTCACTCATGGATCCTGGAACTGTTTTGGTGTTGCAGGAAGGCATGCAGTCTTCCGGATCCGAACAGTGTTTAACATAGGTGTGGTTTTTTCGCTCAGGGATATCTTTATCCACGTCGAAAAGTTTGTAAGGCATTATTATTCTCCTAAATTAGATTTAAATTTTTCATTTTTTTATTTTAATTATTTCTATTATTATTCTTTTTTCAATCAAATTTTAAGGATTGATTTTTTTTTAATGAGTTAAATGATTGCTTTATCTCCACTTTCTCCGGTTCTCACCCGGATAGCTTCGTCAATGGGGGATACAAATATCTTACCATCTCCCTTTTGTCCAGTCTGGTTCACACGCATTATGGCTTCTACCACCAGAGAGACATCTTCATCAGGGACGAGGATGGTTAACATTCTTTTGGGAATGTAGGGCATAGTTCCCTGTTTGTCACGAAGTTTGGTTTTGTCTATGGCCATAGTAACTTCTCCGAGAATGGCTTTTTGTTTTCCCCGTCCCAATACCCGCTGGGCAGTCATGGCTGGAAATCCAAGGGTATTGAGGACCATTTTGGTGGTGTTGATTTTATTGGGGCGAATTATGGCGGTGATTTCTTTCATTTTATCTCCTTTCCTTGGAGAGTTAAAGTCCTTTAGTCCTGGTCCTGACGGTGTATGCTTCTTCAACAGGGCTAACAAACACTTTCCCGTCTCCGAAGTTACCTGTGAAGGCAGTTTCGTTGATTATCTGCACGATCTCCTTGGTGTTTTCAGACTCTGACACCAGCATCAACATCACCTTAGGGAGTTCATCGTAGTAGATCTCATCAATCTGGATCCCTTTTTGTTTGCCACGTCCAATGACATCAAGCTTGGTTAAAGCCACGTACCCTGCTTTTGAAAGGTTATCTACCACTTCTTCAGATTTATCCGGGCGAAGTATTGCTCTAATCATCTTCATTTTCTTATGCTCCGTTTATTAGTTGTGATTAGGTTTAATCCAGTACACCGTACTTAACCACCAGTTCTTCCATTTCTTCCATGGTCATGGGATCTGGAATGACGAAGTTATCGTTTTCTATGATTTTTTTAGCCAGTTC
>JAUNXM010000216.1 GCA_030539815.1 Methanobacterium sp.
CCACACTGTATACAGTTCTTCTCATCAATGGTGTACACATCAGGAACTGCCTGGGGGAATGATTTATAGATTGCTTTGCGAATAGTCATACCTTCATTCCAGGAGTTAGGCACTTCAACAGGACATACTTCAGCACAACTCCCACAGGCAATACATCTTTCCTCTTTAACAAACCCGGGCCTTTTTTCCACTATTAAATTAAAATTACCAGCCTTACGCTCCGCTCTCAGGAGCCTGGTTTTGGTTAAAATTTTTATATTTTTGTTTTCCACAGCTTCGTTAACCAGGGGGTTTAACAGACACATGGCACATTCTTCTGCCAGTTTTTCAGGAGAGAAGACTTTACCGATTTTCACCATGGACCCGCCAATTGTGGATTTTTCCTCAATGATCCTTGTTTTTATTCCCTGCCTGGCCAGCGATAGAGCAGTGCTGATTCCAGATATTCCCCCACCAATTACTGCTGCACTTTTTTTGGTACGTCGCAGTAAGGGATCTATGGGTTCTGAATATTTTGCTTTTTCAATGGCAGCCACGGTTAAAGAGATGGCTTTAGCGGTGGCTTTAGCTGTATCATTGTGGACCCATGAGCACTGTTCACGGATGTTGGCCATCTGCATAAGGTAAGGATTCAGGGGTTTGGCATATTTCTGGAAAGTTTTTTCATGGGTAATTGGTGAACAAGCCGCCACCACCACACGGTCCAGATCTTCGTCAATAATAGAATCCCTGATGAGTTTCCGGCCATTAATCGAACATAAGTTCTCGAATTCCTCCACTACCGTGGCATCTAGAGATGAACGCAGTTTTTTCATATCCACATTATCTGAAATGTTACCACCGCAGCGGCACAGGAAAACACCAACCTTGAGGTTTTCCTTGGCAGGGTTTTGGGTAAAATCATTTTCATTCAAAATAACCAATCTCCTTCAGGTTGTGATATTAATGGTCGGTCTTTACTTTTCTAGTTTTAATGGAGTTTTGGACTGGTTTCACACCTAACTTTTTAAGTAGGGGGTTCAGGGGAACAGTGTGGGTCTGAACTCCTACCACTTTGTAAGGGTCCGCCCCCATATTCAGTGCTAAAAACTGGGATATATTCAAATGGAACATGTTAAATTTCACACCCAGTCTTTCTTCAATGACTGGCTGGTAACGGTCAAATTGCATCTGGCAGTTTGGGCACATGTGTAGCAGTATATCAGTCTGGTTATCCCTGAGGCTCATTAGTTTTTCCCCAGTCACACTTAGGGAAAGTTCCTTGTTGGTGAAACGTTGGCTGAATCCCGCACCGCATGTAAGCCGTTTCTGATCATACCATCCCGTGGTGTCCACACCACCGGAGGCAGCCAGTTCATCAAGGAGCATGGGATGTCGGACACCACCGATGGTGTCTTCATAGTGCACCTTACAGTAATGGCAGGCATGGTGGGTGGCAATGTTAAACTGGGAAAAATCCAGCTGGGAGTACTCTTCAAAAAGATCCCTCTTACTGTGAAGAATTTCTGCAGTGTGGAAAATGTTTTTATGGGGGTCAATGTCTCCCTTCTTGTAGGTCATTTCACCCATTCCCCCCTCCTCTAGGAGTCCATTGATCTTTTCCCTAGCTTCATCATCTTCATTTAGAATTTTAGCAGATTTTTTTAGGATTGCATAGCAAGTGGCACACATTACTGCTATGTGCTGGTTACCAGAGTCTTTAGCAACCCAGAAATTCCTGGCAGCCAGGGTAGTGGTGGATAACTGGTCAAAAAGGTCATAGTAATGTCCCAGGCCGGTGCAGCATGACTGGCGCTGGTCACGATGGTAACCAATTCCCAGTTTATCAAAGAGGAAGGCAGTGGATGATTCAACACCCGGATATTCAACACTCACTAAACATGATTTAAATAACAGCATATCTTTATCAGGTATTTTCTTCATTCTGATCCCCTTATTTTCTCCATTTTCCGGGTGAATCCAGTTATATTAAGTATTTCATTTATCTCTTCAATGGAATCTTCAGGTAAAGTAACTGGTCCCAGTCCTAACTCTTTACGCACGCTGTCCAGGTTCATCTTAAGATCAAGCCATTCTGGTCCGAAGTCACTGACCAGGATATCGAAAAAGGCGGCGGGTATGGAACCTATCCCAATTTCCAGGAAACTGTCACCATAGGTTAAAAATGCGGAGATTTTTTCAATTCCTTTCCCCTCATCAATTGCTTTTTGCCTTAATATTTGATTCACCACACTGGCACTATTGTTTGCCGGGCAAACACTGTGGCAGGTGTAACAGTAGAAACAGTTCCATATATCATCATCCAGGATGATACTTTCATCACCATCCAGCACTCTTTTAACCATTTCCCGGGGATTGTAATCACTGTATCGCGCTCCGGGGCATAGTGAAGCGCACATTCCACACTGGATGCATTTAAATAGTTCAAGAGAAGGGGATGCTTTTAAATCACTGATTACCTCATTGGCAAGTTTAGAGGAATCATCATCGAGTTTAAGAGTTCTCATTACAAATTTACCTCTTCAAGCGTTAATTAATCTCTTCTTAAGGTGATGGGTTCATAACCTTATAAATCTAATCCCTAATTTTTAATAATTACAAATTATTACTCTAATATCAGATGGTTGCCAGTATGTTAAATTAATCTTCTATATTCAATTTGCAGTTCATTTTTAAGTTTTAGTTTATCTTCAAG
>JAUNXM010000035.1 GCA_030539815.1 Methanobacterium sp.
ATTATCATGAACCTCCAATTATTGGAAGTTTAATAGTTGTAGAATATATTATAGGTTCAATTACAATCATAATTCCTCCAGATGACCCTGATACAGGATAATGGGGTTTGGGGGTCCCTGGTATATTGAATCTATTACATCCTGATAACGACGGGTGATAATTTCCCGTTTCAGTTTCATATTGGCGGTTAAATCTCCTCCTTCAATGGAAAGATCATTGGGGAGTATGGCCCATCTTTTAACTTGTTCTGGTCGGGATAAATTCTGGTTAATCTCTAGTATGGTTTTTTCAATTTCTGCAGGGTTGTAATCTTCTTCCACCCAGAAAAGCCCACTGAGGTAAGGTTTACCTTCACCAGTTAGCATCACCTCACTCACTCCCGGCGCATCTCGCAGTAATGCTTCAATCTGGAGAGGGTCAATACTCTTACCATAGGAGTTGATTAAGAGTTCCTTCTTACGTCCGGTTATAACCAAACTACCTTCAAGAGTTATAAATCCAGTATCTCCAGTTTGAAGCCATACACCCTTTTTTGGGAGATTCATACCTGATTCAAAGTAACCTGGAGTAACCTGGGGCCCCTTAACCATAACTTCCCCATCTTCTGCTATCTTCAAAAGGGTTTCTGGTAGTGGTCCACCTACAGTACCTATCCGGTTAACTCCCCTTCGGTTCAAAGTCACCAGGGGTGCTTCAGTTAAACCGTAGGCATTATGAATTTCCACTCCCAACTCATGGTAATCCTGGATTAGATGCTGGCTGGCAGTGGCCGAACCCACTATCAGTTGAGAGCAACGATTTAAACCGGCTTTACCCAGGAATATCCTGCGTATCAATGGTTTTATCATTTTCTTTACTATTCCTGGTTTTAAATGAAGGTAATAGTTCCCCAGGAACGAATCCTTTAGCTGTGACCATAACTTTTCATAAAAACGGGGCACAGAGAAGAATATGGTGGGTTTTGCTTTCGGCAGGGCCCAAGCCAGGTGATTAAAGTCTTCCAGGAAATATATCTTTAGGGGAGCCGGGGCATAGTAGGGTGAATAAGTCCCTAAAATCCCTTCAACCACGTGGTTCATGGGTAAAAATGATAGATAACTCACTTCCCGGTTACGGTCTTTCCAGGGGGGGAGTGAAGCCATGCTCTCCGCCATCCACCTTAAATGATCCTGGTTAAATGTAACTCCCTTGGGGGTGCCAGTGGTACCAGAAGTGTAACGGATGGTGGCCAGATCAGAGAATTTCGCCGGAGATTGAATTTTATGGGTGGAATTGGAACCTTTTTTACCCTTTTCCAGGAACTGGGGCCAGGAAAGGATATGGTGGGGTATAGTTTGTGATTCCCGGCAGAAGGAAATAATATCCAATTCCAGATCAAACTCTGATAAACGTTTCATAAGATGGGGTGTTCCAATGAACAGTAGTTTAGCTCCGCTGACCTTTAAAATATTTTTTATCTCTTTTGGAGGGCTGGTATAATATAAGGGGACGCTGACTGCTCCTAAAAGTCCAATTGCCACGTCCAATGTCAGGTAACGGGTGCTGTTTAACCCCGCCAGGGCCACCCGATCACCTGCTTTGACACCTAACTCTCCCAGGGCATGGTAAGCGCTGGAGATATCTGTGTAAAGTTGTGATGCTGATTTCTCCCGGGTGCCCTCTGGAGTAATATCATAGTATCTAACGGGAAAGCTGCGCCCTTTCAATCGATGTAAAACTTGTTCGTGGACAGTGCGTTCCGAACGATGAAAAAAACCATAATAAACAGCATAATCAAGTATATTGGGTAAATATTCCTCCCAGTTAGATTTGAATGTGCCTAAAAGGTTATCTGTATTATCCCTACTGAAGGAGTGTTTTTCATCCAGGTAGGGTGCTAGGTTAAACAGAATATTCAAAATCCCGGATCTTGGAGTGGGAGCGGTGGATGCAATCCTCTGGATAAGGGGTGCTATGGGAATGAAAATTGGTTGGGGAAGTTTAATATCCAGCTCTTTCCGGGCCCAGATCCTCACCTGATCCAGTAGTTCCCTGATGGTGGGTAAGGAATCTGTGGGTGTGGTGAGATGGAAGATCTTACCCTCAGCTTCCAGGTTGAAGGTTAAATTGCTTACTGCATGGGCTACGTAGTCCACCGGGACCATGTTCAATGTTAAGGATGGACTGGTGGGTATAATTCGGAGTTTACCCTTTAAATAAAGCTTAAAAAGTGCATAAACTGTGTTAAAAGTCTTTATTTCTCCACTTTGTGAATCACCCACCACCATTCCGGGCCTGAATATGGAATAGGGCAGTTCTGATTCCTGAACTAACTGTTCAGCCTGGTACTTACTTTCTTCATAGTTACTCCAGAAACCAGGGTGTATGGATTCATCATTTGGGATCTCCATGATAATTCCCTCACGCTTACCCGCCACATACGCAGTTGATATGTGTGAGAAACGTTTGAAAACTTCATTTTCATGGGCCTGTTCTGCCAATTTCAAGAGGTTCCGGGTACCTTCCACATTGGTCTTGTTGAGTTCGTCCAGACGGGCGTGTAGGCGTAAATCAGCCACAGTATGGATTATATAGGTTAAATTTGAAGATAAGTCCTGGTAATCTTTTTCACCTAACTGTAGATCTTCCCGGGTGACATCACCGGCAGAAACTTTTATCCGATCGTCTAATGCTTCTAAAAGTTCATCCCATTTATACCATGCTCTTTTGAGACGTAATATTGCATTTTCGTTATTTTTTGCTCTTACCATCGCTATGATTTCAATTTCAGGTAGAAGTATTAACTGGCGGGCGATCTGGGTTCCCAGGAATCCATTGGCACCTGTAAGTAGCACAAGAGTTTTCATTGTTCTAACCATATTTTTTTACATATTTTTTAGATTCTCATGGATATTTTTTGTTTTAGGAACTCTCCCAAGATTTCACGGTTCATTTGAGATAGATTCATCTGCCCCTTTAAACCTTGTTTCAGGATATCTTCCTGTAAATTGTCACTATCCAAAAGTAAATCTATCTTGCTGCTGAGATCTTCCCATAAATTAGGGGCATCGTGGCGTAAAAAGTAGTCCTGATATAGGTGGAGATCATGGTAGAGTGAAGTAAGTCTGGGGTCATGACCCACTGCTATCTGGGGAACACAGTTTCGAAGGGATAAAACCGCGGAATGATAACGGGAAGTAACCAGCAAATCCAGCTGTGATAGCATGGATGTCATCTGGGAAGCATTGTAATCATTAGAAGAAATAACTCTGCAAGAACCCTTATTCTTCAGTTCCTGGAGGATGTCCCGGGCCAGTGACTGGTCCAAGGCTTCCATACATATCAGTGCCACATTCTGGGAATGTTTTTCTACTATCTGGTCTGCTATACTGGCCCATCCTTTAACCAGACTTTCTCGGGTATTCATTCTCTCCCTGGAGCTGGAGAAATAATATGGCCATTTGTAAAGGTTTTCTTTTCTTCCCCATGGGCGGATCACAACTGGCCAAAGTGAAAAATCCACCACTGCCAGGCCAACCACACCCTCTACGGTTTCAGGCCATATCTTATTTAAAAAATCACGATCCTCTGGCTCTGGGGAAAAGGTGAATGCACAGTCAGCAGTGGAAATCAGTGGTGCAGTAACTCCGATTTTTTCCAGACGCCTCTGGGCATGTTTGGTTCTGGTGATGATGAGGTTGGTCTTACTAGCCTCCCTTTTGACCAACCAACGATTCAAACTGGATAATTCACCCGCATCCACGGCATAGGCCAAGCAGGGCACTCCATGTTGGTGGGCGCTTCTGGTGGCCCATAAGAATGCCCAGAGCAGGGCTGAAGTCCAAGTGTCCATGTAACAACTCCCTTCCACAAGGAGCACCAGATCGTGTTCTTTCACCAGTTTATCAATGGCAAAAAAGAAAATTGAAGGAATAGGTGCAATATGCAAGTATTCATCCTCATCCAGGTAACGGCGCAGGTTCTCCTCATTAAGGGTGGGGACCGTGATCTGGACATGGGACCCCAGCAGGTTCTGGATGTCCTTTATAATGGACAGTAAACGGGCTTCAGATCCAGTGTTGTTGGCCCCGTTGTAACCAACCAGGAGAACCCGGGGAATAGCACCTTGATTAGGTGAATTACTATTTTGCAGTTCAGCCGTGTTTACCATGACTTTTCCCCGGGTTATATGTTCCCTGTAGAATTTTTACCTCATTCCACGTACACTTTGATCTTGGTCTGCTCTTCTTCATCGACGACATCCACGATTTTACCCTCAGCCCCATCTTTAACGGCCTCTAAAATCTCATCAAGGTCGATTTTATCCAGCCCAGACTCCTTCAGTTTGGGATCGTATCTTTTGGCTAGTTTCAATCCCACATCCACCAGGGAGATGGGTATGTTCACATTCACCTTGGGCTCATCATCCATGGTGTGCACCCGAACCTTTAACCATTTAACTCCTGTCCGGGGTACAATTTCCTCTTCAGTACTTTCCAAAGCAGCTAAAAGCTCTGATGCTTCTGATGCTGTGATTTTCCCTTCTTCCACCATTTCCAATATTTGAATTTTTTCTTCAGACACATTTTTAGACATTAAAACCCCTCCTGATTTAATATTCTTCAACTATTTATTCAAAAATTTTAAAGCTTCATCCTTGTTGATTTCGCCCTTACTGAGTTTTTCCAGGATTTCCTTCTGGTTGACTGCTGGTTTTTCCAGTTTGTATCCCAAGGAGGAAATCACCTCGTCCAACTTATTCCTTACAGTAGGATAGGATATTCCCAGTTCTTTTTCTATCTCCTTAATGTTACCCCGGTTTTTGATGAAAACCTCAACAAAGTATTTTTGTTGTTCACTTAACTTGCAAAACTTGCAGAGATCGAATTCACCCTGGATGGTAGTTTTACAAGTTTTACAGTGTATCTCAGTGATCTTGGTTTCACCCTTACAGATAGGGCAGCTACCTGGTACTTCACGTTTCAAATCCATTCATCTCCTCTTAAACCGCGCATAATCTTTACTTTTACACTGTGTAGATCTTCACTACCACTTTTTCCTGATTTTCATCGTAGGTATCGATATTCACCAGTTCAAAAGGTTCTTCCTGTTCCAACTGGCCCAGGATTCCTTCAATATCTTCCGGGCTGAGGTTATTGATGATTTCACCCATGTTTTGGTGTTCACCAGATGGTGTCAACCAGCCTTCCCACATTTTGGAAGGCCCGTATTTGAGTATCAATCTGGAAATCCATTTCAACGTTGAAAAACGTAACGCTGGAATGGGAAACGAAAATTTGGCGGTTTTTATCTCCATTTTTAATTTTTTAGCCTTCATTGTTCCACCTGAAGAACAGGTTTCTTGATGATCCCTGTTCGGTTATTTGATAATATTAATTAATCATATATAAAATTATTGATTATTTTAATTTTAACTTCAATAATGTGAAACTTCAAATTAACATTTTTAATATTGGCGGGGGTTCACCTATTTTTCTCCTTTTCCAGGTCCCATATCCCTCATCATGAAGAAGATCACCTTCAACATAACTCCACTCAAGGCTTTGGTTAAAAAACCTATCCTGGCAGGCTGGTAGTATTCCTTGCCCTGGTAGAACTGGTAGTCAGCGGGCATGTACTCTCGGACATTGCTGGAGACAGTTTGAAATATGCGGAAACTCATGTAATCCATAAAACCAACTTTCCCCCCATTGGTGTTCTCATTTTTAACCGATTTTAAGGACTTATCAAAGCTTTTTACAGATTTTTCCAGGATTTGCTGATTTTTCCT
The DNA here is from genome assembly GCA_030539815.1 of Methanobacterium sp. GTDB lineage: Archaea > Methanobacteriota > Methanobacteria > Methanobacteriales > Methanobacteriaceae > Methanobacterium. The sequence continues at coordinate 5,772 of JAUNXM010000035.1, forward strand.
TTTTAAACCCTCTGTTGCTGGCCAGGGCGCGGTAACCAATCCACATTTACCAGTAACCTGGTATCCCCAAGATTTAGTGATCGTTTCCATGTAGTTAAGGGTTTCTTTAGATCCTATTCCTGCCGTGGTGCACAGAACCATGGCCTTCTTCCCGTGATAAGCCGGGCGGTGGCATAAGTAGGCCACCCGGTCAATGAAGTTCTTCAGGAGGGCGGAGACCATCATAACATACACTGGTGAGACCAGGACCAGGCCATCTGCTTCCTGCATCTTATCCTGGATTATCTGCCGGTCATCCTTAAGGGGGCAGAACTCGATTCCCCGGGGCACGCAGTTGAAACACCCCCGGCATGCCTGGAGATCGGTGTTTTTAAGGAAAAGATATTCAAATTCATAATCTCCCTTCTTTTTCATTTCTTTTTCCAGTTTCCTGGCAGCCTGATAACTGTTACCCTTCCTGCGAGGGCTTCCAATGATAGTTAAAATTTTCATCTTATCACATTCTTTTTAGGATTTAAACATTTAGAGTGATTTTTATTAAATTTGCAGAGTTTTGGTTATATATTTAGTATTTGATTTTTATAGTAGCTTGATTCATTATATTCTGATTTATAAAGTATCACTTACTCACCAGCCGTGATTTTAGTTGATTGTATTCTCTTTTATTGAAACTGCATTCCTTCATACAGATGGTACATCCATGACAGGATTCTTTTAATATCACAGTCCGTGTTTTACCATCTACATCACACTCTTCGGTTATAGCATTTCCTGGGCAGGCTTTAATGCATTTACCACATTTTTCACAGAAACTAGCTACCCAAGAATGTGAATTACTCCCATTGTAGGCTAAATTATTTATACTGGTGAAAATTGCAGAAATTCTCTGCCGGGGTCCGAATTCAGGGGTTATAAGCATGCCATGTCTTCCTTTCCACCCTAAACCAGCTTTTTGCGCTAGTGCAGGGTAAACCACAAAGCCCCCGGCAGGGTGGCTGGCCTGGGCAGCCACACCATTTTCCCGTAGATAATCAGTAAGGAGGTTGGTGGCCTTGCCCAGTTCATCATAGGTCACCACTCCCATCGCCTGTGTCTGGGGACTGGGAGCATTATCAATGGCTTCTTTATCCATCTCCGTAACCAGGATTATCGCGTTTTCATATGTCAACTTCCGATCCTGGAAAATGAACTCGGCAGGGACTGGGGTGTAGGCCACTTTATCTATTCCAATGGAACTGGCGTAACTTTCAAATTCCTCTTTAAACCCATTTTTGACCTTGGTTTTCGGATTTTCAGGATTATTTTTAAGTGATTTCACAGTGTGTTCCATGTTTTTAGCAATGGAAAGCTGCTTAGGTAATGTTTTAAGAGTTATTTCCAGTTTATCGGGCATTATCTTCGGGGGAGATCTGGTGGATGATTCTATTCCCATTTCCCCAGGGGTAACACTGGTTTCCAAATGGTTGATCTTATTCAGCCGGTAATCAGCGTACCTGGATTTTATTTCACTCATTATGCTCATATGCTGTTCTCCCCTCTAATTGTATTTAAGAAGTAGTCCACGTGGTTGGATATGGCCTCTTCAACAGTACTGGTGTCTGAATCTTCACTTCTTAACAGGAGATATTCAAGAAACAGGGAGAAAAGAGGGTATTGGAATTCCACTGAGAGAATTTTAGGATTAACTGGGTTTATGGTTCCGTTTTCAACCATTTTTTCCAGTATTTTTTGTGTGAACTGTTGTGGTTCCTTTATTAATGTATGTAAGATGATTTTTTTGGCTCTTTCATCACGGAACTGTTCACTGGTACTGATCTGGAATATTTTTGCCATTTTTGGGGTTTTTAAAATATTCAGGGTACGGTTCACCCTTTCCCGGAACACATCGGGGGTTAGTTCATTGATTTTATCAGGGTTACGTGCCTCAGGAGGTCTCATTTTAATTAATTCTTTTTCGAAGCATTGGAAAATGTCGTCCAGTATGGCGTTTTTACTGGGATAATGATTATAAATTGAACTTTCTCTTATTCCCACATTTCGACCTATTTCACGCACTGAAACCGCATCAAAACCTTTTGATGCGAATAATTCAAGTGAAACCTCAAATATTCTCTCTTTGGTTGGTCTGATCTTGTCTTTTGATTTTTCATTTTCCATACTATGTTCCCCTTAACTAACTTTCGTAATGAGCATGTGATTAACTTAACTTGAAAATGTACATATTTGTACATAGTTTTCCACTAAAAATGGCTTTTCATAACTAACGTTCGTTCGCTTCATAGATAAGATGTTCACATTATCATATATAAAACTAACGTTCGTTAGTCTTATGAGATAAGGTTGACTTCACAGCATATAAAACTAACGTTCGTTCGTTGATAATAACTATATCAACATTATTATGGCATTATTGTTACAAAAATTAGTAATACGAGGAAACAATGGATCAAATAGCAATTACCTTGCCAAGTCAAATATATTTATTTATTTCTATATTGGGGCTTTTTTTAGGGTATAATGCCCCTTGTAACAGGATTGTATTTTTATACAGTTTCTGAAACTTTTTTGGTTCTTTTACCAATTTCCCCTGCTATAATCATCATCAGGATTATGCTTAGCATGTAAACTACGATTATCATGGCCATTACATCATATTCTGTGCTAAAGTTGGCAATGGCTACTACAAAAGCTGCAGATGAGTTTCTTATAGCAGTCCCCAAACCTAAAACGGTTTTTGTATTTTTAGAAGGGCCTCCTAACAAATATCCTATTATAAAAGCAGTTAATACGAAACTTAAAGCAGCTAGCAATGCTCCGGTGCCGAATACTGCCAGGAAGTCTTGGTAGTTTAGACCCAGGTAAAGAACTATCACTACAAAGATAAATATGTTAGATGTCTGGTTAAAAGTTGGTTGAATGGTTTTAGCTAGCTTATCATAGCGTGATTTGATAACTGTTCCACTAATTAATGGTATAAATATCAGTACCAGCAGGGAAACTGCTATTGATAATGGGTTCACTGAAACATCAGGCAATAAAATTGAAAGCACCAGTGGCATGTAGATTAATGTAACTATGGATAATATTAGCATTAACCCCACTGCAAAGGCAATATCTGCCTTGGTGAATTGAACCAGTTTCAGCATGAATGGTGAACCTGCCCCTGCCGCCATTAAAACCAGTCCTATGGCTAGACCCTGCTGTAGGGGGATTAACTGCAGTATGCAATATGTTAGGATTGGCAATAATATGAAATTTGCAGCTAAAGACTTCAATATAAGACTTTTATCTTTTAAGGGTTCTAAAAATTGTTTAGGGAAAAAACTGAGTCCCATGGATAACATGGTGCTTACAATGTAAATTAAAACACTGAGATTTGCAAACTGCTGAAGAATAACTTCCATCAATATGGCCTCATTAATTCATAGTTTCCGTATAGAATCTATGTAACCATTTAATTCATAATTTATTTAGATGGATGGTAACTATTTAACCATCACATTCTTTTCATCTAGTTTTTTAGGGGGAATGGATATAAGACATATACCATTCTTTTTTTGAATTCTAAAAGGATAAGCACGATTATGCTGCTGGGAATACTTCAAAGAATAATTCTCTAAATTCATCCATTAATTCTTTAGGGAATTTTAAACCAACACATATTATGAGAACCCCGGTTCCAACAGTTCCTTCTTTATTGTTGGGGTTGTCTATTAATTCTTCATCAAAAACCAGATTTACCCGGGACTTTTCCTGAAGAAAATCCCATAATGTTTCTTTTTCAGGGTGTTTCCCCTTTGTCATGATATTATTACGGAGTGTTAGTTGTAAAAATTGTTCCCAATCTCCGTAATCGCAAAATTCAATCCACACGGAACCTTTATAATCAACACATGAATTACAGGTTTCAATCTCCCAGTGGAAGAAGTTTTTAATAATATCTTCCATTCCTTCATCCACCAGAATATAAAAATCATCATCAACTTCAAGTTCGACCTGTTTATGCCCCATATTATTCCTCCTGATTTTTGATAAATCTTATCACTTGTTTATTATTTTAATTCCTGTTTCTAATTCCCTTGTTTATTGGTCATATTATTTTAAAAAAAAATAGTTTACCTTCTCCTAACCACATTGTTAATGGTAATGGCTATTAAAAGTAAAACTGGCCATATTTCCAGCCTGCCCATCCAGAAATCAACTATGAATACTATTTTAACCAGTACAGGGGCATCTGGTGTCATAATTCCACTGGAAAGGCCCACATTACTCAGGGCAGAGGCCACTTCGAATATCACCCTAGAAATATCCGGATAATAAATCAGAACAATGATCACGCTCACAATGTACACCACCAGGTAGGTGGATAGGAATGCCCCAGTTAACCTTATAACATCATCAGTTATCAGTAATTCACTTACGTGATGTAATTTTTTGGCCATAACTGCTTTACCGGGTAATATGAATGATTTAACCTGCCATGATATTCCTTTAAGAAGTATACCTACCCTGAGCCACTTGATACCCCCACCAGTTGACAGGGATCCGGCACCGATGATCATGATTATGGTCATGAGGAAGGTTCCCAGGCCAATCCATTTACTGAGTATATCTGGATAGAAGGCAGTTTGCAGGCCAGTGGTGGTGATGGCTGAAACCATCTGGAACAGGCTGAACCTTAAATTCAGAAGTAAGTCATTCCCATAGACCTGATTGTTAAAGAGCATAAAGGTCACCAGAACTGTAGAAATTATTATGAGGCTGAAAGCTACTTTAGTTTCGATATCTTTAAAGTACTCCCTCCAGTTCCCTTTAAGGATGGTGTAGTGCAGGGCATAGTTGGTGGCACCAATCATCATCACGATCATGGCCGCAATTTCTATCCAGACACTGTTATAAAATAACAGGCTGCTATTGTGCATTCCAAAACCTCCTGTGGAAAGGGTGGTGAATGCATGGAAAACAGAGTCAAAAACAGGCATACCGGCAATTAAAAATAGTCCTATGGCAATAAAAGTGAATAATAAATACATGTAAACAATAATCCGGGTGGAATGCTTAATACTGGGCACCAATCTTTCTTCTCTACCTTCTGCCATGTAAAGACGCATTACATCCACACCGGTAGATCTTAAAAGGGCAAGAAGGAGGAATATTATTCCCAACCCACCAATCCACTGGGTGAAAGCCCGCCAGAAGTTCATGGTATGTGAAACTGCATCAACATTGGAATACATGCTGAAACCAGTGGTTGTAAAACCTGACATGGCCTCAAAATAAGAATTAAGGTAAGATAACTCTCCCGAAAGATAATAAGGTAGTGCACCCAGTGCACAGGCAATAAGCCAGATTATGGTGGAGAAGATCATGGCACTTTTCAGTGTCATCTTAATCTCAATTTTAAATAGTTTCACCAGGGCAAAACCAATAACTGCGCTGATAATGGCAGAATAAAGAAAAGAAGCTATATATCTTGGTTCATTGTAAATAAAAGTAATTAAGATGGGGATTAACATGGCAACTGCCAGAAGTACACACACGTTCCCAGTGTGGTGTAGTATGGTGTTAAGTTCTCTTCTACTCAAGCGGTGAATTTGTTGCATTCTACCCCCTTACCCCTTGTAAATTTTCATAACCGTTAGTGGTAGATCAGACTAGCATATAATCTTTGTTGTTGAAATGATCAATTTCGGTAACTTTTATCACAATCCAGGTTTCATATACTAACAAATCTAAAGGTTAAATAATTTTGAATCCAGATTATAAATGAATTCAGGAGTACTCCCTGTTTAAGGTTGTGAAGTTTAATAAAGAGGAAGAAATGCCATGAGAAGAAGTGATAAAGAGATAAATAGTCAGAGATTAATTCTGAAAATATTGGAAGAAGCTGAAGTGTGTAGAATTGCTTTATGTGAACATGGGAAACCCTATATAGTGCCCATGAACTTTGGTTTTGTTGATAAAACTTTATATCTTCATTCCGCCACCAGTGGTCGTAAAATTGAGATTATAGCGAAGAATAACAATGTCTGTTTCCAGATGGACATTAAAACCCAGTTAGTTACCGCGGAAAATCCCTGCAACTGGGGCATGAGATATCTGAGTGTCATTGGATCAGGCCAGGCACAGTTAATTAATGATCAGCAGGATAAAATGGAGGCCCTGGATATAATAATGTCCAAATATTCTGAAAAATCATTTGAATACTCTCCAGAGGCATTGGATAGTATCATGGTGATAAAAGTAGAAATAGAGGAAATTACTGGTAAAAAATCAGGCTACTAAACATTTTTAGTGATTATTGAGAATTTTTGCGGGGTGTTACTTAATGGAACGGTACAATAGGGGCTTGAAAAAACTTAAAGAAATTGATGGGGAAGCTGGAGAAGCAGTGGTGGAAAGTTTAAAGGACATAGCTCCGGATTTGGCCAAGTATGTCATTGAATTTTCCTTTGGAGACATCTACAGTAGAACTGGAACCAGTCTCCCGGAGAAGGAAATTGCGGTGGTGGCAGCCTTAACTGCAATGGGCAACGCCGCACCCCAATTGAAGGTGCACATCAACGGAGCACTCAACGTAGGGGTTTCAACAGAGGAACTGGTGGAAGTACTCCTGCAAATGTCATCTTACAGTGGATTCCCCAGTGTCATAAATGGGATAAATGCTCTTAAAGAGGTTTTACAGGAGAAAGGGGTAGATTTCCAGCCAGTACCCCAAGAAGTGGAGGGTGATGGTTTTGCCCGGGGAAAGGAATGCTTGGAGAAACTGGATGAAAATCAGGTACAGGTATTGAGGGAGAATTTTAAGAATGTAGCTCCGGATTTAACTGAATTTGTGGTGAGCTTTGGATACGGAGATATCTACAGTAGAAAGAATCTTGATCCCAAAAGGAGGCAAATTGCCACCATAGCCGCCCTCACCGCCATGGGCACAGCCCAACCACAATTGGCCTTTCACATCAAGGCAGGATTAAATGTGGGATTAACTCCCAAGGAAATAATTGAAACCATTATTCTCATGGTGGTCTACGCCGGGTTCCCGGCAGCTATCAATGGAATAAACATAGCTAAAGAAGTTTTTGACTCCCTTTAATCAAAAAAATAATTATTTTTTCACAGATACAATAGTAGAAGTTACCGGGGGACATGTTATGGCCGAATTACCAGAACTTTTGATCTTAAGCAAACAAATGGATGACCAATTGCAGTTAAAGGAATTTGCCAGTGGAGAGCTCCGCCAGGAGAAATCATTAAACCTATCTCCCCTGGATTTCCTGGAGACAATAAAGGGTAAAAAGTTATTAAAAGTCTACAATAAGGGTAAATGGATTTTCATCCATCTATCTGATGATCATCACCTCCTGCTAAACCTAGGTATGGGTGCCGATGTACTCTACCATGAAAAGGATCAGGAATTACCTGAAGAATACCAGTGCTTATTCCAGTTCACTGATGGGTCTTCATTCACCTGTAAATTCTGGTGGATAGGGAGGGCAGAGGTCATGACAGATGGGGAATTATCCCAGCACAAGGCTACCAAAGACATTGCCATCTCCCCCTTGGATGGGGAATTCACCCCGGAATACTTCCACCAGTTGTGCAGTTCACGTTCACAGATTAAAAATCTGATCCTGAACCAGAAAAAAATAGGGGGAATAGGAAACGTTTACATACAGGATATCCTGTTCCGGGCCAAGATACACCCTCAAAAAGTGGCCAATACTTTAGAGTCATGTAAGATAGATAATTTACACAGTATAATCAGAAAAAACCTTAAAGAAGCCATTAAATTAGGTGGACTGGCCTATGAGAAGGATTTCTACGGTGAAAACAAAGGATTCGGTGTAGAACATTTTCTGGTGGCTTATAAAGAAGGTGAGCCCTGTCCGGAGTGTGGTGGAACCATTGAAAAGATTAAAACCGGAAGTACATCCTCATATATCTGTCCTAATTGTCAGAAATTGTAAATCAACACTTAACCTCATATCGATAGTTTAATCTAGAATTAAGCCAAACTAAGAACTAGAGATCAATAAGGAGATCAGGTAAAATGGGCGAAATTGCCATAAATATCAAAGCGGTTAACCAGCCTGGAGTAATGAGGGACATCACCGAACTAACAGCCCAGTGTGAGATTAACATCACCTACACCCACATGTTCATTGAAGACAAACACCATGCCTCATTGTACATGGAACTGGAGGCAGTGAAAAATGTTGAAAAGTTAATGGAGAACATCGGTATGCTGGAAGCAGTTAAGAGTGTTGAAGAATGCCCCACACTCCAAGATGTTTTTGGTAAACGGATCATCATCACTGGTGGAGGTGCCCAGGTGGCAATGGTGGCCCAGGGGGCCATAACCGAGGCTGACCGTCACAACATCAGGGGAGAACATATCAGTGTGGACACCATCCCCCTGGTGGGTGAAAAAGACCTTTCAGAGGCAGTATCTGCAGTGGGAAGATTACCTCGGGTAGGTGCCTTGGTCCTGGCGGGATCACTAATGGGGGGGAAGATAACCAAAGCCATTGAAGAGATAAAAAAGGACCATGACGTTATCATCATCAGCCTCAACATGCCGGGCAGTGTGACTGAAAAGGCGGATTTAGTGGTAACTGACCCTATACAGGCTGGAGTAATGGCTGTAATGGCTGTTGCAGATACTGCAATATTTGATATTAAAAAACTAGGTCAGAAACGATTTTAACGATTTGGGAAAATGATTTTAAGTAAAATGATTTTTTAAAGAGCCTATTTAAAAAAGGGAAAAATAAGATCTCCACCTGAAGTTCAAATAAACCAGCTGTGAGTTCAAATAAACCAATTAGGAGATCAAATAAAAGTTAAAAAAGGGTAAATTTTTATAAATTTCTGGTTAATTTCCAGTGATTTAATTTAACTCATCTCAATAGCTCTGATAAGCCTGCTAGCTTCATTTTTAAGTTCAACGTCGGTAATATCTCCACTTTCCCTAACTTTCAATGCTAACTGCAGGACTTGTGAAACATCACTGGGTTTCAAGTTTTCAGCCATCTCCAGATACGTTTCCCCCTCTTTATCCTCAACAACCACATCTTTATCGGCCATCATTTTCAAAAGTCCTTTGCAAGTGCCCATAATACTGGTATCTTCCACATTTGCACATTTTTCTAGAAGTTCCTCAGTTTTTTTATCCATGATATCACCAGTTATTATATTGTTCCTAAAGGGATTTATATCTACATGGATTCCTGGTTGGGATTGGAATCATTTTAATACTATTTGTCAACAAATATTAACTTGCCTGAAATTTCCCCGGATCGCTGATTACCGGGGTATATAAATTAAACAAGTTAAATGTATGATGCGGTGTTTCTCCATTAGAAATGTCCGATTCTGGATAGAATAGATGGAAGTAAGATTACCACAATGGGGAATCGAAGGGGTGATAAAGTGACACTTCACTGTGATGGTATGGATGGACTGGTGGTTAAGGCAGCTGAAGAATCTCTGGAAATGGAAAACATTAACTACATACTCCCCTTTATCCGGGAAAAATATGAGGATGAGCTTAAAGACGTCTTTGAACGAACACTAAGTGTGAGGGAGCTTTCTGGAGATGCAGCGGAACTGGCTGATTACTGGTTCTTTGAAACTGCAGTCAGATTACACTTGAAAGGCCGGGGAATGCCCTACACTGGACTCAAACCCTCCCAGTTAAATGAAAGGCCAGTGGTAAAAATGGCTGGACAGGCTGTGAGAACCGAGAACATGAACGATCTCATGAATTTCATACTGAGCTCCATCAAGGAAGATGTTTGGTCCCGGTTTGAGGATGTAATATCCAAAAAAGATTATGAAATTAACGATGTGGATGATGCCCGGGACTACGTGGACTCACTTCTGAATTTTTACAGTTATCTACAACAGTTAATTGATTTTATGGAAGAAGGTTAACTGAATTTACAATTGATTAACTTTGATTCAAGTAAAATAATATAAATTTGGTTGGATGAGAGGTTTACTATAAAGGGATA
>JAUNXM010000217.1 GCA_030539815.1 Methanobacterium sp.
GTTGTTCTAAAGAGGAATTCCAGTGGTTCTAAATAGATAATCATCAGGAGAGATGATATAATAGCAGTTATACCCAGTAAAATCCATTTATTTGATACGGGGTTGAATTTGAATGCAGATTTATGTATAGATCGGGCAGTAACCAGGTAAAACACGTGGACCAATATAACTGTGGCAAAAGCTGCACTTTGTGCCTGATTAACTAGGAGTTCATTCACAGTATTATTAAAAGCAGGCATTCCAAATATCATAAATATGGACAAAGCTCCAGCAGTCATGGCCAGGGAAACTAAACCCACCTTTCTCAGGAACAAACGGTTTACAATCTGCTCATCAGGATCCCTGGGAGGATTATCAAGCAAACCTGGTTCTTTAGGTTCCTTAATCAAAGGCAAAGCCAGGAATAATGAGTCAAAAAGGTTAATCCATAAAATCTGCACAGGTTCTAAGGGTAGAGTAACTGAAAAAAGGGGTATCAATGGGGTTAAAAGTACGGAAATTAGGATTATCAGGCCTTGCCCTCCGTTGGCTGCCAGGGCGTAGAGAATAACCTTTCGAATATTTTCAAAGATATGCCGTCCTTCTTCAATGGCCTTTACTATGCTGGCAAAATTATCATCAGCTAAAACAATATCCGAAGCCTCTTTACTAACATCAGTCCCAGTTATCCCCATGGCAATACCTATATCTGCGGCTTTTAATGCCGGCGCATCGTTGACACCATCCCCGGTAACCGCCACTATTTCTCCTTTTTTTTGTAGTTGGGTGGTTATTCGATATTTGTGTTCAGGGGCAACCCGTGCATATACTGAAACCTGGTCCACAGTATTGTAAAGATCCTCATCGCTCATTTTGGATAATCTCTTACCATTAACCACCTCTTCTTCTGGTGACGAGATTCCCAATTTCTGGCTGATAGCTCGTGCAGTTAAAGTATGATCCCCGGTGATCATCACGGTCCGTATTCCAGCCCCCTTAGATCTTTCGATGGCACATTTAACCTCCTCTCGAGGAGGATCCATCATTCCCTGCAGGCCTAAAAAAGTCAAATCTTCCAAATATTCTGCTTTAATCTTTTTAACATCCGATGGTAATTTTTTACAGGCAAAACCCAGTACTCTTAATGCTTCACCAGCCATTCCATCCGACACTCTAGATATCTTCGTGGATGATAATTTTTTTTGTTTCCCATCAATCAGTTGCGTTGTGCACATTTTAAGAATTTTTTCTGGAGATCCCTTAAGGTACAACCAGTTTCCATTTTCTTTTTGATTCAAAGTTGCCATGTATCGGGTTTCGGATTGGAATGGTATTTCATCTAATCTAGGGAATATTTCAGTGATACCAGCTTTGTAAGCGGATACAATCAACGCGCCCTCTGTGGGATCTCCAATGATCCGGTAGTAATTATCCTCCTTTACTAGGGATGCATTATTACACATCAAACCCGCTTTAAGTATTTCTGATAGTTCTTTTGCTTCGCCGGAAACATTGACCACGTCGTCATTAAAAAGATAATTCCCTTCAGGTTCATATCCAGTATTACTAATATGGTAAGTTTTATCACCACAAAAGATTCTTAACACAGTCATTTCGTTCTTGGTAAGGGTTCCGGTTTTATCGGAGCATATCACTGTGGCCCGGCCCAGAGCCTCTACTGATGGAAGTTTCCTAATTAACGCGTTTTGCAGGGCCATATTCTTCACCCCAAGGGCCAAAGTTATGGTTAAAACAGCAGGAAGACCTTCCGGGATAACAGCCACTGCCAGGGAAGCTGATGCCATAAAAGAATAGATAAATCCAAAACCAAACCACAATGAGAAAGAAAAATTCAATATGGCAATAATAATTATAACACCCACCAGTGTCTTGGTGAATTTTTCCATTTTTTGAGTAAGGGGAGTTACTATTTCACGGGTCCCCTTCATAATCTCCGCAATCTTACCCATCTCTGTGGATTCTCCGGTAGCCACCACCACTCCCTTACCCGAACCCTGGGTTATGAAGGTTCCGCTAAAAACCATTGATTTTTGATCAGCAGGGGGTAAATCAGATTCAGATAATGCCTTTGAATTTTTATGAACGGGTAAAGACTCACCAGTTAGCGGGGCTTCATCTGAATGTAAATTTTTTGCCTGGATGACACGTAAATCAGCCGGTATTTTTGTTCCGCTTTCTACTAGCACCATGTCACCTGGAACCAGAAGACGGGAGTTAATGGATACCTTTTCACCATCCCTCAACACAGTGCATTCCGGGACCATCATTTCTTCCAGGGCTTTAATGGAAGATTCTGCTTTACCCTCTTGCACAAATCCAATGAAAGCGTTGGCAATTACCACACCTAAAATAACAATAACATCAATTATTTCGCCTAGAAAAGCGGTGACCGCTGCGGCAACAATTAAAACATAAATCAGGGGATTTTTAAAATGTTTCAAAAATCTGAAAAAAGGGTTAATTTTTTTAAAAGTTAACTCATTGTAGCCATATTCTTTCAGTTTAATTTCAGCCTCTTCGAATGTAAGTCCATTAAAATTTGATTGGAGTAGTTCAAAGGTCTCCTCTGGTGACAATTGATACCATTCTTTTTCAGTGGACATGATTATATTATGTCAAAATGGTTGTAATATTTATATAGATATTGTAATATTTTCTAAAAAATCAAATAGAAAAATAAAAAA
>JAUNXM010000218.1 GCA_030539815.1 Methanobacterium sp.
GGCAAAGGAAATTGCCAGTAAAGAATTTAAAAAATACCGAAAAATCCAGGACAATGATTATATTTCTGATTTTGATAAAGAGGTAACCCGGAAATATCTGGATAAAAAAAGGAATGGAAACACTTAATTTTTCATATTAAGATACACAATACCAGGATTACGAGTCACGTGATTTTTTTAGTTACATCAATATCACAAGTCATTCATGCTCGGATTCCAAATAAATGGCAATATAACGTGCATATTCATCAAAATCATCCAGATTTTTCTCTAATATCCTGGCTAACACTGTCGGGTCAACATCAGTGTACATGTGTACCAGTATATTCCTGAGTTTTGCTGCCTCTTGAAACTCCTGTGCAAAGTCCATGGAAATCACTCCGTTTTTCCCCAGAATTAATATTATACTACGGTAATCTTCGGGTTTATCCAGATTAGCAGAGGAAATTATAAATTCCCCTATATCCAGAGAAGATTCGATGGCCAGTTGAAGATTACGTTCAATGGCTGATTTTAAGAGGTAATCATTTAATCAATCATCTTCACTGGCAGAGTGCTCCCTTAAGAACTTAACATATCTCTGCATATTCTTTATTTTTCGGGCAACCTTTTCTCTGGTTTTCATTTGATTCGGTTAGCAGTTTTTCTAAGTAAATCATCAGCCCATCTGAGGTTGTAGAACTGACGATCCAAGTATCTGGACATAATATAATGTTCAAAATCAACTTTAAGATCATTATCTCGGATAAAAAGTGGATGATTAGCCTTTATTATTTCAAAATTGAGTGAAATAGGTGCATCATTCATCACCACCAGGTCCACCCGGTCAGTGCCGATGATATCGCCCAGGTCAGATAAGAGTTCAAGTTCCAGATCAAACCTTTCATAGCTATTAAGAGAGTCATCAAGGTAGACCGCCAGGTCCACATCACTCAGTTTACCCGCTCTTTGCAGGGCAACAGATCCAAAAAGGTAGGACAGTACAACTGCATCCTGTTTTTCCAGGAATTTTTCAACTTGTTCCCTAATCTCCCTTTTCATATTAAAAATTATATATTTTAGATTATTTATAACTTTAGAGACAAATCTATTCCTTTAAAATAGAACTATTCTGATATTTTACTCTCCAATATTTCATTATCAAAAATACATTTTTTTATACAATTATGCTTACAAATCGAAATATTTATTAACTTATTAATTATTATATAATAAATAATAAGCAGGGAGGGAGTATAAATGAGAATAAGCATGACATTACCAGATGAACTTGTAAATGACTTGGATGAAGTGTTAAAGAAAGAAGGATACCAGGTACGGTCTGAAGGGATTGTCGAAGTCTTACAAGAGTATGTTGACCACCATAAGATGGGATAATACTAGTATCGGAATCATATTCACTGAGTTGAGACCGAATATATATAGATACTCATTCAAAGGCGAATAATGACATTCCCACTTTATCTTTTTGTGAAATTATGATAATCATCCACTTCCTAATTTTTAGTCTTTAATATTTGATTAAAATCTTACACATAAACTAATCCACATAACTAAATTACCCGTACAATAAATCAGAGATATAAGAGGGAATAGATGGATTTACTAAGATTATATGATTATCCTAGAAGCTTTGCCAATTAAAAATTAAATTGTTTAGCCCTTTCTAGGGAAGTTCCGGCTTTGGTTCTTTTTACAACTGTATTCATATCGTATTGAAATGCCGATCTCTTCTTTCTCTCGTAATCGAAACTTTCTATTAGCTCATCACTCAAATTGTTTAGATCCATTGCCTCTCTTTTAGCCGTTTCATAATCTTCTAAGATGTTTTTTGCCAATTTATCCCTTATGAACACAATTAAAGCATCACTGGTTACCTTGTGAGAGATTCTATCACCCACTTTATATCCCAAACTAAAAAGCACGGCATTAGCAATGTAATACATGGAATAATACGAAGTAACAATAACCCACAAAGATGATAAATTTTCTCTAAAAATATAGTCAGCAACCTTTAAACTGTCTTCAGAGTTGATTCTAAAGGTGTTAATTATGTCAGTTTCTGGATCTCTCCTAATGATTAACTTTTCCTTAAAATATCTTTTTACATTGTTATTTGCTTCTTTTATTCGTTCCTCGTCCAGCATTTCTCATCACCCGGTAGTAATCTTCAATACCCACTAAGATCACGTTGTATTTGGTCGCCTCCAAAACAACACTGAATTCATTACTACTAATCATCATCATGAATTCTTCATAGGTGAAAAATATTAAATGGATATCCAGGGGAAGAATGGATAATGTTCTTTCAATCTCTTTTTCCCGAACACTTTCTGCAATAACCATCAGATCGATATCAGATGTTTCCGAAGCCTTTCCTTTGGCATATGAACCAAACAACAAAGCAATGAAGGGGAAGGTTAGATTGTTTAATTTTTCTTGAAGAACTTTAAAATCACTATTTTCTGTTAATAACTCTCTCCTTTCAAACTCTGCACTGAATATTAATGGATTAGAGGTTTTCTGTAATCTACAACGGTATGCATTACCAGTTTTTTCTAAATTTACTATATTTTCTTTTTCAAGCTTTTTAATTATGTTATAAACATTAGTATACCTAATACCTGTCATCAAGGATATTTTACGGATAGTTGGAAGATTATCTCC
>JAUNXM010000036.1:0-15239 GCA_030539815.1 Methanobacterium sp.
CTTACTATACATCTTTCGGTTCCTTCAAAGTAATTATTACTCATTTAAATTTACATATTAATAAATTAGTTTTAATAGTTATAAATAAAAATTTCCAACCCCACAACATTAACAAAGAATTACCAGATCATTCTCCTCAATCCTTACATAATATGTTTTCTTTCACAAGATACCCCATCATGGACATGTTAATCTATTTCAGTGTTCAGTTAATATTTTATTTCCCACATCTATACCAGAACACTGATTTAATATACTCTGGAACTATTAGTTAGCTCTATTTTAATTCAAACACCAGAGTATCCTGTCTAGGTAATTACTCTCTAGCAACATGCCGGTGATCAATATTTTTTAGATATCTTAGGGACTATTTTTAAGATATCTTATAGACTATTTTTAAGATATCTCAGGGATCATTTTTTGATATTTTCAGGATTAAAGATCAGACCACTCTCCCTTCTGCCAGTAGTCCTTGCAGGTCCCACCGCAGCCTGTACAATAATTTTCTCCAATCATTACCATCTCACCGGCACTGTTTTCATATTCATAAACCGTCCTCTGCACAGTCCACTCCCTGCAGAGCCGGCAACGCACATTACCGGTATCACTGGATCTTCTCACATCCACCAACTGGTACCCATTCAAATCCTCACCGTTAACCCCTAAATTTTCAATATCTGAAGAACCTGAGGATTTAGTCTGGTTATCGGTGGTTGTGGTACTCTGTGGTGTGAAATTACCAGTTATATTAGTATTATTGGTGGTATTGTAGGCAAGGGGTTCTTTAGTCAAGAGTATCATTACCGCAGCAATACCTATGGCTGCAACTAAAATAATCACCACCACTACCAGTATCCGGGTAGTGTTACTCATTCCAGGGGAAGGTTTCATAATATCTACTTACATTACTAATGACTGAAATTGGATAAACCGTACCTGAACAGGATCACCCCACGTGTATTGGGTTGCACTGCCCTGATCTCGGAATATAAGGTGTTTTGACTTACGGGAGTTGTGTTCTGGTAGGACTGGTAGGTTTGCAGTCCGGCCACTATTTTACGGGGGTAGAGGATGTTGTATATCCAGGCCCAGTATTTTAAACCACTTAAACCATGGGGATAATCACCTATATAGAGCATGGGGACGATGTAGTCACACAATGGTACTATTCGATTGTAATACTGGTTCCCATCCCATATTTCCGGTTTCACACATAGGGAGAAGGTCACTCCCTGGGTGGCCTCCCGCATGGCCTTGATCTCCGGTATATAGGAGGGCATATCATAGGTTTCCACGTCCAGGTGAACCCCGATATTCATACCCGCCACCTCTGAAGCATACCTAAATCCAGGGAATACCCAGGCATGGGTCTTTATCCCCACTGCATCGGCCCTTTTTTTAGCATCAGGCAGTACTGTCTGATAATTATCATTACTAACCCGAACGTATATATCGGTAATTCCCGATTTTTCCAATTCTGTGAAGTTGATCTTGGACAGGGGTGTGACACTGGGGTTTATATAGTAACCCACAATAAAATTAGCCCCCGAAGGGGGTAAAAGGTAGGTGGAGGTTACACTGCTAGTGTAGGGTACTGGTGCTGGTTCGGTGGTAGGGAAAGACTTCACAGAATTTGCTGCGGCCACCACACCAGAAAGTACCAGAGTGAGTATTAAAAATGATATTATCCATTTATATTTAATTTTAACCACTCCGTGAAGTATTTATTATTATCTTTAATGTGATTTATTTCTTATTTATGAATTTATCTTTTATTCTGTTGATTTTTATTTCACCACATAACCCAGTTAATCCAAAACAGATCATCACAATATCCCGCACCATTAAATATATACACAGATAATACCAACTAATCAATAACGTATGATAACATCCATGGGGGATTATATAATGGTGAAATTTTTACACACTGCCGACTGGCATCTGGGGTTAAAATACAAACAGTTAGGGGATAAAGCTCAACATGCAAGGGATATAAGGTTAAAAACCGCCCAAAAAATTCTAACAACTGCCAGGGATAATGATGTTGATTTTATTTTAATTGCCGGTGACCTCCTGGACAGTAACCAGGTGGACCGTAAACTGGTGGGGGAAGTTAGCCAACTGTTCCAACAAGTATCCCCCATCCCGGTTTACCTACTTCCCGGCAACCACGACCCCCTCACCAGGGACTCCCTATACCATGATCCAGTATGGGAAAGTGTGGACAACCTGACCATCTTCCAGGAGAACAAACCAGTAGTTACTGGTAACTGCACCCTCTATCCCTGCCCAGTAATCCAGAAACAATCCCGGGAAGACCCCACGGAGTGGATTAATACTCCAGAAGAATCTAACCAGTTAAATATTGGAGTGGCCCATGGCAACCTCCAAGTGGGCTTCATTGAAGAGGCGAACTTCCCCATACCCCCGGATAGAACCCAGATATCCGGACTGGATTACCTGGCCCTGGGTGAATGGCACTCCCTCTTCCAGCATCATGATAGGGAGGGAATCAACCGTACCGTGTACCCTGGAACCCCGGAGACCACCAAGTTCGGTGAAGATGACAGTGGTAAAATAGTTTTAGTGGAAATAAAATCAGCAAATGACACACCACTAATAACTCCCCTGGATGTAGGTAATTTATCCTGGTTGAAACTGGAAAAGAAAATTAACACCCTGGCCGATGCCCGTTACCTGGAATCAGAACTTGAAAGCATCCCCGAACCTGAAAATCAGGTTATCTATCTCCAACTCAGTGGAGTGACTGACCAGGAAACCATCAGTTACCTCTCCCAGTTGGAGGATCATTACCATGATTATTTTTTAAAACTCCAGGTTTCCCGGGATGAATTATACCTTAAACCCAACCTCCTGGAACTCAAAGCACTAATACCCGAGGGGGCGGTGGTTAACCAGACCTTCGAGGCCCTAACCGCATTGATGAAAACCCAGCCTGAAATCCAGGACCATGCCGATATCAGCAGCCTCAGAACCCAGGAAATATTCAACCAGCTCCGGGACCAGGACCTGGTGGAGGGTTTATCACCAGAAATCCTTAACCGGGCCTTTCTTTTAATGTACCAGATGATCAAGGAGGCATCACCATGAAACTGGAAACTATCCGCCTGGAAAACTGGAAAAAATTCACCGATCCCAGGGAAATCCAGCTCCAGGACGGTTTGAACATCCTCCACGGTGCCAATGAAAGTGGTAAAACCACCTTTATAGACTCCCTGATCACCACCTTCTACTCCAAGCACACCAGTAGCTCGGCCCGTATCAAATCCCTGAAACCATGGGGAACATCACTCCAACCAAGATCCACTATAACCTTCACCAAAAACGGGGATAAATACCGGATCAGCAAAGGATTCCAGGAAAAACGTAGCCTATTGGAAAAAAAGGATGGAAACAACTGGAAGAAGATCGCCGAAGGTGACCGTGCTGATAAGGAACTGATCCAACTGGTTGGTGGAGCATTACCCGGTAGGGGTGACACTAGACCTGAACAGTGGGGTTTGGGGCAGACCCTGTGGATGGTTCAGGGGAAACCAATCATCAGCGATAACCTGAATGATGAAACCCTCTCATCCCTGCAGGCCATGGTGGGTGCCACCATTGAATCAGACACTGAAAAAATAGTCCTATCCAGTATCCGTTCCCGTTTTTTAGAAATTTACACCGATAAAACCAGGACCCTCAAAAAGGGGAGCCAGCTGAAAAAAGTCCAGGACGCGGTTAACAACCTGCAGGGGGAATTGTCAAAGTCCCAACTCCAAAACACTAAAAGGGATGAATTGATCCGTCAAATTGAAGATACTGATTTTCTACTCAACCGGAACCAGGCCAACCTACGGGCCGCTACTGGGGAACGTGATAAAATTGCCGGGGAAGTGAGAGCTGCCCAGGAACACCAGAATAATCGGGAAGAACTGGAACGGGAGATAAAAGAAATTAACACCGAATTTGAAACCCTTACCCAGAAAATTGGGGACATCATTGATGGTTACCTGGAAATTGACCAGGTAACTAAAGAAAAGGGTGAAATGGAAGTTTTACTGAATCCCCTGGAGAATGATCTGGATAACTTAAAGGAGATGATTCAGGCCAAAAAGAACAGCCTGACGGAAATCACCCAGAAGATGGACCAGGCCAATGGGGAGAAGAGTATGGTGGGTATTGCCCACACCACGGTAATGGATGAACAGGCCCTGGAATCCCTTAAACAACGCTTCCATGAAATAGACGATTTATACCAGAATCTGTATCGGGCCCAGGAAGAATTAAGTACCATCATCGCCCCTACAACTAATCAGATGGAGAAGATTGAAAAACTCCAAAAGGATATTGAAAAAACCCAGATCAGCCTGGAGGCCATGGGTCTGGTTTTAAATATTTCACCGGAAGTGGAGATGTCTGGTGATATAACCCTGGACAGTGAAATCACTCCCTTCTTTCTGGAAAAGGATGAATCATTTTCCTGGACTGCCAACCAATCCCTGAAGATAAAAATTGATAACTTGGGGGAATTGGAGGTTAAAAGTGGCAGTGAAGATGTCCGGGTAATGAAGGCGGAACTGGAGAAAATGGAAGATCTTTACCAGGAACTGGTAGCTCCCTTTGGTAGTGAGGATATTGATGAACTGAAAAGTTTAATCATCAGGAAAAAAGCCAAAGAAGGTGATATAAAGAGGATTGAATCCGAATTGTCTAAAAAAACAGATAAAAATAGGGAGGAACTTCAAAAGGAGATCATTGAATATGAAAATAAGATTAATCTCAATTGGAGTAAAATCCCGGATGATTCTCCCTACTCAGAATGTGAAAGTAGGGATAAAGCACAGGTAAGGGATGAACTTTCCCAAAAAATCATCCAACTGGAAGATGAATTAAAAACCCTGGGCCAGGAAAGGGACCAGTTTAATGAAGATATTGAAGTTGATAGAACACTGATTCAGGAACTGGAAAAAAACATCCACCAGTATAAAACTGATATCCATGGTAAATCCCAGATCCTGGACCAGATCAAGAAAGGTTTGAAACGTTTAGAATCGGATGGCATCAGCCAGGAAGAACGACAACAACAACTGAACCAGTTATCAGTAACACTTGACCAGAAAAAGAGGGCCTGGCAGGTTTACCAGGATGAAATAGATGAAAAGGAAAAACAACCCCTCGGTGCATATGAAGGACTTAAAAACAAGGTGAAAAGACTGGAAGAGGAGATTCAAAATCAGAAAATTAAAATGGCACGATGGGATAGCGAGCTCCAGATTTTAATCAATCAATCCCAGGATACCAGCCAGATTGAGGAGAAACTGGAACAACTCATAAGTAGAGAACGTGAACTGGAAACCGAGGCCAGGGCTCTGAAACTGTTATTTGATTTAACCAGTTTCTACCGTGAGAATACCATCAGTGAACTCTCAGAACCCATCCGTCAACAGGTCACTGGTGATCTGGAGAAACTTTTAGGACCAAAATACTGTTTGAACTTTAGTAAAGAGATGAAACCGGATTCTATTGAGGTTTGTGGAGAGGAGGCACCCCTTGATCTTTTATCCTTCGGTACCCAGGAACAGGTCTGGTGCCTGTTCCGGTTGGCACTGGGAAATATCTTAAGTGGTGATGAAAAGCAGCTGGTGGTTTTGGATGACCCCTTGGTGAACACTGACCCGGTGAGGATGCACCATGCCCTGGAAATACTGGAAGAGAATGCTAAAAACATGCAGATAATCGTGGTGACCTGTGATGTGGATAAATATAATTCATTGAAGGGTGCTAACTTTATTTCTATGGATTAATATTAGAATTAAATAATTAAGATCATTTATAAGCTTTTTTTTAAGGGGTTACTTAATGAATATTTTCTCCCCAAAACAATTTTATGTTAAATATGATCCTATAATACTACATAGATAATAGATTAGAACTTGGTAATGGGGAGTTATCAATTGATTTTATGGGAAACATACCAGGACATTGTTACTAAACACTTAAACCGCCAGATAAATGCAGAGGACAACCCGGACCAGAATCAGGCCATCAGCGCACCTCTCACCCAATCCCAGTTTCTGGTGGCTGGACCGGGTAGTGGTAAAACCACAGTCATGGTTTTGAAGATACTGAAATTCATCTACGTGGATGATGTTCACCCATCATCCATTTTAGCCACAACCTTCACCAGAAAGGCAGCTACCGAGTTAAGATCCCGAATCCTTTCCTGGGGAGATGAGATACGACAGGTTCTCCTGGAAGATCCTGAATTGGCAGACTTGCATCCCCATCTAAGAATGTTAGATTTCAACCAGATCATCACCGGTACCCTGGACAGCATCTCTGAGGATGTGCTTAGAACTCACCGTGATCCAGGAGCACCACCACCAGTGGTAATTGAAGAGTTCGTGTCCAGTGGACTGATGCTCAGAATGGGATTATTCCAGGGAGATAAACACCACAACCAGGATCTAAGAGATTACCTTAAAAATTTAAGGGGTACTAGCTGGGGTCTTAACACCCCCGAGATGGCACGCAACCTCCTGGAGATAAAGGACAGGCTCTACTATGATCAGGTTCACTGGAACCAGCTCCTGGATGAAAAGGACCATCCAGGGTTCCTACTGGCCCTGGAATCAGTGGCCTACTACACCCAGTACCTCCGTGATAACCTGCTCTACGACTTCGCCTCCCTGGAAGCTGAATTCCTGGACCAGCTAAATAATGGGAAACTGGACAAATTCACCAAAAATTTGAAAATGGTGCTGGTGGATGAATACCAGGACACCAACCTTCTACAGGAAAGAATATACTCCCAGCTAGCTAAACACGCCCTGCATAATGGGGGTAGCCTTACTGTGGTGGGTGATGATGACCAGTCCCTCTACCGGTTCCGGGGAGCCACCGTGGATCTTTTCACCAACTACCAGGAAAGGATAACTGAAAAACTCGATATTAACACTCATCTAATCTACCTGAAACAAAATTACCGGTCCACCCAGACCATCGTCCAGATATGCAACCAGTTCTGTCAGTTAGACCCTGCTTTCCAGCCCGCCAGGGTGAAGGGCAAACCACCCATAGAAGCCAAAAGAAAAAAAGATTACACGGATTTCCCGGTACTGGGACTATTCCGTGATGATCTACCCACCCTGTCCCGTGATCTATCCGAATTTATCCATAAAGTATTGAATGAGGGATACTCTTTCTCCTATAAAGGAGAAAAATACACCATCCAGGCCGATCCCGAGGAAGGAAGTCCGGCTGATCTATCTGTACTCATGAGTTCACCCCTGGAATTATCCAGCAGTGGCAAACCCCGGTTACCTCTACTTTTAAGGAAAAATTTACAGAAATATAATCTTAATGTTTTCAATCCCCGGGGAAGTGACCTGGAAAGAGCCTGGCAAACTGCCCTGCTCTGCGGGTTAATCATGGAATGTATAGACCCCCAGTGCCAGGTACAGGAAACTATCGAGAAATTACCCAGCCAGGCAAAACATAACTTTACAGTATGGAGAAACAAGGCCCGGGAATACTGGGAAGAAAATCCGGAACCAAATCATCCCCTGCCCTTAAAAAAATTTGTGGAGGCCTGGCAGAATAGAACACCCATTGGACGGAGGAAATGGAAAAGCAATGTACCTTTGATTGAACTGGCCTATCAACTGGTAACCTGGATACCCCACTTGAAGGATGATGTGGAGAGCCTGGTGTACCTGGAGGCGGTGACCCGAACCATGTCCCAGACTGGTATATTCAACAATTTCGGGGGTGAAATACTACATTATGAGGATGAGGAATTAAACCAGGCCTCAGTTAGAGAGGCTATATGGAATATACTGGTACCCCTGGCCACTGGTGCCATAGAAATTGATGAGGGACTACTGGAAACTCTTCCTGATGATAGAATTAACATTATGAGCATCCACCAGGCCAAGGGACTGGAATTTCCCTTGGTCATCGTGGATGTGGGATCTGATTTTTCCAAAAATTACACTGCCCAGGAGTTCAAACGATTCCCCCGTGAGGGTGGTAAACCCTGCAACATGGAGGATGAACTCAGAACCTGCTCACCACTGGAGGAACCAGATAGAACCCCACGTGACCGGGCCTTTGATGACCTGATAAGGCAGTACTTTGTGGCCTTCAGCCGGCCCCAAGATGTTCTCCTGTTGGTGGGTTTAAAGAGTGTTAAGGATGGTTATACTACTCAGCAGGGACCTAGAAGAATTGCAAATGTGGCCACGGGATGGTCCCGGGATGGTAAATGGCACTGGCCACGATTGGAAAATATGAAACACATCTAAAGGAAGTATTTCCATGTCTTTATCTGTACGCAGCAAACCCTACATCATACCCGAATACAGTCTCACCGGAGACCTGTTAGCCTACTTAACCTGTCCTTTACAGTACCGTTACCAGAACAAGGCCACCCTACCCCCTTCCATGCCAGTGCAGTTGTGGTTCGGTAACTTCATCCACGGGGTTATGGAGGAGGCTTATCTTCGTTGGGACGAGCACCACTGGATAAAATTCCCCTGGGACTGGGAAACCCAGATTCGCCCTGTGGAACTGGAGATCAATAAGAGAATGAGATCCCGGGGACTGAATCCTCCACCTAACCTGTTCTGCACCTTAGAAGGGGAAGTTGACAACCCGGGACTCTGCCCTGACCACCATCATCCCCATAAACTGGTGGCCAGTGTCCGGGCGGAGAAGGCCATTAACACCTGGGGACCCCACCTGTTCCCCTTGATTGATGATGCCGAGGTAAGGCTTAAGGGTATACGGGACATGCCCCATTACCAGGAGAATGTCAGCCGGTCCAATTATTATGGTGTTACCGGTATTGTGGATGTTTTAAGTTCAGTGCAGCTGGAGGAGGCTTCACCCGATAATCTCATAATAAAATATCTCCATCGTAACCCTGAATTTAAAAGGAAGATCGAGAACTTGGAGTCTTACGAGATCATTGTGGATTATAAAGGTATGAACCGGCCAGTTCCTGGTTCTCCCTCCTGGTTGCATCACCAGTGGCAGGTACAGACCTATGCCTGGTTACGTTCCCTGCAACCCGATGCCCAACCAGTACTGGTGGGAATCCTGTTTTATATAAACGAATTGCACCGTTTTAAAAAGGATTTAAAGGAACTTAAAGGGGAAATTATGAATAAACAGACAGATATCATGCCTGGTGGTGAAGATCTGGAATTAATCATGAACTGGAAATCCAGAACATCACCCCCTGATCTTTCCCAGTCCTATCAAAAGCTGCGTTCAATTAGGATTATACCCATTGAAGATAGATCCTTACAGGAATCTTTAAAGGCCTTTGATAGTGTGGTGGGAAACATCGAGGGAAACATTAATCAGGAAGTTGCCGGGTGTGGTATTCAAAATTCCTGGAATCCACAACCCGAACGGAGAACCTGTGATGCCTGTGATTTTAGAACCTTCTGTTCCAATCCTGCCGGGGGAACAAAACCCACTGTACCCTGATTATGTTTATACCAATGCTGTTATATCACTCAAACAGAAAACTATTATTATCTTTTAAAGCTAAATTTAATTTTTAATGGAAGATTTCTAATGTTTAAAGAGGATTTCAAAAAAAAGATAATATTAATAAAAGTGAAAATCTCCAAAAAATGAATTATTTTGATATATGAAAACATTATAAAAAGTGAAATACACTCTGTTTCCCTTTTAATACCTATTTTATCTTCAAGACCTTTTTTTACCTTTACCCCCACCAGAACTGGTAGTAGTTGTGGTTTCCTCTAGATCTCCAGGTATATCGTCTGTTTGAATGTCACTGGATGTACTTTGGACGCTGCTGGTAGGGGTATATTGATATGGGTTATTAGCGTTGTTTTCGGTTGAGTTCAAGGTTGTCACTGATGAATTATCCCCATCCATTGATGAACTTAAATATAGCCCTGAAACCAGTCCCACACTCGTTAGAAGCATTGCAGCCAGTATAAATGCTGGTTTTTTGAAACCACCCAAGTTCTTCACACCGAAGAGAACCCGGAACATGTTTTTGAAGGGTTTCCAGTAGAGATGCAGGTGTATTAATGTGCCTATAACCATCAAGATTGATAGTTCCACGTGCCAGAAAGTCAATGATGGGTTTAAAGCGGTTTTTATACTTAAATTTATGAACAGTACCAGTAATATGCCAGTTATTCCACTTCCAGCCATTCCAGCCGTTATTAGGAGGTTCCATATTCTACGGTGTTTATGTCGGCTGAGTATGCCTTTACTGAATAGGAAATGAGTTATCAGATAAAGCCCAATAAGCAGCATACTTACGGGAATGGTGAAATATTGGGGTTCATCAGGCAGGCTACCATTATCAACACCATTTCCATGTTCAGTCACTACACTGGCATTGCTATTTGGACTGGTATTTGCTGATTCAATATTGGATGTATCCGGGGAAGTAGATAATGCTGATGAAGAACCATCATCATCAGTGTAGGAGGTGCTTTCGGCACTGGATGTCATAGGTTGGCCCAGGTCACAAATTCCATCCCCACCAGAATCCAAGTACCGGGGGCACTGTCCCGGGGCAGTGCAACTTAAACCATAGGGGCAACTAAGAGCACATGCACTGGACATAGTAGCCCCGGCAACCAGGGGGATGGAGGTAAGGGAAGTAAGGAATTTTTCCTTAAGGTTTATCTTTAGACCTCCTTTTGGCAGCTATGAACATGTTCTTTGCAGACTTCCAGTAGGCGTGGAAGTGGAAAATGGTGACCAGAGCTAGGGTCACCCCTAATTCAACATGCCAGTACAGTAAAGGCTGGTTAATAGGAAGTTTAATACCCAGTTCCATGAAAATGAGGAGAAGGAAACCTGCTCCTCCAGATATAATGAAGGCTAATAAAATGATCAGGTTCCACACGTTGATATGGACTGCTCTTTTAATTATGCCCCATTTGTATAGACTGTAAGTTAATGCGTATCCTCCAATGAAGGGTACTGCGGGTAAGATAATATCGTAAACCATTTTTTAAAATACTCCGTATATTTAAACTACAAGAGCCAATAAAGGACAGTTAACTTTAAGAACCTATATATAAACTACAAGAGCCAATAAAGGACAGTTAACTTTAAGAACCTATATTTTAACTATTAGAACCAATACAGGCTGTTTGCCCATACACGAACAGTTCGTATTGGGGCCTCTCTAGGGCTCTGTTTATAAAATAAAGACCTTAATTTAAAAATAGTTATTCCAAGTTTTCACCCAGATCATTACCATATTTAATATAAACCGGAAAAAACAGTTTAAAATATAGCGTAGTGTATTGAAAAGGAGTTTAATTTACAACCTTTATCTGATTCAATGGATTACCTTAAACATACACAGAATTACCTTAAAATGGAAAAATTTAAATTGATTTGTTCAACAAATTTTAATTTATAGTTTAAATTCAGGAGGTTCACATGTACTTTTTAGCAGGGTTAATATTGGTTTGCATAGGATGGATAATTCAGTTTTACAAAACCGTAGTCTTAAAGGATAAAAATATCAATACCTACTTCCTGATACTGTATTCCGTTGGGGTTTTTTTCCTGGTATTTGGAAACCTCCTCACAGGAGACTGGGCCAGTTTAATCTTGAATTTAATAAGTGCAGTACTGCCTTTGCTCATTTTTTTATCACTAATCAGGGATTGATGTGTTAAAATTGAGGGGAATTAAAAATATATGGGAAAGTTTCAGGTGATTAAAGTATTTTACTTCCTGAAACTCATGCGTTGCCGGTAACTGGAAATTTCCTGGTTTTCATCCTGGAGATCTTTAAACAGTGCAGTGTGGATCACTTGTTGTTGATGAGTTAAGGATGAACCCACTACTCCCGGTCCTTCCAGCCGATGGTCCCAACCGTAACCCACTGATTTATGTTTTTCATCCATGGACAGGCGTGCTTCATCCAGGAAGGATTTGGCTTTCTTCCGACCATTGGATCCTTCTTCACTTACCCCTTCACTAATTATTGCTTCCAGGGCATAGCTGTTCAGTAGTTTACGGTGCAGATGGAGGTAGGAAATGCTGCTGGATATAATATCCAATCCCATTACCTCCCCATTGTACATCACCAGGATTCCTTTCTGACCATCCTGTACTGGGAATGAACGATGGTATTCTTCCAGTTCCCCTACCCGGGACTGGTAAACATCACGCATCGCCCGGGTACTGCTGCTTACACCGGACTGTTCACTTATTTCATCAATTCCCTCCCAAACAATTCTTTGGTTCGAGTGAAATGACCCTTTTTCCTTAAGTGACTGGTTAACTGATGTTGATTTGCGATGACGTACCCGGTGGGATGCCAAATTTCCGGATTCAGCGAATTCCAGGGAGTTATAACTCCACCTTCCCTGTTCAGTGCAACTTACCGGGATGATGGTTTCAGACTTCTCTTTAAGAAGTATAGTGGTGTTTAACACCCGGTTTTGCTTGGCACCCACCACTTCTTCCCCATCCAGTAACAAAACCGGGACACTGGCCAGGTTAATCACCTTTAATTCCGGCACTGAACCGTAGTTATCCACTTCAGTGATGGTTAGTAGATCTGCATTTAGTGCTTCAGTAAGGGTGATGTAATTTTCAAAGTTATCACGGTGGTAGAGGGGAAAAACATACAGGTCCTTATGTTCCTGGACTTCCCCCAACTCCAAGTGGTATATGTAATCAGCTATTATTTCATCCATAAAAAAAATCCCTCCATAGTTCTAATTATCTTTTTTCTTCCAACGCGGATTGGATCAAGTGTTTTAACATATCATTATTCACTGGTTTCTTTAACAAGGCATATGGAACAGTTTCCATAGCCTTACGGGTAATGGACTGATCGTCCAAGCCAGTGATAAATATAATAGGAATATCCAATTCCTTGATCCGGTGCGCAGCTTCGATCCCGTTTAAATCACCCTTTACCCCAATGTCCATTAATATTAGGTCTGGTTTTCTCTGGTAGGACTCCTTCACCGCATCTTCCCCGGAAAAAACCACTGGATCCACGGTGTAACCCCATGATTCCAGCTTGGTTTGAAGACCAAGAGCAATGATTCCATCGTCTTCGACTACCATTATCCTAAAATTAACCATGATTAATTCCTCCCCCATTAATTAAAAAAAATATAATCTTGGGATTAAATTGATATCCCATGAATTTTCAACATAAAGAAATCATTATCCTTCTGATATCTTCATGAGAACTTCATCTCCAGTATAATAACAATATACAGCATAAGCCACATTAGCCAGACCTAGAGTAAACCACACCGTGAATATAAATATTAATATATGGGCCCCTATGCCTCCATACTGAGTTTTTTTCATTTTAGTGGTGCCTTCTCCTTCAGTGACTACCCTGTAACCCAAAGTTATATAATCATCGATTAATTCTTCCTTTTTTTCCTTGCTTTCAACTTTTCTTATTCGCATTTTTATATCCCTCACATATTTTACTTTATAGGCTTTTAAAAAAATGATATCAGGTTCCCACTACTATATACTTGGCCGTAACTTTAGGAAGGCTTATTTCCCATCCTGCCTGAGAGGTATAGGTATAACTACCATCAACAACTCCATATACTGTAATTGTGCTCCCTTCCACTGCGGAGGTAGTACCTGGATAACTTACATAGATAGTGTCGCCAAAATTACTGCCCACATCCATTCGTATGCTGGATACACCATAATTTTCCATGATTTGAACCACTTCCCCCGTGTATTTAACCCGCTCACCGGAGTGACCATCGGGATTTTTCTCAAGTTCTTTGAAACTAATCGATTTACACGAAGCTTTATAATCACTTTCAGACTCAGCAGCGACGGCTGGTGTTGAATAACTGGTTTTTGATATGTTTGTTGTTGAATTACCTGATGTGTTTGAGTCTGGACTTAGGATACCCCCAATAAGCACGATCAGTATAATACCAATACAACAAACACCAGCCACTCCCAATAAACCTTTAGTTCCACTGGATTGTCTCGCCCACCATCCTTTTGGCTCTTCAATATCTGTCAATTTAATCACCTCTTTTTTTTTAGTACCATTATCAGAAGATTAACGCTGTTTTTAATCCCTTGACCATAATTCCCATCCCCATACCAGCTAGAATTCCTGTAGAAAATCTGATAGTATTGTTACTATCTCTTGGAAGAAATAATTGGGTTAAACCATCAATAAATGTTGGAATTACCATTAAAAATCCCATTATAATAGTAACCAAGTTATATTCCACATAAATCAGATAAACCAGTGCAAAATAGGCACATGCTCCCAGATATATTCCTGTACACCTTGAACAAACTGGAAAATAATTTTTACCTATTTTAAAAGTCCTTTCTGGTTTGCGATGGCAGATTAAATTTCCAAATTTCATTATTAAATCTCCATATATTGGCACATATCATTCATATTACCATTATTGTATATAAATGTTAATGTTTAACATGTACAAACTAGTTATAATAATTATTATGTTATGGTAAATCTAACAAGTTGAATGTGAAAAAAATCATTATATAACAAAGTCCCATAGAGAACATCCAAACACTAATATAGAGGTTAAAGGAGAATTATATGTAATAATCAATAAAAAATCTTAACAATACTACCCTGTGGTAAAATGGAAAACACTTTAATATCAACAATTTATTCCCTGGAACCAGTAATGGCTTGCATTACCCAGTTCTCCCCGGATAAGATCATACTTCTTAGGGAGGAAAACCCACCGGATAAGATCTTAGAAGCAGAGCGAATGCTCCAGGAAACAGTGGGCAAAGTTCTGGAAATCAAGTCCATACCCACCAGTGTCTACAACGTGGTTATAGTTGCCAAGGACATCGTGGAAATCATTGAAGAAGAATACGCCCACGGACGTAACATTGTGGTTAACATTAGTGGAGGTAGAAAACCCCAGGCACTGGGGGCTCTATTTGGAAGTTACGCCCGTCACAAAATGGTGGAAAAGATCGTTTACATCACCGAGGAGGATAAAAATATAATAGACCTACCCATCCTCAACTTCGGAATATCTAAAACCAAAAGGATCATACTGGAAGAACTCAACGCCGGAGAGAACAACGTCAAAAACCTGTCCATCAAGATCGGGATAAGCAGGGGGATGACCTACAACCACATCCGAGAACTTCGAGAAATGGGCTTTATAGATCCTAAAGCATTTAAAATTACCAGTGCCGGTGAACTG
>JAUNXM010000036.1:15249-15491 GCA_030539815.1 Methanobacterium sp.
CATAATATAATCCCATTCTTAGGGCAATCACATCCACAAATCAAATCTATGAATATTAAAAACGTTTATCCGGGTCTTCGAGGGAATAATTTAACTTTTTTACTGGTTTTATGTAAGTAATTCTTAATGAAATATTAAAAAAAAACAGGAAATAGAAAGGAAGACTAAAAATGTTGCAAAAAAAGGAAATAGGTTTACTGGTGCTATTCGTGTGCTTGGTAGTGGCGGTATCGGGATGTATG
>JAUNXM010000219.1 GCA_030539815.1 Methanobacterium sp.
TTGTTGAAATATTACATTCATTTGTTGCATTTGTTGAAATATTACATTCATTTTACTATTCATCTAGAAAATAAGTTCCTTCAAGAGAATAAGTTCATTTAATTTTGTAACACCTAAACGAACATTATTATTTACAAATATTAGGTATCGAGGAAGAATGATGACTATTTGTAATGACTAAATCTGATAACAGATTTGACACGAAAAGTATATACCATTCCATGTTATTAATTATCAATAATGATGTCATAAGGTTCAAGGGGGTTAAAATATTGTGACCTGTCAAGTAACAATTAGTGCGGGGGAACATGGTAGGATCATTCCAGAAGGAGAAATTGAAGTAACCAAATCCAGTTATGTTTATCTTCATGCAATACCCGAATCAGGTTATCAAGTACAAATGTGGTATGTTAATGGTAACCAGTTTTATGGAGGTACTAAACAGTTCAGGGTTACGGCTGAGGGAGATACTTTAGAGGTAAATGTTACATTTTCTAAGATTTGATCTATGATTCCAGAGTAAAATACTCTCACATTCATCTTTTGGTTTCCAGATTGAATTAAACAGCATGATCTGTATAATTTTTTATTAAGGCAAATTTATAGATGAAAGTAAATTTCTTGTTTTTAAACCAATTAAAAATTATTAGTTATATTCATCACCACTTTCTGTAATTAGGAACACTACTATACTAGGAACATAAAAAAGGATATAAAAGTAGTGATAAAATAGTATTGATGTTAACGATCCAATACAATTAACTGGAGACAAGCTCATGTCCACCGAATATCTTAAAAAAGATTTTGAAAGGGTTGATAAAAAATTTAAGGAACTTAAAAGGAAGGGCGAAATTGAAGCCATTGAGAAAAGGCTTGATTCTTTAGAAGATATAGGTATTAATAGTTCCATGGATAAATTATGGGCAGAGATCTACCATGATGTGTTGGAATTGAAAAAAAATAAGGAAAACAATGATTAGATTTTTTTAAAATGAATAACATCCAACGCAAAAATCATTCTACATAATCATATAATCATTAAAGTATAACCAATAAGGAACTCTTATATTTTGAAGTAACCATTTGTTAGACCATTTTATTCAACAAAATCATTGCTCCTGACGGAATTTTTCATCATAGAACGTGGTAATTTCCCTGTTTTCTCGAGGAGTACTTTAATACAATTTATAAATTCTTGGCCAAATTCAATGGCCTCGCGTAATTCTTCAGGATTCCTTATGGACTGGAAGTGGTGTTGATCCTGGTAGTGAAGGTTAAAAATAACCGTCAACACATCGATACATTGCTTTTCAATATTCCCTTCTGCACGGTATTTTTCTAGGTAATCAATTAAAAATTGAGGGTTTTCGACAAAAACACCGTCCCGGTAGGTAACAGAACGCACAGCATGAATGCATGCAAAGTACGTGGAAAGACGTGAAGAACGATAAAAACCATTTTCATAAGTTTCTTCAGCTTCTTTCAACCATATTCTTGCTTCTTTAAGGGATAAGGCACTTTTTAATGGAGAAGGTTCAACTTTTTTAAGGTGTCCCTGATAGTATAATTCATCAATTTTTTCCAAATAAACCACCATACTACTATTAAAGGATTAAATATTTTTTTCCACAGCAAATGATTATATAAAATATTAATTGGGTATTATTATTGTTCAAAGGTTTTAATTAAATGTGATCTTTGGACATGTGCGATTGTAGATGAGGTACGATCCTGGGATATAATTATTTATGTTGAATGAATATCCTTTGAATTATTATAATCTTTTTAAATAATAAAATGTTTTTCTTAGAAATATCTTATAAACTTTTTTTTTAAGATTTAAACGATTAGTGACACTGTCATATTTTTATTAAGTGACAATCATATAATGCCATGTTAACTTATTGAGGTGTTTTATTTGAATTTGGACAATAGGTTCTTAGTAATAATCATTGTAGTTTTTATCATATTACTGGCCGTAGTTTTTAGTGTAATGGCCTCTGGAACACACTACAGTAGCAAAAACAATGATGGAAAAGAAATTTCCTTTAATTACCCTAATGGTTGGTCTTTTTCAGAACGTACTCCGGGGGAACTGATCCAGGGAGAAAAAAACAGTACAGATAATTCCACTAATCGTTCGGTGGTTACCATAAACAAAATATCCTTAAATGGAACTTCACTGGATCAAATTAAAAATAATAACATATACGTTAAGACTGGGAGAATATTCAATGAAACCAACCGAACCATGGATGGTGTTCAGGCTTCGGTAATTGATATTGAAGAAATGGCAGGACCAGAGCGGGGAAAATTAGGTGAAGTAAAACTGATACTATTCAGTAAAGACAACTACATCATCACCATATCCTTTGTTACGGGAGGATCGCTGGAAAACCTGAAAGGAGATATAGATCATATACTAAACAGTTTCCAAACCCAAAATTAATTTTATTTTTAATTTAATTCTATTATTTTATTCATTCATAAAAATTGACAAGAAAAGGTTGAAAAAGATTAAACTCATTAATTAATTAAACATTAGTATTTATTAAAATTGGTTTATTAATAGGTAATTGGATTACAATCCCAAATATTTGGAATAAATCCGAAAAATACTCTAGTTAAATGGATACTTTTTTTACAACCATG
>JAUNXM010000037.1:0-14025 GCA_030539815.1 Methanobacterium sp.
ATTAATAAGTTAAAGATTCAACATTATCTTGTAATAAAATAATTATTATGATAACTGAGTTATTGTTCAGTAGATTCAAAATAATGATATAAGTTTACACTAAAAAGGCATATAGAATTCTGAGAATTCTTATTGAGAAACAAATTTATCGAATTGGAATGTTATAATCTAAAATGTGAAAAAAAATGAATTATCCAAGAGTTGCAATCATAATCCTAAACTGGAATGGATGGAAAGACACACTGGAGTGTCTTGAATCAGTATATCAAATTAATTATCCAGAATATGATGTAGTAGTAGTTGATAATAATTCTAATGATGATTCACTAGAAAAGATAGAAAATTACTGTGCCGGTAAAATAAAGGTTGAATCCAGTTTTTTTGAGTATCAAGATAAAAATCCCGTAAAGATTTTCGAATACACCAATAATAAACTGGAAAATTCAAAAATCCCTGAAAGAAATGATATCAATTCCATTAATTCCCATGAGAAGTTAACCCTTATAAAAAATGATAAAAATTATGGTTTTGCCAAAGGAAATAACATTGGGATAAGATATGCCATGAAGAACTTGGATATTGAGTATGTTTTATTGTTAAACAATGATACAGTGGTGGATAAAGATTTTTTAACTGAACTAGTAAATGTAGCCAAAAATAATAATAATATAGGCTTTGTTGGGCCTAAAGTCTATATTTACAGTAGTAAAAATACTTTACAAGTGGCAGGTGGTGCTCATGTAGACTTAAAACATGGGGAAGTGGATGAAATTGCTTACCATCAGCTGGATGAAGGTCAGTTTGATCACTACTTGGAACCGGATTATATTGGGGGGACGTGCATACTTAGCTCACGGGAAGTAATAAAAGAGGTTGGAATGCTGGATCATAGCTATTTCATGTACTGGGAAGATGCAGATTGGTGTTTCCGCGGCCGTAAACATGGTTATAAATCAGTTTATGCCTTTAAATCTAAAATATGGCATAAATACGGGGCTTCCAGTGATACTCCCTTCAAAATGTATTATTTTACCCGGAACCGAATCTACTTTGTGAAAAAAAATAGTACCCGTGGGGTATTTCTTCGATTTTCAATCTTTATACTGGCAGTAACTCTGTCTAAATCACTCCGTCATTTAATACTTAAACATGACTCTAAAATGAGTAGTGCATATCTTAAGGGGTTTTTCGACGGAATAACTCTTTCTGCTGATTCAAATGATAAAGTGTAATATAATTATAAATTACAAAAAGTAATTCCAAATTAATAAGTTATGGGGAATTAAATGGAAAAAAAAATAAAAATTGCAGTATTTCATAATCTGCCCTCAGGAGGGGCTAAAAGAGCATTATATGATCATGTTAAACATTTAATCGATTCAGGCAACATTGTAGATGTTTTTGTTCCTTCCACTGCTAACGAGGAGTATCTACCACTTAAAGAAATTGCCACCAATGTTAAAGTTTATCCGGTTCACAAGAACATTTTCAGTTACCTGTTATCTCTTATACGGTATCGTCTACCCGTGGGTGAGTTGAGTAATCTGGAAAATGCTCAAAAATTAATAGCCAACGAAATAAATGGAGGCGATTACGATGTTGTATTCTGCGAACAGGACCAATATTCCATGACTCCATTTATAATCCAATACATTGAAAAACCGGTTTTGTATTATTGTCAACAGCCTTTAAGGCATGAAGAAGCTATCCTTAAAAAAATTGCTAAAAATAAGTCGGGTATTAAGGACTCCCTTAAAGGTTGGGTTTACCGTTACATTGATAATCGTTTTGTGGCTATTGATAAAAGATTAGCAGAATCTGCAAAGTACACTCTAGCCAATTCCTACTTTTCTCACGAGTCCATTTTAAAAACATACGGAATTAATTCTTATGTTTGTTATCTGGGGATAAATACCGAACTTTTCAAGCCAGTGGATGTTCTGGAAAAAAATATGGTATTATCAGTGGGAAGTTACATATCCATGAAGGGTCATGATTTCATAATCCGGTCTTTAGCTTTCCTAGATCCTGTAATTCGCCCTAAATTTATTTTAATAGCGAATAATGGTGATGATGAATGGAAACAACATCTGGAAGAACTGGCAGAAAGTTTAGATGTTGATATGGAAATTTTGACTTTAATTGACGATGATAGATTGGTTGAACTTTATAACCAAGCCCGGTTGGTTCTGTATTCCTCCTACCTTGAACCCTTTGGACTGGTACCACTGGAATCTATGGCATGTGGAACGCCAGTAGTCGCAGTTAAAGAGGGAGGAGTTAGAGAAACCGTGATCCATAATAAAACCGGACTTCTCACCGAAAGAGATGAAGAACTTTTTTCCAGTGCGGTAGAGGAGTTACTACAGGATGAAAATAAAAGATCCGAGTTTTCCGAAAATTCTGTGGCATTAGTTCGAAATCACTGGACACTTGCTGAGGCAGGAAAAAGATTGGATTGGCATTTGAACCGGGCTAGAAATATTAAATAGGTAATTTAATTTCTAAATAATTTGGAGAATTAGAAAATGAATAACAATGACCCTCAGGTTTCCATTATAATTTTAAACTGGAATGGCTGGGAAGACACCCTGGAGTGTCTGGAATCACTCTATGCCATCGTAATTGTGGTGGACAACGGATCACAGGATGATTCAGTGGAAAAAATCAGAGAATATTGCCTTGGAAACCTTGAAATTGAGTCACCATTTTTTAAATATGATCCTCATAACAAGCCAATAAATCTAATTGAATTTGATAATGAGGGTAATGGTGAAGATATATCTTCCAAGGTTAGCGCTGAATCCCTGAATCTCTATCTTCTAAAAAATGATAAAAATTATGGTTTTGCCGATGGAAACAATATTGGTATCAATTTTGCCCTGAAAAATCTCCCAACTGATTACATAATGCTTTTAAACAATGATACTGCTGTTGATAAGGACTTGATATGTCCTTTAGTCAAAACTTCTGAATCAAACCCTAAAATAGGTTTGGTTGGCCCGAAAATTTATTCCTATGATCGCCCCAGAGAGATTCAAACCGTGGGATTCAGTATCAAATGGTCCAGGGGTGAAATTGTATCCATTGGTCATACTGAAAAAGATGAAGGCCAATATGATGAAGTAACCAATGTTGACTGTGTATCCGGCTGTTTAATGTTAATTAAAAAGGAAGTGATCCAGAAAATGGGAAAATTCCTGGATCATGAGTACTTTCTGTACTACGAAGATATGGATTCCTGTGTCCGCACTAGGAAATTAGGATATGATATATTTGTGGTGCCGGATTCAAGAATATGGCACAAAACTTCCTCCACATCTAAAAAAGCTGCCCAAACTGCAGGTTATTACACCTCCAGAAATGTATTCATTTTCATGAAAAAGTACTCGCAAAAAAACCAGTATCGTTCATTTTTGGTGTACTTCTTTATTTATAAATTATGGTACTCTATAGGGCTCAACACAGTTTATTACAGGGATTTAAAAGCATTTATCCCAATATTAAGGGGTACCAAAGAAGGTTTAGTTTGGAAAAAGTAAAAAATCCATATTTTTCTTTTTTTTCACTTTTTTACAAAGTTAATGGCCTTTTGAAAACCTTCAACCATATTCTTGTATGAAAAATTAGTTTCTACTATTTCTTTAGAACACTTACCCATCTTTTCCCGCAATTCATCCTGGGACAGGATAACTTTCATGGAATTATACAACGCAGTGGAATCCCTTTCAGGAACAATGAAACCGTTTTTCCCCTCCCGGATCATATCAACTGCAGAACCCACGGCATCTGTGGCAATAACAGGGTTTCCATAGTACATGGCTTCATTAACCACAAAGGCCCAGGCATCAACCATTTCATGGGTTATGGATGGGACAACGCAAAGATCACTAGGACCATAGTAGTTTTTTAGGAGATCATTATCAACGTGGCCCCGGAAGTACACATCCTTATCAATGTGGAGATCTTCAGCTATTTTTTTTAATTTTTCTTCGTAATCTCCTTTACCAATAATAAACAGAACAACATCACTTATATCTTTTTTTAAAGTAGAAAATGCACTTAATAAGTATTCCACTCCTTTTTGTTTCACTAAACGCCCTACAAACAGTACAATTTTTTTGCCTTTAACCGAAGGATATTCATTGTATAAATTAGCTTCATAATTAACTTCATCTGTGGGTTGTTCGGAGTAAGTTCCTCTTTCTGTGATTCTTTCTGGACTTTCCATGGATGGCTGTGAAATATTACTGGCATTGGGCATTAAAAATACTTTGGAGGGTGAAGCTCCTAAATATACAACACATTCTTGTTGTTTGGTTCCTGGAAGGATAATTGCGTCAGATTTTTTAATAATGATCTGGGCAAAAAGTTTCACTAATCTCCTTTTGGTGGTTTTGAGGTTCCAGTTCCAATCTTCAGTCCATAGTACGAATTTTTTTCTCCTTAACTTAGCAATGGCAAAATAAAGGGTGGTTTCGATTATTTCCGGGAGACTATCCCAGCTACCCCCAACGATTATATCGTAATCTCCTGATGATTCATTAATAACTCCAAAAGCAATTCCCAAATAATTTTTTAATACGGTGTAATCAACATTTTTTATTCCTTCAATCTTATCATCTATTTCCACATCATATATCTCTTTAGACACATCTAAATGGGTGAAAACAAATTTAATAGGATAAATTTCTGATAATAAACTAAAAAAGGGCCTACGGTACCACATGGCTGTGTTGTGGATAAAAACTATGCGGGATGATTCTTGATTCATATTATCAGTCCCATATCCGGGAATATCCGTTATCGTAGATGATAAATTTTCCTATAAATAAATTACGGAAATTGTTTATGTTTTCCTCTTCTTCCAACTGAGTATACACAATACCCTTCTTAATATTCACATTCCATTCATAGATGTAACCCTGGGGTATGGTTTTATTGTCCAGGAATAGCTGTTGACTGATATTGTTAAATTGAATTCCACCTAACATCAACCTCTGGTGTCCAATACCATCGGTGTATATCTTCTGGTCTATTTTAGAATTGTTTAACCATTGGGCTCCAGTTATCTCCTGATCGTATATGAAGTATTCACCTCGGAGTTTCCCATTGCTATCGTAGTGGGGTGAATAGGGAGTTCCATAGAAATAGTACTGCAGGTATGTACTACATGAAAAGAGGGATACTAAAAGCACAAATATCAATACATAGCTTAAGTTAACCTTTCTAAGTAATTTAGCAACTTCATCCAGGCCTATGATAAAAGCTGGGGCTAAAAATATCAAACTTTGCAGGAATATGCGGGGAGCACCGTATAACTTGGAAACCATGGGCACAATGATGAACATGATTAACAACAGTATGAAAAGGTATATTCCCAGAATAAATCCAAAATCCATTTTTTCCCGGTAATATTTGAATTTTATGGTTATTCCCAATAATCCCAGGAAAATAGCAAAAAATACCAAGTCGTTGGCAATTATACTCATGAGGTTGGGTAGGGATTTAACACCAATACCGAAGATAGCCAGTACTGAGGCGTCACGGGAGTCAGCGGTGATTCCCGAGGCAGTGCTGCTGCTGATCTGTTCCACTGATCCAGAACCTGCTGCCAACTGTATTCCGGCAAAAACTCCGTACCAGACCAGCATAAATGCAAAAATCAATACTATTACATCAAAATTTTGGAAATTAATCTTCTTGTTTTTAAGATTTTTTAAATAGGGCACTAGACTTTTCAGGAAGGGTAACAGGATTATGGGTAGTAACAGGGTCAGTGCTACGTAAGCTGTGGAGTAATGGGAGATTATCATCGCCCAAACTGAAATAATAAGCAATATTTTCCGGGATTTATCGGATATTTCTTTATCAAACAGTATGAAAACAGCCAAAAAGAAGAACAGAAGTGCCACTAACTGGCGTGTACATCCCAGGGAAAGTATGAAGAAATTCTGGAACACGATAAGTAACGCAGCTAAAAACGCCTTATCCTTTTTGAAATATTTATTGAAGGTTAAATAAGCTACTAGAGGAACCAATGAACCAATGAAAGCATAAATTGTCTTAAATATATATTCTCCGTTAATGTCACTTAAAACAGCGTATATTGTGGGGAGAATGGTGATGCTAGTACAGAGATAATAGGCGTTACTGGCGTTGTTTACCACATCCCAGAAGGCCTGGGAAAAAGTGATGTTAAACACGGCGTATTCATGGTGGACATCAATTCCAAAAATATGATTGGATGTTAATCCATTGAGTAAAAGCAGTGCCAGACTTATCAACCAGATTGCCAGGGGATAAGTGGAATGGTGTGCTTTATTTTTAAAAATCAGAAGACAGGCCACGTAAATTGGAATTAAAAACAACATTACCAGTATGATAAGGTTAAACTCCAATTTATTCATTAAAAAAGTTCCAATGATGGCTAAGATTGGTAAAATGATAGGGAATATGGCCAGGGAAATTGATTTATTTTCCAAGTTCATTTCCCAGTTAAACAACTGATCAAGGGTCAAATTCTTATTTTTCTTAAATGATATCAACATTAAGGTCAATATAATCAGATTTAATGAGACTAAAAGGGGAACTAATGCGAATGGCTTAATATTTACCAAGTACAGGAAGTTAAGACCTAATCCGAAGAACATGAGGAAGGCTATGCTCAGGGCAAAGGTCAGCACTATCTTTTTAAGGAATTTTATTTTATGCAATGGAAGTAGAGATAAAATTAAAAATCCGGGTACGGTAGTGAAAAAGACCACTCCCAAAACTTCTCGTAGGATAGGAATATTTAAAAATATACTCAGATCAGTGGCAATTAGTAAGCAGAACAAAGTAAAGATCAATTTATTTACATCGCTGCTGCTTATTTTGTTTATTATCTCTGTAATCATGGGAATCCTCTTATTTAGCAAGTTTTTGGTATTCGTTTTCTAGCTGTTTAATGTGATTGTCCATGGTATATCTTTGCACAGATTCGTATGTTCCTTGTTCTAATTCTTTCAGAGTTTCGGGTGAATCAATTAAATTTTCCAAGAGCTGCTGGAGTTCATTTACATTACCTGCTTCAAACAGGTAACCATTAAATCCATTCTTGATTAGTTCGGGAATTCCCCCAATTTTACTACCAATTACCGGGGTTCTGCAGCTGAAACTTTCATAGATAACCATTGGTGAGTTATCGTACCATATGGAGGGTACCACAGTTAAGTTGGCCAGTTGATACATTTTTATAAGTTCTTTTCCCTCAAGAAAGTCATGGAATTTAATCCGATTATCATTTTCGGACATTGACTTTAATTTTTCGCTGCATATTCCTTTTCCCACGATATCCAGACGTATATTCCAATTTTTAATTTTCCTGAAGGCTTTTAAAAGTATGTGAACACCTTTATGTTCACCTAAATTACCTACATAGAGTATATTTGTCTGGGAGTAGTCTTTTTCAAATTTTTCTTTATGTGGTTCAATCCCCAAGGGGATTTTTTTAGATTTAACATCTTTAAAGAAACCATTTGATTTTAATTTATTTATAACGAATTGTGAAGGTGATATTAACAGATCTACTTTGTTCTTGGCCAGATGTTTTTGGATCTGATTGTAAATTTTACAAAGTGCCGATGGATTTTTGCAGATCTCTCCTGAGCTATTTAGTAAATTGGCCCTCATGCAAACCAGAGAATAATCATGGGCTGTGAAAACCAGGGGAATTTTTAAACTTTTAGCCGGTGCAAATGAAGAAAGTGATAATCCTTTGAAGTTGTGAATATGAACAACATCTGGATTTTCTGTTTTCAATATGTTTTTTATGATTCTTTCATCGTAGGGGTTCCATAAATCTATTATATGCCATAATGGTTTGAGTAACATTGATTGGTTAGGATGATGGTAAATTTCGTAAAGATTTAAAGGTTTGACCTGGTAAATTTTCACGCCATTAATGATTTCTACATCATTTTCACTGAAAGGGGTGGTAACAACTATTACTTCGTGTCCTTTTTTTACTAGTTCTTCTGAAACTTTTTTCACGCTTACTTCAGCACCACCCAGAATATTTGGAGGATATAAATTTGATATTAAACAAATTTTCATTAAAGCACCCTTTCATAAAGATTTTCAGCCATTTCAGAGATTTTTAACCATGTATATTTGTCTTGAACCAGTTTCCTTCCCCTCACTCCCATTTTTTCAGATAATTCCTGGTTGGTTAACAGTTCAATGATGGCTTGTGCCAATTTCTCCACATCCCGGGGTGGGATTATTATACCGGCATTAACCTCCTTCAAATCATCGGAAACCCCCACAATATCAGTACTTATCACTGGAGTTTCACAAGCGAGAGCTTCAAGGGCAACAATTCCAAAACCTTCCTGTTTTGATGAGATGGAAGGGAGTACAAAGGCACGACATTTATTATAATACTCCACTATTTTTTCGTGGGGAATGAATCCATGGAATTCAACACTATTTTCTAACCCAAGATCATTGGCCATTTTCTTATAATAATCCAGTAATTTTCCTTCTCCACCCACTACCAGTTTAAAATCATTCACTTCTTCTTTGACAATTTTTAAAGATTTCAGTAGATAATCTAAACCTTTATACTGGTGGAATTCATCTAAAAGGCTCAGGAAAAATAGGGAATTATTATCTTTGGTCAAGTTTAGGGGTTTGAATTTCCTGACATCCACTCCATTGGGTATTACTTCAATTTTATCCTCATATTTCTTTAAATAAGGTGAAGACTGTAAATAATCGGGTTGAGTGATGATAATTTTCGTGGCATGTTTCAATAATAATTTCAGGGCAGTACTATTGTATAATTTAGCGATATGGTGAGCCGCCCCATTTCCAATGATATCATTGTGATAAGTTACTATCAATGGTTTATTTTTAAATTTTGATGCCATATAACTCCAGTCAGCACTCCAGGGAGTGGGGATGTGGGTGTGAATAACATCAAAATTTTCTTTACTTAGGGCATAGGGCAATCCCGGTGTTAGGTTGGTATTGGCTATTTTCCCCAAGTAATTAATCCTTTTTACTTGGATACCCTCCACTGTTTCTTCCCTTGATGATGGGGGTTCATTTGCACATATAACTCTTACTTGGTGTCCTTTTTTTACCAGTTCCTGGGAAAGATAGTAAACATAATTCTCCACCCCTCCAATGAAGGGATAAAACCTGATTGGAGTTTGCAGTATCTTCATAATTATCCTCAATTTTTTTTAATTTAGTCTTTTAATTACTCTTTAGCATTTACTCATTAAGGGATTTTTGATAATAAGCTTCAAGGCGGGACACAATTTCATTCCAGTCATATGTCCTGGCAGACTCAATACAGTTAGTCTTTAGTTTATCCCTTTCTTTTAAGGCTTGATTTATTTTAAGTGCCATATCTTTTTCATGGGGTGGTGTTATAAATCCATTAATTCCTTCCTGTACCAGATCAACCGCAGCATTCATTGAACCTTCCACAACCACCACTGGAAGACCACAGGCATTGGCTTCCACTACCACCATGCCAAAACCTTCCCTTTCTGAAGGTAGCACGAAAACTTTAGCAGCTTTCATGAAACCAAACAGATCTGATACATTTTCCAGAAATCCCATAAATTTTAAATTATTTTTTAGATCCAGATCTTGGGCCAATCCTTTAAGATTCTCCATTTCAGGTCCATCACCAATTATAAGACATTTAACATGAGAATTCTCTTTTTTAACTGTTGAAATGCTGTGGATTAGTAAATCTACCCTTTTTTCCTTTATAAGTCTACCGGCAAAGATCAAATCCAATTCCTCATCTTTAGGAGGGATCTGTTCAATCTCCTTGAAATTGATGCCTGGTGGAATTATTATTGATCTATCAGTTTTTCTAATATTTTTTAGGTCTTTTTCAGTTTTAGGGGATATGCAGATTATATGATGGCTGAGATGGTAAATTATCTTTTCCATAAGCTTACCAAAAAATCCCATGAATCCTAAGTAAGTATACCAGTAATTGCCCCATACCTCCAGGGCAGTGATAATTAAAAATGATTTACCCATGATGGAATGAAACATGGCTGGGAAGCAGGAAAAGAAGGGAAACCCTTGACAGTCAATAATATCAAAATTATCTTTCCAGATTTTGGGTATTATCTTAATGGAGAATAATATAGCCTCACTTATGGATCTACGGTTATCAGTGTAAAGTTCCTTGGGTTCACCCACTCCGTGCATATGAATGCCCTCAAAGATAATATCATCCTTTTCTTCTTTAGTCCACCACCATCCCCAGGAATAGCAGTGTACTTCGTGCCCCCGTTGAGCCATTCTAAGTGCTAAATCGTATATCCTTTTTTCAGCACCTCCTTTAACCCATGGATAGGCTGCATCGTAGATATAAGCAATTTTCATTGAATTATACTCCAGAAATAATGATTTAACTGTAAGCAACCTTATTCTGATTTAACAACCGAATTATAATATTTGCCTGAGACAAAGGGTGATATTAATCCCCTTTATTTAACAACAGTAAACTTATAAACATTCCGGAAAAAATGGTCTGAATACCTAGCAGCGATAAGATCATTGCAACTACTGTGTTTTGCACCTGGTATAGTGCACCAAATCCTCCAGTGCTCCAGTTGGAAATGACATAAAGTCCAAGAATTATTCCTCCGGCCAGAAAAATAACTCCTAAAAGTAGTTCTTTCTCTAATGAATGGTAACTCAACAATTTCTTCTTAATTCCTGAGCTACTGGAATAACCATAGGCAGCTCCGAAGGCTACAAAATAAAGCCATGAAAGGAGTAATTGATATCCGGTTAACAATAGAATACCGCCCAGTATCATGGAATGCATTCTCGATATTCCCTGGAACCATACCAGTAGAGTTAGGGCAGCTCCAAAAACGAGAGCGATAACTCCAGGTATTAACAGGAATGGTCCCGGCCTGTAAAGCATCATAAAACGTAGATGTCTCCATCCATCGGAAAATGAACTGAGTTTTGATTCACCTTCCCGAGGGTAATATGTAATTGGGATTTCAGCAATACTTAATTTTTGGCGGGAAGCTTCTATAACCATTTCCGAAGCAAATTCCATTCCTGTTGT
This sequence comes from Methanobacterium sp., assembly GCA_030539815.1. Taxonomy (GTDB): domain Archaea; phylum Methanobacteriota; class Methanobacteria; order Methanobacteriales; family Methanobacteriaceae; genus Methanobacterium. The sequence goes on from JAUNXM010000037.1 coordinate 11,105, forward strand.
TTTTAAATTCATTTTATTCCATGCTTCCCTGGTCATGGCTCGCATACCACAGTGGGCATCGGAAATTCCAGTGTGGAAAAGTATATTTAATACCCAGGTGAGGAATGGGTTACCTATGTATTTGTGAAGGGCGGGCATAGCACCGGGACGAATATCCCCTTTTAAACGGGAACCCATCACGAACTCTGCATCACCCTTTAAAATGGGTTGAATAAATTCAACCATTTCATCAAAGGGATAGGTTCCATCTGCATCCCCCATTACCATTATATCACCCGTGGCTTCTTTAAAACCACGAAGGTAAGCATTCCCATAACCACGCTTGGTTTCTAGAACAACCCTTGCTCCAGCTTCTGAAGCTTCGTTTGATGTATTATCAGTAGATGCATTATCCACAACTACTATTTCGGTTTCAAGTCCAATATCATTAAGTTTTTTAATGGGCACTGTTCGGACAGTTTTGCCCACAATTCCTTCTTCATTTAGAGCGGGGATAACAACAGAAACTTTCATAGAATCACTTTACAAATATTAAAAAGATTGTTTAACTTAGTTTTTATGTTATATAATTTATACTCATTACATTTATGTTTGGGTAATATTCAATATATTCTAATTAGATCGAGGTTAAATGAGATCGAAGCTTGCTTAATACCAGTAATTAAATTTCATGATTAATAATCAATGGTGCATACAATGAAATCATCATTTTCGTATACTTTAGTGGCATAATCTGGTTTTATTTCTGGGAAATTTTGGGTGATATTTTTACTGAAGTAATATAATGAGAAGAACTCGGAATTAATGCTGCGCATATAAATGGGATTATCCTTATCTTCTGTTGGTAACACCAGATTCTTATCGTAAACCAGGTACCCCACATTTATTTCTTTTAACCTTAACAACGGAGTATCAGTATGATTCTTAAGAGCATAATGTGCAAAACCATAACTCAGGGGCATACCAGCCTCAGTAGCCAGGAACATTCCGATGAACTGGTTGGAAATAACCACGGAACGGCTTTGGTTACCATTCTCACGGAACCAGTTGGCCAGGTCCACTTCCGAATCAGAAGGAGGAGCTATCTGCACCTTCCCAAATTCATTTTTAGCATTGTAAACGGCAATATCTGGATCCGTTACAGTTAGCACGGCACTTAACATGGAAATTGCCAGAATAACTACTAAAAATCCGGTCCGGACATTGGAAGATGAAAATCGGGAATATTTCTTGCTTTCCGGGTACTCTTTGATTTTAAAGCAGCTAATTTTAACCCCGTACCCTCCCAGTATGGAAAGGGGTATCAAAAGGTATATGAGAACCCGATAGGTGATGACATTGACTCCTAACAAGTAGGCATTACTCAGGATGATCATGGCCATGATCCAAACCAGAATCAGGTTATCTTTTCTGCGGTGGTTTTTAAGGGCAAACACAGCTCCTATCACTGAAAATATTATCACCAAGACTCCTAGGTTTCCCAGGTAACTGTAAATCCCCAGAGAACGACTATAATCTAATGAGGTACTCATACCCGTAATTGCACTTATTCCTTGTTGCATTATGGTTTGTAGAAGTTCGGGATCGAAGACCTGGAGGGCAACAACTCCGGCAATAGCTATACCTATAAACAACAGGAAGAAGGAAACTAAATTCCCCAGAGCTTTAAAATCACGGTAAACCACCAGCTCCATTAGGGTAATGGAGATAATGGTCAGACCCAGACATAAAGTAGCTGCCTGATGAGTGCCAATCACTAAAATAAATAACAACCCACCTAAAATAGCCATTTTAAGTTTTTTATCCTGTATAGATCGGTAATAAAGGTAAACAGCCAGTGGAATGAAAATAAGGGTCAGGTTTTCGGGCAATGCCAGAATCATCCTTTCCACCAGCATGCTGGATAACATTAAAAATCCGGCACCAATTCCTGCTATTTCCCCGTACAATTTGTAAGCTACATAGGAAACAGATAGAACAATGGCCATGGCCAGCAAAGGCTGCAGTAAACGGGCAACCTGGAAAAAGTCAATTCCCAGTCCAGTACCAATAGCGGCAATTAAAAAATGGAATAATGGAGGATAACCTATCTTTTGACCCACAGGAGCATTTAAGAGTGGATTAATCAGTGTGAAACCATTATGGGCGTAAACCTGTGCATACTGCACATGGTATATTATATCCCATCCCAGTGGCCACTGGTACTTCAGGGTGGGGATTAAGGCAATAATTAAGGCCGCAATAGCAGGTATTAAAATTAAATACTTTCTACTGTTAATTGAAGTGTGATCCATATAATTTCACCTTAAAATATCATTGTAATAAAGACAGCAAATTAGAAATTATCAACCTTTAAATGGGATTTGGTGTTAAATGGAAGCCGATATTGGCATCTGACTATTGTTTTTTTTATTTATATATCCTTAAATTATTACCTTTATTTAAAAGTTACAGATGTCCCCTGTAAAACAGGATGTAGGCCAGTATCATCAGGATTATCGCTCCCACTAGGGCAATGGAGACCATACTTTTATCATTACCAAATACAATTGGTATGGGACCTATTAAAATTACCCCGCCCGTGCTGACCTTACTATTGTTGTTGCCGTCAGTTTTTCCTGATATGAAAGTACTGCCTATGAATATAAGGAGCATACCCACAACTACGGCCACTATACCTATTAAAATGATTGTTTGTCCTTTTATCATCTTTTCACTTTTAGTTTAGGGATAATAGAAATTTGGTAAAATAATGTTGCTTTTTATCCTTAAAGTTGTTTTAAATATATATTTTTAGTCCCTATCTTAATTAGTTATATTAGCTTTCATAAATTTTAAGAGACCAAATTAATTTTTGATTAAAAATTAGACTATATTTAGAGTGATACTCAAGTTTTCCCTTTATTTCACGTTTTTTAACA
>JAUNXM010000037.1:14056-15477 GCA_030539815.1 Methanobacterium sp.
TTGCAATTCTTCTAATTCAGTAAAAATAGAACATCCGTTTCAGATTCAAGCATATTCTCTTGACTGGACTCAAATGATTTTAAGATATTTTCCAGGCTCATCAATCCACCATTCTTACAAAGGACATTGTGAACATCCATTAGGTGGTGAATGTTCCTTTTTAATGGTTCTTCTACTTCAATTTCCTGAATTTCTCCCTTTATCTCCCTGGCCAGTCCCTGTATACTGGATACTTCATTGGGAGGAACCACTAAAATAACCTGAATTTCTTCGGATAAAAAGTAGTTTCCTCGGCTGATATGAAGGTGGTTTTTCTGGAATAACAATCTTCCCACATCATCCACATGCTCAGATAGGAGATCGAACTTGTGCACTCCTCCACTAAAATGTAATATTCTGTACATTTTTAACCCTGTATATAGATCTTGCAGGATCAGTATAAAATTTTTTGATTATGAGTGATTCAAAATGTTTGGACATGAATTCTCACATGAGGAGAATAGGAATAATACTTGAAATACCAGATATGCAAATCAGAAACTTTAAGAGGTTCCTTCTGAAATGGTAAAAAAATCAAACTTTTTGACAAATAAGATATGTGTAAAAACATTGGGAGTGGTTTAAGATGATGAATCATGTTTAAAAAAAAAATTAAAAAAATAAAATTTGATTAATAAAGGAATAGGGAAATATTCCATTAGAACACATTCCCTGTACCTTTAATATTTTTTTGTCCCATTTTAATGGTTTTTTGCACCGATATTAGTTCCACTAATTATTACCTGAACTACAACCATTCATTCCCATATTCTATTCAACTATGGTTTCTACTGTTTTCTGGGTTTTATATGCAAATGATGTTAATGTCAAATGTTATCATCATTTTAGAATGGTAAACTGGTGTAGTAACCATATAATGTATAAGTTCCAGTATTCCAATTGTTGATAACTCCCAGTTGGTTCCTAGAGCTTGTTGCATCAGCAACTATCCATTGACCATTAACATAAACACTAACCCAAACATGCCCATACCAGCTACCACTGCTAAACTGGCAGTATCCGTGTACGTATCTAGCAGGTGTTCCTACTGATCTTAGTAAAGCAATTAGTAAATGGGTAGTGTCAACACAGTTACCTCCACCAGAGTTAAGAGTGTTTACTGCGCCTTTTTGTGTGTTGTAATAAAATTGGTAGCTAATATTATTTTTTACCCAATTAAATATGCGTTGGGTGGCTTCGTAAGGTGTACTGGCTCCGGATGTAATATTATTAGCTAAAGCAATGATTAGTGAATCAGTAGATTGACAATTGGTGGTAGGAACGACATATTGCTCAAAACCTGCAGGTAATTTGTAAATAACCAATATCCATGGTTTCATTTCTGCGAAGTCTGCTTTTTTCCCGCTGGTGTTGTAGTAGTC
>JAUNXM010000038.1 GCA_030539815.1 Methanobacterium sp.
ATATACAACATCTACAGAACAACACAAATCAACTAAAAAAAAGGGTTTCTACAAAACCCATATAATAATAAATTTTCTCTGAACTACCATTATTTTAAAATAACAAATTATAATAGACGCACATATGGTAAATGACCCACTGAGGGGAGACATAAGGTATTCCAACGATTTTATTAGGAACGTTGGAGTAACCAAGGAAATATATCAACATATAAGTCAAAAACTGGAAGCTAATCAAAATTCGTGATTTTTGATGTGCCGCTCTATATAGTGAAGCAAAATTTTTGCAGTGACTATTTCTTTATTTTAATTTAATTTACCATTTCCAGCCCTGAAAAATTAAATAATTTGAAATTTTCACCTTTTCACTACTTTTCACAATGATTTTTATTCCAGAATTTTCCAAGCAAATTATCAAAAAATAAGTAATAATAAACTTTATTTAATCAAAATAAGGAGTATACAACAAAATCACCTTTTCTGATACGCCTCTCTATATAGTGATAGCAAAAATTTGCCACTTCTAGTTTTTGATTGCATTCTAGTTTTTGATTAACTTAACAATTCTACAATCATTCTTATCAGGGAAAGGTCTACCTTTGATTTAACAAATAGCACTCTGTTCCCCATAAAACTCATAAATTTTACCCTCATGACTATTCTTCACTGGTTAGGGGTAATTTACTTATTTTCCAGGCTACAAAACCACCTAAAATATTATAAGCCCCCACAAAGCCAGATTCCCTCATTTTTTCCATGAAATAACCACCTCTAACCCCGCTCTTGCAGTAAATGATGTAGGGCTGGTTTTTATCGAGTTTTTCCACTTTACTCGGAAATTGGTGACCATCGTAATCCAGGTTCACTGCCCCAGGAATGTGTTCCTTTATAAAATCCTCCTCAGGCCGGATATCAAGTATTGTAATCTCAGGTTCATTTTTCATTAAAACCAGGGCACTATCTGGAGTTATTGTAATGAACTTTCCCATTTCTATCACCACTTTTATTATTGTTTAAATGACCTTTCTTATTTCCTATAGTCGGCAAAGATTTAATAGATTAAAAGAATGGATATGGTAAAATGAGAACATATCTCCCGGACTATGCCCGTGGATTAGATCAGATTGTATCCTCCCCATAATTTTCATTGTCAGGATTATGTCATCATCCATGTCCAGAACGGAGAATATGACAGAAATTTAACCCTTTAAATCCGCAAAGTATATATAAATGTTGAAATTATAATTATATCCCATACCAGGGGGACAATCAAATATCCCAGAGTTCCCAAAATATGGGGGGTTACAGTTTAAATCCATAGCGATTACTGTCGAAAAAGAAGGAACTAAATACATTGAAACTCATCTGAGAGGTAGTCAACTCCTCCAATCATCACACCTAAATAAAGGCACTGCTTTCAGTACTAAAGAAAGAGAATTATTCCACCTTATCGGACTTTTACCTCATTCTGTGGAGACTCTGGATGAACAACTCCAACGGGCCTACTGCCAGTTCACCCTGCAAGCCGATGATCTGCAGAAAAATATTTTTCTAAACAATCTTTACAACACCAATGAAACCCTTTTTTTCCGCCTTATACGCGAACACATCCAGGAGATGATGCCCATTGTCTACACCCCTACTGCGGGTTTGGCAATCCAGCGTTACAGTGATGAATTCAGGAAACCACGTGGAATTTACCTTTCCTACCCTGAAAGGGAGCATGTTGATGAAATACTGAGTCACTGGGATGAAGATGAAATAGACCTTATTGTTCTAACTGATTCTGAGCAGATACTGGGTATTGGTGACCAGGGAGCTAATGGAATTGGTATTTCAGTTGCAAAACTGGTGGTTTACACCCTATGTGCCGGTATAAATCCCCGGAGAATGCTACCTATTATGATTGATGTGGGCACTAATAACCCAGACTTACTGGAGGACCCTTTTTATCTAGGATGGCGTAATCCGCGTATCAACCATAGTGAATACCATAAATTTGTGGAAACTGTGATTAATGCTATAAATGAGAAATTTCCCCATGTTTTTCTCCAATGGGAGGATTTCGGGAAGAAAAATGCCAGACATCACTTGGATCGTTACCAGGAGGTGATGTGCACCTTTAATGATGACATACAGGGTACCGGGGCTGTTGCCATGGCCGCTCTCCTGAATGCTTTTAAAATATCCGGTACCCCTGTTTCTAATCATCGGGTGCTCATATATGGTGCTGGAACTGCTGGTTGCGGTATAGCTGATGAGATCTGGAAGCAAATGGTAAAGGAAGGTCTCAGTAACCAGGAAGCCTATAATAATTTCTATTTGATGGACCGTGAGGGCCTGGTAACCCGGTCTCGGGAGAAAATTGATTATTTCAAAGCACCATACGCCCGCAGTTCAACAGAAACCAGTACATGGGATCACGGCGATAATCCCCGTGATCTTCTGGATGTTGTGCGTAATGTGCGACCCACCATCCTTATTGGCACCAGCACAGTGCAGGGTGCTTTTACCCGTGAGGTGGTAACTACCATGGCTTCGCAGGTCGAAAAGCCGATAATATTTCCTTTATCCAATCCATTAACCCTTACTGAGGCTAAACCTGAAGATATTATCAGATGGACGGGGGGAAGTGCACTGGTGGCCACTGGTAGTCCTTTTAATGCCGTGGAATTCCAGGGAAAATTTTATCCAGTGGCCCAGTGCAATAATGCCCTGATATTTCCTGGTTTAGGTCTGGGTATTGTTAGTAGCCAGGCAACTAGGATGACTGCTAGTATGATGGATGCTGCCATCCACGAACTGGCCAGTTCAGTTAGTGTATATGAAGATATCCCCCGATTGCTCCCAGAAATTTCCCAATTAATGGATGTTAGTAAAAATATCGCAGTTGCTGTGGCCAAACAGGCCATAGTGGATGGAGTTGCCCAGGAAAAAGGAAATGATGATGTTGAAGTACTGGTGGAAAACAATAGGTGGGATCCAGTTTACATGCCTTACAAGCCCATAATAGTTATAAACTCTAAATAATCATTTTTTGAGGTAAATATAAAAAGAAAAAAAATGTCAAAATTTCCGATTTTTAATATGAAGATTTTTAAAATATGGAAACTGATTATCCCCTTTATATCTCCTTACAATTTTACAGAAACTTCGTGACAGTGAAAACAAGGGATGGAATTCGGAAGTTCGTGGTTAGGGCTGGGAGATGTGGCTGCCCGGATAGTTATGGGATTCGATGGTCGGATTCAGAATATAGATTTTGTTAAAGAATCCATCATGACCCATGGTGAGCAGATTATACTAACCCAGCTCAGGGGGTTGGAATACGCCATTCAGTGGGGGGCCATGACTCTCCAGGATGCCATTGACTTCGCCACACTGATGATCCAGACCACCAGCGCCATAAAACGTTTTAGTGATGGGATAACTACAGATCCCGGTGATATGCCTGGTGTGGGGGGACCCATAGACGTGGCTGTCATTACCCAGGACCATGGTTTTGTAGGGGTTAAGAAAAAGAAACTTCGGTTTGCGGATTGTAAGGTTGACTCGGATAACGATCCACTCCCGTAGTTTGGGAAATAAATGTTTAATAAGTATTTTTATGCTTTTAATACCTAAAATTTATTCAATTCCTTTAGGTGCGTTTTCATTCGATCCCAAACCCAGTAGATAACCTCCAAATCCCAGCAACCACAGGATTACGGGATAGGCAACCCATCTTTCCACTCCACCCCCACCAATCACTGGGATGAACATGTTGGACATGAAGAGGAAAAACAGGCAGATTATTCCAGATAAGAGCTATATATTTAAAAGGTGAATTTATTAATCGGTAAGAGTAAATTGCAGCTAGTCCCCCGCTTAGAAATGTAATTAAGGAGAATATGGGATGCATTGGAGTCATGTTACCCGGGAAGATCCCCACGCCCAGAACTCCCAGCCCCAGTAATCCAATTAATATTGCTGCTATTTTTTCATGGTAAAACTTGAAAAGATAATAATTTGCTGACAAAATCAAAATTCCGGCCAGTATCATGGTGAAATTAAAAATAGTGGCTGAAGGTTGGGTTATAATACTATTGGGTGGCACAGTGGATCCCAAATCACTGATCATGCTATTGGCTGTAGTGTAGGCAAGGTTTTCAGGGTAAAATATTTCACCAGTAATTATGCCCATTAATACTACAGAAGCAGCAATGATGAGTAGAACTCCAGCTAAGTTCAGGTTTAAGTTATCTGATTTTTTAAATTCGTTTTTCATTGGTATCAGCTCGAAATCTTCTTTCAATCATTTAACGAGGATAATCATTTTTTTTATTTATTGGAAAGCATTAAATTATCTATTTGTTGAAATCATTGTATTTCATGGTCGTTTAAGTGGCATATCCCGGCTACTCTGTTAAGATCAAGTATGAAAGCAATTCCTTTTCCAGGAGTGTCTATTTCTCCTTCCTGTACTACGGCATCAAATACTTGGTCTACCAAGGAATCCTTGATAACTATCATGATTACTTCTTTTTCTGGTTCAATAGGCATTCCAAAAAACTTTCCGTGTTCATGAATACTGGTACCCCTGGCATAGTAAAGGGTTCCACCTTCGGCACCTGCTTTACGAGCAGATTCCATTATATGACTTCCGCGCCCAGCTTCTACTATCACGTATATTAATTTAAAACCGGAACAGGTATTGTTCATGATTTTTCCCTCCTTTTCAGTAGAATTCCTATAATCAACAGCGAGGCAATGGGAAACATAGCCACCAACCCTACTGTTCCCAAACCTAAAATTCCTGAATCATTACCCCTTAATCCAATGGCTAAACTGGTCATTATGGGCAACGCAAAGGTTACCACCATGGGACCCGTGGCCACTGCACCAGAATCAAAGGCAATGGCGATAAATTCCTTGGGAGTTAAAAGTACCAGACACAATATAATTATGTATCCCGGTATCAGAATAAAGGAAAATGGTAAGTTAAAATATATTCTCAGTACCGAAAAAATAAGAGCTACACCAACACCCAATGCAATACTGAAAATTAGAATATTTTTATGGATATAACCCGATGATACCTTTTCCACTTCATAAACAAACACATTTACTGCCGGTTCTGCGAGAATAGCAAAAACTCCCACTAGAAATATTAATATAATCACCCAAAAAAAGTTAACACTGGATAAATATGTGCCTATCTGGTTTCCCATAGGGATTAAACTTATTTTAGCACCATAATAGAATAGAAAGAATCCAATTATGGTCATCAATACCCCGGATAACAGATCCCTTATATTTTCAGGAATTTTTTTCAAAACCACGCCCTGAAAAATAAAAAAAAGTATTAAAACTGGAGCTATTGCCTCTAAAACTTCCAATAAGACCCCGAAAACACTTATTAATACCATAGCCTAACCTCCCCTCAGTAAACTCCAGATTAGTATGGCTAAAATCGGGCCAATGGATCCGATGGCCATTATCCCGAACCCTGATTCTAAACGATCCCTATTACCCATTACCGAAGCAATACCCACCCCTATTGCTATAAGGAAGGGGACAGTCATAGGGCCTGTGGTTACCGCTCCCAGATCAAAGGCTTTTGGTATGAAATCACTGGAAGTGAATATGGACAGTATTATGGCAGCAGTGTAGCCCGGTATTATGATATATTTCATTGGCAAGTCCAGCATGTTCCTTAAAATTGCCACCAGGGTGAATATGCCCAACCCTATGGCAGTTACGTAGATCAGTTCATCCTGAGTGATATCCAGAATGGTAATCTGACTGATCTGAAAAGCAACTAACCTAACATCGGGTTCGGCTATGGTCAGGGTGAGGCCTAATAAAAAACCGAATATTAAAATAAGTATGAATGCCTTTTTTTCTATAAATGAAGAACCCATGCTTTCCCCCAGAGGTAATAAGCCCTTTTTTGCCCCTTGTATAAATAGGGTAAACCCCAGTATAGTAAAAAAAAGACCCATGATCACCGTTGCAAACTGGTTTAATGGCTGTTTAATGAATAATATTTGAAATATTATTATCAGTAAAATAGCCGGGGAAAGTGATTTTAAAGTAGCTTTTAGCTCCTTTATCATTTCTTTACTGTACATAGTTCCATGCTTAATATAATTTTCATTTTATTAAAAGTTACTATCCAGATAAGGAAACTTTCAATTTCTTTTTCTTTTCTTTTTTCTGTTTAAACTCACAAGTAAACCAGGATAACTTTTTTAAAACAATTGAAACTTATCACTAAATGATGATACGTGAATTTTCCATTCCCCATCATAAATTCAAAGGACCCCTAAATCTATCCCTTACCATTCACAGCGGTCAGACCAGCCAACCCCCTTGGAAAATGAGAAATTTCTTCTTCCAGGAGCTTATATTAGTAGATGACACTCCTTGCCTGGTTAAAATTAGGCACGACGATTCAGATCCTGATGGTGACCTTGAAATAATTGCTGAATCACCGGAATATCTAACTAGGAAGGATGTTGAAACTTCAATCCGAGATATATTCGGCCTTAACCATGATTTGAAACGATTATACCAGTTTTTAGGTGAAGATCCAAAACTAGCACTTACCATTGATTTCTGCCAGGGATTGAGACTTTTCAAGGCCCATAATCCGTTTGAATGCATAATATCATCAATATCATCATCAAATTGCTCTATAAAACGTTGGAATCGTTCGGTAGAAGATATTAAAAGAAAATGGGGTGATGGGTATCGTTTTAGTTCCGGTGATTTCTACACGTTCCCCTCTGCGAAACGTTTGAGTAGTGTACCAGAACACGATTTGGAAGAAATACAACGATCAGAATATAATTTACCCGATAATTTTGTCTTTGAAAGAAATCTCCAGGCATGTGGTGTGGGTTATCGGGCGAAATACATTATTAAGTCTGCGAGTATGATTCATTCGAAAATAAATCTTCAAAGACTATCTAAAATGAAATATGAGAAAGCCTTTAACACCATCCTAGAACTACCTGGTGTGGGGCCAAAAGTTGCTGATTGCATTCTCCTCTATGGTTTTGGCATGGGAGAAGCGTTTCCAGTTGATGTGTGGATTAAAAGGATAGTAGAGCATCTTTACTTCCCTGGTGAAGAATTAAAACCAAAAGAAACTCGTGAATTCGGGATGGAACATTATGGTAAGTGGGCAGGTTACGTTCAACTTTATTTATTCCATTATGCCCGTAAATCAGGCCTCTTGAAATCATTGGGGAAGAAAAATAAATGAAGTTTTAAACCTATGAAATTTCAAACCTGTTTCTTTAATTTAATTGATTTTTTAATCTTCCTCATCAGCATTTCGCATATCATAGACACTAATGAATAGGAATATCAGAAAAGCCACAATGGCCAGATAATTAAACATGGAATGTTGTCCCAGTATCAATGTCTGAAAAATGACAATGACCAGTATAACGGAAATCAGTACTGTTGCCAGAATACTTAAACTCTTGTTCATGGATAACCCCCTAATTGGTTTAAACATTTTAGATGGTATTTTTCTATAAATAACATATTAGTATACATCAAAGGTTATTTTACGAAATCCATAGGTAATCCCTGTTTCAGACATTTTTCCAGCATATTTCTTAGCTTTTTCTGGTGGGGTGGCCAGGCCATGTAAAGTGTTCCTTTTAATTTTAAGAGTGCAGATGGTTCTGGTGGTTCCATGAGTTTTCTCATTTTAGGTGTATCCGGCAACCCTGCCAGGTGGAATATGTTGCCATGAGCATCAGCATAATAAACTGACTCAGCAAATCCCTTTCCCAGTAATCGACCTTCTGGGTTTCTAATGTATACACCCCCTTCACTGTACTGTGCTCCGCTAGCATTGTAACCTGTCTGCCCGCCATGGACAATGGGCGTCATGGTGAAGTGACGGATATCTCTCGGTACCATGTCTTGAAACTTGAACTCCCAGTGGTCCGGGTACCATGTGTTGGTAATGAAGTAGTTCTCTGGATTGGATGATTTAACACTCCTAACCCATTTATCAATCTCCAAACTTCCCCGCATATCTACTACATTGTGTTCGGCATCGATGTACTGTCCCTTAACTGCCACCTTCATGGTACTTGGTGGTTTTTCTCCAGTCTGCCAGTAGAATGTCAGGTTTTCATCGGTGTGTGGTGCGTACATGGTCATTTCCCGGTCTCCTTCAAACTGGGCCATGAACCAATCCCATCCTCTGGAATGGGAAGTTTTTGTAAGAACATTGGCTGCTCGGGCAACTTTACACCGGCTGTTGCCCAGTGGTTCCAGGGCATTACCCCACTGATGGTCGAACCAGAACTGGCCCTGGGTTAGAGTTATTTCCTCACCATCTAATTTGATGATACTTCCCGGTTCCATTCGAAGGTTGGTGGCTGAATAATAAAGTGTGCCCACCCCACAGCAGCAAGGGAGGCATCCCTGGTTTCCCTGGAGAAGGAAATCCTTTTCAGATGAGAATCCCAGATCAACTTCCATCTCCACGTCCTCTTCACCACCCTGATTCACTCCCCAGGCCTGAACACGGAGAGGAAATAGTTCATCTTCATTTTCAGAGATAATCCGGTTGTTTCCAGCCTGGTATTGAAATGGTTGGTTGGAAAAATTAAGTAGCCCAGTGGTACCTGCAATTGCAAATGGACGTGCCTGGAGGTGTTTTTCACCAGCTCGGGCTATGGCTAGTTGCATCTCGAATATTTGATTATCCCAATCAGATAATCCAAAACCGTGGGCCATCTCTGGAGGTAGTAAAGAATAACGGTAGAAAGACACCAGGATTCCATATTCACGTCGACGGGTGTCACGACAGTTGCCAACAAAGAAGTGCCAGCCTACCTGGTACCCCAGTTGCGGAGCGAAATCCCGGGGAAATTCAAGGTTAGATTCATCAGGAACATCCTGGTATCCCCGGCTGCTGTCCAATCCCAAAAGATGATTCAGTGCATAGGCTTGTATTGAGGTTAGTGAATTACAATGATCCAATAGTTTTTCGTACCGTTTCCGGTAACTAGGGGTGAATGAGTCCGGATTATCCAGAAGATCCTGAATACGGTAGTGCATTCTTTCACCAAATGATTCTGGGCTGTTCTTTTTACTCAATATTCTTTTTTTAACACCTTTGGGAATCTTTTTGGCATTGAATTCCCTCATCCACAATGACAATGCTATGTTTTGCTTTTCGAGTTCATTTAAATCATTTAGTGCATTTTTCGGCATTGAAAAGGTCTCCCCTGATTAATAGATAATCAAATGATTCTCCACACATATAGAATATATGCAGTTAAAGGATAATAACTTAAAGTATGGTAATAACCCAGAAACATAAATTAATCAAGGATTAAGTGAGACATTAATGTCCAGGATAGACTGCAGGATGTGATTGTAGTGGGAATCCTTCAAGAAAGGTTAAGTGTATTTCAAGAGGAGACTGAAACCGCTTATCAGGAAATTATGAATATTCTAGAGGATAAATATTGTTGGAAGTGTCCTATGCGTAGTACCAGCAATAATTCACACTGTAGAGATATTCACGCTGGACGAATTCTGCAGGAAGCAATGGAACAAGGTATTTGTAATCAACATCAAGATAAACTGTCCTCAATAGAGTTTAATGCGTTAATTACCCGGATTCAAAAAAAGAAGATTAAAAAACAGGGAGGGTCACAAAGGGAGAAAACAATAATTATAAGGGCCGAAGGTGTACAGAACCCCCACTTTAACCCCCATGATTGGATAATGATTAAAATAAACCCTATAAGACTTTTAAAGGGTGAAATAATACTGATTCCAGATGGATCTGTTACTACCCCCTTATTTGGTGCCTTCGCATTAATTTCTGGATTTCCATTCCAGATCGCCATTGTCAATAGGATTTTTCATGAGGGTAATTTCTGGTATGTGGATGTGGGAGAGCAAGATATATGGCCCCTGGAATCTGTTTTAGGTGTGTTTGTTAAAGTTTTAAAAGAGGGCGATCCCATTTGCGGTGATTAAATATTTAATAATATTCCCACTAATCGTACACAAGCATCAGTTATGGGAAATAGAATATTGATTGGAAATGATAATAGACCGAGGATGATTGATATGGGAAGTGAAGAGGAACTAAATATTTTCCGAGGTAAAATTCTGGGCATGCTACCAGACTCTACTCTTAAAGAAGTTTCTGATGTTGTTTTAACCAATACAAAGAGTTTTCTCAAAAGTGAAAGCTGTTATGTGGCATTTATAGACCCTGAAAACGGAGATAGCGTAGGTATATCATTTTCCCATCTCACCAAGGAGTGCGAGATGTATGAAGAGATGGGTGAAGCCCGATTTAAGGTTTTAAAAGATGGCAGTTACGGTGGACTCTTGGGTTACTCCCTGGATACTGGTGAATCATTATATGTACATGACATCACTAATCATCCAGCTGCCCATGGTCTCCCACCAGGTCATGAGCCAGTAAGTCAGTTTTTATCAGTTCCTGTTAAATTTGAAGGGGAAGTAATTGGTCAGATAGTGGCTGGAAATCCAGAGGAAGACTATGATGACCGTGACTTGAAAATATGTGAAGAAATAGCGGAAATTTATGGTATGGTCTTAAATGAACTGCTTAATAAATCAAAAATCGTTTGAATTCCATGGAAATTTAAAAAAAATAAATTTTAATTTTGGCTAAAAATACAAAAAATTTGGGGGATTATTCATCAGTTACCGTGACTTTATTCATCACGTCACCGGGTTTGATTATATTAACCACTTCCATTCCCTTGACCACTTTGCCGAATACAGTGTGCACACCGTCCAAGTGGGGTTGTGGGGAGTGTGTGATGAAGAACTGACTTCCACCAGTGTCTTTACCAGCATGTGCCATGGAAAGAGCTCCAGTCCCATGTTTATGAGGGTTTATCTCACATTTAATTGTGTAACCTGGTCCGCCGGTTCCATTGCCCTTGGGACATCCGCCCTGAATTACAAAATCAGGAATAACACGGTGAAAGGTTAATCCATTGTAAAATCCACTGTTAGCAAGTTTTTCAAAGTTAGCCACTGTTTTAGGGGCTTCCTTTTCAAAAAGGGTTAGTTCAATGTTTCCTTTATCAGTTTCAATAATCGCTTTTTTCATAAGATTCACCTTTAGAAAGTTTCACTATTCCCGGTTAATAAATGTTTAATAAAATATAACTAAAATATTTCTCCCAGGATAAACTGATGGGGACCAAATAGGATAAACATGACAACGGAGTAAGAGATTTGAATGGTTTTAATAATTTATTGAGGATCCAAAACTCCCTTATTACCCACTAACATAAATGAAATCAGCAGTCCCAGGATTCCGGCCACAATCCATGCTATGCCTGCCAAAAACTCCCCAAAATATAACATATAAACGCCTATTCCCAGTAAGATAATGGCACATAATAATATAATCATTTTTCTGACTTTAACTGCCTTTATAGGGCGTCCCAGTTGGGAAGAAATGGAAAGGAAGATCACTCCTAATATGAACCAGATTACACCCTGTGATGTTTGCCCTGTGTAAACCGTGTACCCCCCAATAATTAAGAGAATAACCGATCCAATGTATAATATGATTTTTTGACTGTCCATAGTAGTTTTCCTTCCCCTATATTCATTATAATAGTAAGCGCTCCAAGATAGTAATAAATTCCTGAGGATTTACCAAGATTCTTTGCCAATTATATAACCAATGGGTGTGTTTTTAACCATATTTAATCATTTCCCTGAGAAATGATGGATAAGGCTTATAATGTCTCTAACCATAATTACATTATACTGGGCTTAAAATAATAACAAGCTTGAATTATTAGGAGAAATTGACAATGATTATATTAAATTTACTTTGGTGATAATATGAACACAGAGGAGATAATGGCTCAAGACAAGGAATATGTAATGCAAACCTATGGTCGCCAGCCTCTGGCCCTTAAAAAGGGTAAGGGGGCTGTAGTGTGGGATGTGGAAGGTCGTCCATACATTGATTGTGTAGCTGGAATAGCAGTGAATAACGTTGGCCACGCCCATCCAAGGGTGGCAGAGGCCATCAGCAAACAGGCCCAAAAGTTAATCCACACATCCAACCTTTACTATACTGAGGAGCAGGTGCGCTTTGCAAAACTCCTAGTTGAAATTTCATCCCACCAGAAGGCATTCTTCTGTAACAGCGGTGCAGAAGCCAATGAGGGAGCCATTAAGCTGGCCCGTAAGTACACCGGTAAGGGGGAGATCATTGCCATGGAAAATAGTTTCCACGGGCGAACCATCACCACTATAACCGCCACTGGACAACATAAGTACAAGAAAAACTTCGGACCCCTGACTCCGGGCTTTAAACACGTTCCTTACAGTGACTTGGAAGCAGTAAATGAAGCCATAACTGATGAAACCGCTGCCGTGCTGGTGGAGCCAGTTCAGGGTGAAGGTGGCATAATAATACCTCCTGAAGGATATTTAATTGAATTAAAGAAATTATGTCATGAAAATGATATTCTACTGATATTTGATGAGGTTCAAACTGGTTTTGGACGTACCGGAGAGATGTTCGCCTCACAGACCTTTAAAGTAACCCCTGATATCACCACTTTAGCCAAGGCCATTGCTGGTGGATTCCCTATGGGTGCAATTATGGCTAGTGAAGAAGTGGGAAACGCCTTCCATCCCGGTGACCATGCGGCCACTTTTGGAGGTGGACCATTAGCTTGTGCCGCTGGTTTGGCATCGGTGGAGGCCATTCGAGAGGAGAATCTCCTAGCCCGGTCACGGGAAAATGGGGAATACTTCAAAAATCAGTTGAAGGAATTATTCATGGAACACGGGTTGGTAGAAGATGTTCGGGGTGTAGGAATGATGTTGGGAATGGAAATGAACATGACTTGTGCCAATATGGTTGACGATATGCGCCAGCAGGGAGTTTTGGTCAACTGCACCGCAGAAAAAGTACTCAGATTCGTCCCACCACTTGTTATCAGCCAGGACCAGATTAATGATGTTACTGACTGTCTAGATGAAGTACTTAGGAGATTATCAGACTGAATAATCTCCTTTAATTTATCACAAATCCCCTATTTTTTATTAAATTAAAGGTCTATTTTTAAGAAATGGATAAAATACCGGAATAATTATAAAGATATAAAGAAATATATTTGATGTTTACTTCCTTTCGGAGGATCACTTATGAACTTACACTTTAAAACCAATGAAAAAGGCAATCTGGACATCGGTGGTGCTGATGCCCTGGAAATTGCCCAGAAATATGGAACACCACTTTACGTTACAGATGAGATGAGAGTACGGGACAATTACCGAAGAGTCCAGAAAGCATTCACCAGGGAATATGAAGACTTTAAAATATTCTACGCAGCCAAAGCCAACACCAGCCTGGCAATGATGAAAATCTTGGAACAGGAAGGCAGCTGTATTGACGCTGTTGCTCCTGGAGAAATCTACACTGCACTAATGGCCGGATTTGAAGCGGATAGAATTCTTTACACGGGTAACAATGTTACCAATGATGAATTGAAATTCGCCCTGGATGCTGGCGTGCGCATGAACCTGGACAGCGTGTCCATGTTAGAACGCTTGGCAAAAATTCCGGGAGCAAAGGGGACTAAAATATCATTCAGAGTTAATCCAATGGTAGGTGCTGGTCACCATGACCACTGCATAACCGGTGGAAAGTTATCTAAATTTGGAATAATGGAAGAAAAAGCAGTGAAAGTTTATCAAAAAGCAATTGAACTCGGTTTCCAGCCAGTGGGTATTCACACCCATATTGGGTCAGGTATTCTGGACCCCGAACCATTTAAACTGGCAGTACAAGTACTGATGGATGTTGCTGGCCGGGTTCACAAGGAAACCGGGGTTAAGTTTGAATTTATAGATTTTGGTGGTGGTTTGGGAATACCTTACACCCCTGAGGAAGGTTTACTGGATATTGAAAAATTCGCAGTGGAAATTGTAGGCCTCTACAAGGATAAACTAACAGAACACTCCATTGGCCAACCAACCATGTGCATTGAACCGGGGCGTTACATAGTTGGAGACGCATCTTACCTTTTAACCCAAGTTAACACTGTTAAACAGAGTTACCGTAAATTTATAGGGGTTAATGCTGGATTCAATACATTACTAAGGCCCACCATGTACGGATCTTATCACCACATTTTGGTGGCTGACAAACCCGAAGCAGAACCCACTGAAAACATTGATGTGGCGGGTAATATTTGCGAATCTGGAGATCTCTTCGCAAGAGACCGGCCCCTTCCGGATATCAAAGAAGGTGATATTCTAGCCATTATGAATGCTGGGGCTTATGCTTTCAGTATGGCAAGCCAATACAATTCCAGGCCACTTCCAGCAGAAGTTATGGTTTGTGATGGTGCAGTTGATATAATAAGGGAAAGAGAAACCTTCGCTGACCTATACCGAAAACAGAATATTCCCCTGAGGCTGTTAAAATGAGCGATAGAATAATTTTACTCTTCCATAAAATGCATGGGCTGGGAAACGATTACGCGGTAATTGATGAATCCACAGAAGAACTGATTCCTGAAGATAAGAAGGGTGAAATTTCAGCTGAACTTTGCACCAGAGGATTCTCCGTAGGTGCGGATGGAGTAATATTCGTGGCCCCATCCATAGAAGCTGATATCCGTTTCCGAATATTCAACAGTGATGGAAGTGAAGCACAGATGTGTGGAAATGGAATTCGCTGTTTTGCCAAATACGTTTATGAGAATGATGTTCTCAAAGAAAAACAGATGAGTGTGGAAACTCTTGGTGGAATAAAAGAATTAACCCTCCAGGTTGAAAGTGGTAACGTGAGATCCATTAGGGTTGACATGGGGACTGCCACCTTCAAAACCAGTGAAGTACCTATGGCCAGTGATGAAGAGGAATTCATTGATCAGGAATTAGTGGTTGATAGTGAACCATTGAAACTAACTGCCCTTAGTGTGGGTAATCCTCATGCTATTATCTTCACTGATAAATTGGAAGAAGTGGCCCTGGATCATCTGGGCCCCATAATCGAGACCCACGAAGCATTTCCAGAAAGGATTAACGTGCATTTCGTTGGGGTGGTAAGTCCGCAAGAAGTTGAAATGCTCACCTGGGAAAGAGGTGCTGGTTTCACCATGGCCTGTGGTACTGGGGCCACCAGTACAGTTATTGCCGGGTACAAGTTAGGTCTGCTGGAAAAGGATGTACTGGTTCATCTACCTGGGGGAGACCTAATGATTACCGTGTATGAAAAAGACGGGAAACTTGGCGGATTTATGGAAGGAGACGCAGTTTCGGTCTTTGAAGGAATAATGGAGCTGGACATATAATTTACAGCTCTATAACATTTCTTTATTATTTTCTTTATTTTGAATTTATTTGATATTAAATTTTAAAGTATAATCTGTCTAATTATTTCTTAAAATTCATAAAAAGTAAATTTAAAGTAA
>JAUNXM010000220.1 GCA_030539815.1 Methanobacterium sp.
CCTGGACATTGATTACGTCACCCGGAATAAGGAATCGGTTATAAGGTTGTTCGGTAAACTCATGGGAGAAAATGAAGAAGGACATATCATAGCCTTGGATAAGAGCTTCAAACCTTACATATATGTTATTCCTTATACTCTTCAATGTATTCGGGATTGCACCAGGGAGTTAAGTGAATTAAAAATTCTTTCGGTTGAAAAGGTCTTCAGGAATGATAGGGGCAACTGGAAAGAGGTCCTGAAGGTAACCTTCAAACATCCCCAAGATATTCCCAAACTCAGGGAAAAGATATTGAACTTACCTTCTGTAGATGAAATCAGAGAACATGATATTCCTTTTTACCGCAGATACCTCATAGATAAAGGATTATTCCCACTTAAAATGGTGGAAGTAGAGGGTAAGGTTTTAAATTCCACCCAAACGTCACGGAAAACATCAGTAAAACGGGTAACAAGAGGATCAGGCAATAACCAAACACCAAAACCCTGCATTTTCCAGATGGAAAATCATCCTAAACCTATGGGTTCCAGTTTACCTGAATTCAAGGTGTTAAGTTTTGATATTGAGGTTTACAATCCCCGGGGCATGCCCCAATCCTACTTGGACCCCATTATCTTAATTAGTTTCTCCAGTAACCAGGGCTTCAGGAAAGTCTTATCCACCAAAAATCCCCCAGATTCCTCAGATCCCAACGGTTCTCCCCTGGACTTTGTGGAAGTAGTGGTTGATGAGAAGGAATTACTGGAGAGATTCGTGGAAACTGTGGAATCCGAAAACCCGGACATCATCCTGGGATACAATTCAGACTCCTTCGACATCCCTTATATACGGGACCGGGCAGCTAAACTGGGGGTTCCTCTTAAGCTGGGAGTAGATGGATCCCCACCCCAGTTCACTAGGATAGGTTTCACTAACTCCGCCACTATCAAAGGCCGGATTCACATTGATCTTTACTTCAATGTCCGCCGTTACATCCGCATGGCCCGTCACACCCTGGAACATGTTTACTTGGAACTATTTGGGGAGACTAAACTGGACATCCCCGGGGATGAAATCTACATCTACTGGGATGAGGGGGGAAGAAGGCTGGAAACTCTCTTCCAGTACTCTCTCCATGATGCAATGGCAGTTACCAGGATCGGGGAGAGGATGATACCTCTCAGCACAGAGTTAACCCGTATCGTGGGACAACCATTATTTGATGTCTCCAGGATGGCCACTGGAAGACTGGTTGAATGGTATCTAATTCGCAAATCCACTGAATCCGGAAATCTGGTACCCAATAAACCCAGCCCATCAGAGGTAACCCGGCGGGAAGATATCCACGTGGTGGGCGGCTATGTTAAGGAGCCCGTTAAGGGCCTCCACGAGAATATCATCTACTTCGATTTCAGAAGCCTCTACCCCAGCATCATAATATCCAAGAACATCTCCCCGGACAGCATCACCCATGAAGATGAACTCAACGGAAAAGATTATCATGTTTCACCAGAAGATGGTTATAAATTTCAGAAAGAACCAGTGGGATTCATACCCTCGGCTATTGGCCAAATTCTCCAGGATAGAATAAGAATCAAATCCCTCATGAAACAGTCCACCGACCACCGGCAACTGCAGGTTCTGAATGCTCAGCAGGAAGCATTGAAAAGACTGGCCAACACATTTTACGGATTATACAATCACAGCACCTTCCGCTGGTACAGTCTACAGTGTTCAGAATCCATCACTGCCTGGGGAAGGGACTTCCTTAAGAATACCATGGATAAAGCTGAAAAACAGGGATTTAAACCAGTATATGCTGATACTGATGGATTCTTTGCCACCTACCTTGGACCAATAGATGAAGAGAGCTAATTGGATTAGAATAAATTGAAGATCCCTACCCTGGAATGTGTAGGGGTTAAATGGAAAATTTATGTCTAAGGGTTTCCATATAAATAGAACAGGTCTGATTTGATAAGATTTTTTCTTTAAAAAATGGAGAGCAGGTTCAAATGACAATCATTGGAATTAATGGAAGCCCCCGAAAGAATTGTAACACCGCTACCCTGGTGGGGAAAGCACTGGAGGGAGCCAAATCCCAAGGGGCAGAAACCGAACTGGTACACCTCTATGACTTGGACTATAAGGGTTGTAAGAGTTGTTTTGCCTGTAAACTTAAAGGTGGGAGAAGTTATGGTATTTGTGCAGCCCGGGACCATCTCACACCTGTCTTGAAAAAGATTGAAAAGGCCGATGCCATCATCCTGGCATCTCCCATCTATTTGGGGACTACCACCGGGGAGATGAGATCATTCCTGGAACGCCTCATTTTCCCCTACTTGGTCTACGACAGGGAAGGTTCAACCCTTTTCCCCTGCAGAATACCGGTGGGTTTCATATACACCATGGGGGTGACCGGGGATGTATTGAAGGATATCGGTTATGAAGAGTGTTTTAAAACCACTGAAAGGCTGGTGGAACGTATAATTGGTGAAACAGAATCCCTATATGTCACTGACACCTATCAGTTTGATGATTACTCTAAGTATGTCTCATCACGCTTTGATCCAGAAAAAAAATTGAGAAGATATCAGGAAGTCTTTCCCCTGGACTGTGAAAAGGCATTCCACTGGGGGTTTAGGCTGGTAGAATCCACAATGTA
>JAUNXM010000039.1 GCA_030539815.1 Methanobacterium sp.
AAAGAAGACTAATCCCCCTGAATTTCTTAAATAAAAAGAATATCAGGAGGAATTATTTTAAGACTTTTTTTACATACCAGTAAGTCTAAGACCGGTTATCTGTGCAGTGTCGCTGTTGAGGGCTCGCAGATCATCGGGTGAAAACTTACGTATATCATCGTGACCAGCTAGCTGGGCTAACATTTTGGTCTCCTCAGTCATGGATTTAATATAATTTGCCACTCTCATAGCAGCTAAATCCACATCCAGACGTTCACAAAGTATGGGATCCTGTGTGGCCACTCCCACTGGACATTTACCAGTGTAACACATACGGCAGGCTCGGCATCCCATGGCAATCATAGCTCCAGTTCCAATGTAGACTGCATCAGCACCTAAAGCCATGGATTTTGCCACATCTGCCCCGCTTCTGATCCCTCCAGTGATAATCAGGTCAACAGTGTCTTTCATACCGATTTCTTCCAGTCCGTGGACTGCTTCCATCAGTGCGGCAAGGGTGGGGATTCCAGTGTGTTCAATGACCACTTCCGGTGCGGCACCAGTTCCTCCTTCCATCCCATCCACAGATATCACATCGGCACCGGCTTCGGCAACCAGTTGCACATCATCTTTCACCCTTCCCGGTCCTAACTTAACTACTATAGGTACCTGCCAGTCAGTGACTTCACGGATGAGTTCAATGTGTTTATCCAGATCCCCTGGCCTGGTGGCGTCCAGGAATCGGGCTGGGCTGAGGGCATCAGTTCCCAGAGGTATTCCCCTGATTTCGGCAACTTTCGGGCTGACTTTTTCGGCCAAGAGGTGTCCTCCCATACCGGGCTTAGCTCCTTGGCCAATCTTAACTTCGATGGCATCTCCCACATTGAGGTAGTCTGCGGAAACTCCAAATCGTCCTGAAGAGTACTGTACCATAAGTTTATCAGCGTATTCCCTTTCTCGAGGGAGCATTCCACCTTCACCAGTGTTGGCACATGAACCTACCAGAGCCGATCCTTTAGCCATTGCCAGTTTACATTCCTCGGAGAGTGCTCCGAATGACATTCCTGCAATGAGTACCGGTGTTTCCAGTTCTAAAGGATTTTCAGCGTACCTGGATCCCAGGACAACCTTGGTGTTACAGGCCTCCCTGTACTTGTCCACGGGGGATACTGAAGCCTGCCCAGGGAGTATTATGATATCATCAAGGCTGGGGAGTTTTCTTTCTGTACCGAAACCCCTAAGAACATATTTACCTGCTTTGGATGTGTAACGGATGTCGGCAATGGTCCTGGGATCCCATATACTCCCGGCCCCGGTTGGTAATAACACTGGACATGCAGCTGTACATGATCCGCACATAATACACTTGCTTTTATCGATTTCAGCATGGCTGTCCACAATTTTAATGGCATTGGTTGGGCAGACAATTTCACAGGTTCCACAGAAAACACAAAGGCCTTCGGTAGACATGGCCAGTTCTCCAGATGGCGATAATGGACGGATTGATGATGATCCCAGGGAGTTATCCATTTCAAAGTTCTGCTGCAGACCAGTAGCGAAATCTTTAACATCCACCACACCCAGACAATTTTCTTCACAGGCCTTTACACAGGCCGGTTGTTCTTCCCCTGATGCCATACACTGCTGTTCACATTTGAGCATCTCGTTTTCAGTATGGGTGATGCTTCCAATGGGGCACATTAACATGCACAGCCGGCACCCAAC
Source organism: Methanobacterium sp. (assembly GCA_030539815.1). Classification (GTDB taxonomy): domain Archaea; phylum Methanobacteriota; class Methanobacteria; order Methanobacteriales; family Methanobacteriaceae; genus Methanobacterium. Next base: position 1,705 of record JAUNXM010000039.1, read on the forward strand.
ACAGAGATCCTGGTCAATTTTCACTACACCGTCTTCACGGTAGATTGCATCTCTAAAGCAGCCTTTAAGACATGAGGGGTTGATGCACTGCTGGCAGAGAATGGTTTGGTAACCTTCGGTCATCTTATGAAGGAAGATACCGCTTTCCCCATTTACCTTGGCACAGGCTTCGATACATTCGTTACATCCATCACATTTTTCAGGATTTGTTAGCAGGATTTGTTTCATTTGGATGCCTCCTCTTTACCATAAAATGGCCTTAACTCCTGGGGCCCAATCTTAATGAAGTCTTCTACCTTGGCATCAATATTGTATTTTTGGAATAGTGATGATAATTTATCCTGGTCCTGTTTATCCAGTTCTCTCACTGCAGCATTGGTTCCAGTCTCGTAGCTACCAGCAACGTATATGTTACCTCCGATCATCCAGTCACCAGTATCCTCTCCTGCATCACCAGTGACTATAATGTCTCCGCTTAGCATGTAGAGTCCAGCGAGGTTTCCCATGTTACCATCTATTATCAGGATTCCTCCTTTGTTTAGCTGACCTACTGCATCCCCAGCATCACCGTAAACAACTATGGTACCGTTGTAGGTTCCGAATCCAACTCCTTCCTCAGCGGAACCCCTTATAATGATCTCTCCAGAGGTCATGTTGTCACCCACATAGCGACCAACATTTCCCTGAATTTCTATGGACGCTCCGTTGTTCAGTGCCGCCACGAAATCTCCCACATCACCATTCAGAGTAATTTCTACTCCAGAGCCTAATCCCACTGCTATTGAGTCCAATTTACCTGGATTTTCTAGTGTTATATTATTCTTATCTTTAGATAGTGCTTTTTTTATTTCAACGTTTAACTGTCGGGTTGTATAGTTTTCTGCTTTTATGGTGTCCGATGTACTCGTTCAAATTCCCCCAATTTAATCTCTTTGAGGGTACTAATTCATGATTAATTAAATAGTTTGCCTTTCGTGCAACTTTTTAGGTATACTATTATATAATAAAATGAGACATAGTTTATTATGGAATAATAATTATTCACGAAAAACTTGGTTTAGGTGAAAAACATGAAAACCCTGATTACCAATTTAAGGGGACAGTGCCTCTTTAATGCCTCTATGAAAACCCAGCCAGATGGGTTAATAATCTTACATTATGGTAAACATCGCAAAACAGAATTGGACTCATTTCTAAAGGGCGGTGAAATTCGGATAGATACCGAAGATCCCCATGATGCATTGAAGCGGATTTTAGAGATTATCAGAGGGGCTAAAGTACACGGGGATGTTTATGTGGCATTTGGTTCAGGAGATATTGGTCCTATTTTAAACTTTGCAGCTAATAAGGAGGAAGTATCCGAAATTTTCACTTGTTTTTCAGAGAAAGTGATTAGACTTCCCCCATTTCAATTGAAAATATCCAAGACCCGTCTTAAGATAATGGAAATGCTAATTCAGAATGATTTTACAGCTGTTGAAATTGGTAAAAAAGTAGGAATATCCAGAGCAATGGTTTACAAACACCTCAACGGATTGATCGACTTGGGCCTGGTTAAAAGATCACCTTCATTGGAAAAGTACAGTATTACTGATGCCGGGAAAATGGCCATGATCTAAAACCATACCTTCTTCAAATTTCTAACCTACCACATATATTAAAAATCGAATAACAAATTTGAATGAAATGAATCAAATTTTCAGTTTTAACCGGATTCTTGAGGTTCTCATTAACTGTGACCTCAATAAAATTATAGAACAAACTGATCCAATAAAATTCAATCACTGATCAAGGCCCTATGATGAACATTGATTTACATAAAGTGGAAAAAAGATAAAAATAAAATAATATAATGAAGATATAAATCTTCAGTCATATTAAATAACTTAAGGATGATTATGGAGTTATCATGCCCTTAACCAAAGAAGAAGATAATGATGTTTTTATTCCATTGGATATTCAATTCTTAACTTGTAACTTGCCTTATCACTTAAAAGAACAGTTCCCGGGACAAAATAGTCCTCAAATTTTTGAACCTTTTTCACCATACACGGCTCAAAATCCATCTTCTGAGTGTAAGATCGACATTCCTCATCATCAATTATTCCCTTCTTCACCAGGGCAATATAACGCATTTTTATGGTTTCTTCATTTAACAAAGGCATATGATCACCTAATAATACCTTGTGCAAACTTGTATTTAAATTATTTGCACCAATATTTGAAAAATGTATAATATATATTAGTACATAGCCATGAAATATAAACAATGTTTATCTAAGCGGTGAATGTAATGAAAGAAAATGAAAAAAACAGTACAATCGTGGAAATAGACGATGTAGACCGAGAAATCATTAACTTATTCAACCAAGACGGTAGAATGTCTTATAGAAAAATAGCAAAACGCCTGGACGTTTCCATTGGAACAGTACATAATCGTATGGAAAAACTCACAAAAAACGGTGTGATCCAGAAATTCACACCAGTCATTGACCACAGCAAACTTGGTTACAACCTCACCACCATTATCGGAGTAAGAGTTAAGGGAGGCGTGCTGGAAAACTGGGAAGATCGTACTGCCTACCATAAAAACGTCCTCTGCATGTACGATGTTACTGGTGAATTCGATGCCATACTAGTTGCACGTTTCAAAGATACCAGTGAACTGGACCAGTTCATTAAAGGTTTGCTCAAAGAACCGGATGTCCAGAGAACCTACACGCAAACAGTACTTAACATTGTAAAGGAAGATCTCAGTTCAAGTAAAATGTTGTGATAACTTTAATCCCAGAACAATCCAGGAACTGTGATCATGGCCATTGAATCATTCAAAGAATTGAAATCTTTATTTGAGTTTAAATAAACTTTATTGAGTTAAATTTATCTAGATTGAGTTAATTATTCCCTGTTTAATAAAAATATAATGATTATAGTCTAAATATAGGTGATTAATTAGCTTACTATCATCTGGAGATTTTTGCATGATTTCCCTGGTTTACTCCCCAGAATATGCGAAACATCAAACTGGATCCCATCCTGAGAATCAGCAAAGGCTGGAATCAATGATTAATCACCTTCAAGAAACAGGTGAACTGGAAGCATTGGATATCCAACAACCAAAACCTGCTCATGATGAAGATCTTCTTAGAGTGCATACTAATACATATTTAAAGAATTTGAAGGATTTTACTGTTATTGGAGGAGGTTACATAGATTTTGATACCTATGCTTCGCCTCAAAGTTTTGAAATTGCAAAATTAGCAGCAGGTGGAGCAATTACCGCCTCCAAGCTGGTTGCAGATGGTTATGATTTTGCTTATTCCCTGGCACGACCACCGGGTCATCATGCTACTGCAGATAAGGCCATGGGTTTCTGTTTAATTAACAACTTGGCAGTGGCCCTAGAGTACATGCGAAATGATCATGGTATTCAAAAATTCATGATTATGGATTTTGACGCCCATTATGGAAATGGAACAGCTGAAATATTCTACCATGACCCCAACGTACTTTACATATCCATACACCAGGATCCCCGTACTATATTCCCTGGAAAAGGCTTTATTGAAGAAATGGGAAGTGGGATGGGAAAGGGTTTTAATCTCAACATACCCATGACCCCCGGTTCAACTACCTCCGATTATATTTACATTCTGGGAAAAGTCATAGAACCTGTTTTAAAGAAATTCAAGGCAGACTTCTATTTCCTGGATGTTGGTTTTGATGGCCATCAGGAAGATCCCCTTTCCAGTCTCAGCCTGGATGATAATTTCTATCCCTGGATAGCCAGTTACATGAAAAATCTAACCACCCGGATGGTTCTGATACTGGAGGGTGGTTACAGCACCCACACCATGGCCCGCGCCAACCTGAAAATGATAAAAGTATTAAAGGACAAGAATACCCATGAAGAGTGGCAACCACCAGGGAAACTGATGGTGAAAGATGAAACCAAAAAGATACTTAGAAAAATTCAAGACACATTTTCACCATTTTTCACATTCTAATTATCAAAAATCAATAAAATCCTATAAAAAGAATTTAACAATGGAATAGATTTATTCCGGTACTAAAATGATTTGTACCAAAACTTTATGAGTAAAAAGGTTAGGAGATTAAAAAATGGATAAAATCAGGTTCAAACAAGCCCAATCACTTCTTTTAGAATCGGGTAAATCAAAAAAAAGTGCTGAAAAATTAAAACCCCCTCGAGAAGGCACCCTAGATCCAGGGGCCTATGCAGAAATTATCAAGCAAGTTATAGGAACTGAAGAATTCATTTACACCAGCAGGCCTACCCATAATCTCTCCCAGGAAGATGCTGAAGAATTCTGCAACAATCTAATAGAGATTAGAAATAAAATTGATGGTATACTGGCTGAATTTGGTGTCCTTGAAAAGAAAAACATGGAAGAAGAAGTTAAGAGGCTTTCAGAACAATTCATCATACTCACCAGTAAGGGAAACTTCAAGAAAATAATAACCCGTTGGGGAGTAGAGGCTCACAGAATAATTGTAGCCGGTGTACCCCTCGAAGCCGATGACATGCGCGTTCTCAATCCTAAAATTCCGGATACAGCACTTGAACCCATAAAAAAGAAGATATCCCATGTTAAAAATGATATCGTTCGTAAAATGGAACAGTTGGATTGTCAACAAATACTGGTAGTAGTTGAAAATGACAAATCCGGGAAAATCCTGGCAAAAAGGGCAGAAAATCTATACGGGGCTAGGGTCATGATTAGAGATAGTTTAAAAGATACATCGATCCTTGAATTCCAAAAAGCCCTGGAGAAAAATAATTAACCCCCTATTTTTATTTATAACTGATCTCCATGATTTAATTATGGGTAAATGTCACCAAAAAAAATCAAAACATATCTCTTTTTATATTCCCTAATTTATAACAATTAAAGACTGTTGAAAAATCGAATAAAATTTCCCATGGAAAAATTAGGGAACATCGTAAAAGAAACCATTAATCTATGTAGATAAAAAATCATTTTTATAAACTACAATGAAAATCCTGCAACAAGATAAAAACTTAAGACTTGTTTTTTAATGTTTTTTACATCAACAGAGATACTTTATCGAACTCAGGGGTGAAAAAATTGGAAACACCATGTTTACCGGATACCCAGGAAAAGTTACCTACCATCCCCGTGCACCTCACCAGAGTAGGGGTCAAAGGGGTTAAAAAGCTCTTAAAGATCGAAAGGGATAATAAAAGACCTATTGTTCTTTTACCAACCTTCGATGCCTATGTGGATTTGCCCAGCACACAAAGAGGCATCCACATGTCACGCAATCCAGAAGCCATTAGCGATGTCTTGGAAGAAGCTGTAGAAGGCAGTGCAATGGAAGTAGAGTCACTGTGCGCTGAAATAGTGAATTTGCTTCTGGAAAAACATACCTATGCCAAGCGGGCTGAGGTCAGTATGAAGAGTGACTTCATGATCATGAAGAAGTCACCGGTGACTAAACACAAAACCCAGGAAATGGTAAACATCATGGCCGATGCCATTGGCTACCGCACTGATGAAGGAGTAGTTATCCGGAAGATGATCGGGGCAGAAGTAGTGGGGATGACTGTATGTCCCTGTGCCCAGGAAACCGTGAAAGAAAGCTCCAAACAGAAACTTCTGGAATTTTTAGATGAAGAAACTACCGAAAAAGTCCTGGAATCTGTGTCTTTTGCATCCCACAACCAGCGGGGAAGGGGAAGCATCATGATCGAGGTACCAGCCCAGCAAACCATCAGGGGAGAAGACATTATCAAAATAATTGAAGACTCCATGAGTTCCTATGTCTGTGAACTTTTAAAAAGACCCGATGAACATGCGGTGGTGATTAATGCCCACGAGCATCCCATGTTCGTGGAAGACTGCGTGCGGAATATGGTACAGAAGATAGTTAAAGAATTCTCCCACCTACCTGATGACACCCTCATAACAGTTCAGCAAGTGAACGAGGAAAGTATACACCGTCATAATGCATTCGCAGAAAAAGTTGCCACTATGGGTGAACTTAAAGCTGAAATTATAAATGGTGGAGGGAATTAATGCAGATAAAAAGAATTGCCGGACAGATCATGGGCCAGTTGGAGGCCTTTGAAGGATCAAAAGCAGCCATGGACACCAATAACTTATTGATCGTTCGGGGCAGATCACGCCAGAAGATCCAGGCTGAAGAACTGGGCCCCACCATTTCACAGATACTGAAAGATTTAGGAACCAGAGAACTGGATATGTTTTCTGATGAAACAGCGGACATCTTCACTTTAATAGATGAACAGATCCGCTCTCAGGTAGATATACAGGGCGAAAGTGATGTATACGGAATATACCGGCTTAAAGAATCCTTTGAAAATATGAACTGTTATGCTGAATACAGTATGGGCCTTTTAAAGGATTTTGCAGTATTCATAATTTTATGGAAGGACAAAAGTGGTGTAGGACCTCTGTTTGTGGAGCTGGTGGTTTCCAACTTGGAAGAATAATTAATATCCAAATAGGGGATTAACCCCTAAGAATGATGATTTTGACTAGAATGAATGATTAATCTTAGAATAATTAATGGTAACAGTGAAATAAAATGTTATCCAAAGAACAGTTAATTTCCCTGATGGGCGTGCAGGGTTCTGATGTTCTGCAGCTAATGATGCAGGCTAATTCACTCCGCCAGATAAACAAAATAACCTATTCTAAAAATGTTTTTTTACCCCTGACCAATATCTGTAGGAATGACTGTGGTTATTGCACCTTCCGCCGTGAAGCCGGAGATCCAGACGCTATTCTAGTCATGCCCCCTTCAGAAGTTATAAGTACTGTTCAGGATGCAGATGGTTATGGTTGTCGGGAGGCTCTTTTCACCTTCGGAGAACAGGCTGATAGAACACTGCCCGTCAAAGCCGCCCTGAAAGATCTGGGATTTGAGGGTATGCTGGAATACCTCTATTATCTATGTGAAATAACACTGCAAAAAACTAGCCTATTACCCCATAGTAACCCAGGTGTACTTGAAAAAAGTGAGCTTAAAATGTTAAGGGAGGTTAACGCATCCATGGGCCTTATGCTGGAAAACGTTAGTCCTAGGCTCATGGAAAGCCCTGCTCATCAGAAGAGTCCAGGTAAAGATCCCCAACTGAGGATTAAAACCATTGAAAACGCAGGGAAACTGAAGATACCCTTTACAACCGGACTTCTAATTGGTATTGGGGAGACTGTGGAAGAGAGAGTTGATTCTCTCCTGGAGATCAGGAGGATTCAGGACAAGTACGGTCATATCCAGGAGATCATAATCCAGAATTTCAAATCTAAACCAGGTATTGGAATGGAATCCCACCGGGAACCTTCACTTCTGGATATGGTTCGGATGGTATCGATTACCAAGTTGTTATTCCCTGATTGTAGTGTCCAGGTTCCCCCTAACCTTAACCGAAATACTGCGCAGATGTTTTTACTGGCAGGGGCTGATGACTGGGGTGGTGTTTCACCACTCACCAAGGACTACGTTAACCCTGAAGCACCATGGCCAGAATTGGATGAACTAAAGATGTTAACCAAACAACTGGGATTCCAGTTGGAGGAAAGGTTGCCAGTTTATCCGCAGTATATTAACCAAGAATTTTTAAGTCCTATTTTACAGAAGAAAATATAAACCCCGGGGTTATTATCCATTCTAAAAATTATTTAATATTATTCTTGGAAAGATAGACAGAAGCTGGTCCGGTTATCTGTTTCTATTTCCAGAGAACCTTTTAACTGCATGGTTAAAGTTTGAACAATCAGAAGCCCCAGAGTACCTGTGCTTTCAAGATCAAAGCCTTCAGGAAGACCCACCCCGTCATCGGCTACTTCCAGCAAATATCCTTCTGAAATTCTAGATAGGTTAATCCCTATTTCACCCTTTTTATCCATGGGAAAGGCGTGTTTGAAACAGTTAGAGACCAGTTCATTGACAATTAGCCCCAGGGATATGGCAGTGTCTATTTCCAGAAAAATATTTTCGCAGTTTAAATGAACCTTAACATCGTCCTTTTTTTCCTTATGGAAGGTTGAAAGCATTTCCACAAGGCTTTTCAAATATTCTCCAAAGTCTATATGGGCCATATCCCCAGATTGGTACAATTTTTCATGGATCAGAGCCATGGAACGGATACGATTTTTGCTTTCCTGGAACATCTTCAGTGTTTCCGGTTCCTGAGTATATTCTGATTGTAGGCTCATTAAGCTGGATATGATCTGGAGATTATTTTTAACCCGGTGATGGATCTCCCTTAATAATACTTCTTTTTCCTCCAGGGAAGCTTTAATCTGCTTTTCAGCCATGATCATGTCACTTATATCTGCAAATGTAGCCATAACCCCCTGAATATTATTATCAACGTTTAAAAGTGGCGCGGTAGCCATCATGGTGTAAATTTGTTCTCCATCATTTCTCGCACATTCCAGTTCAAGATCTGATTTGAATTCACCTGAAAGAACACCGTGCATTATATTTTCATATCCAGTTCCTTTGTTCTCATTTAAAAACGGCAAGGGTTTTCCTAGGACTTCTATTCTCTTCCATCCGAAAATATTTTCTGCCGCCGGGTTCCAGAGGGATTTCACCCTCCCATCCAAGTGTAAGTCTATAATTGCAAAGGGCGAAGCATTTATTATGGCCTCCAAATAGGTTTTCACATCAGCCAAACGTTTTTTACTCTCAATCAAAGCATTTTCAGCATTTTTACGTTTCGTGACATTTCTTCCAATTATTTGAATGGCAAATACCTTTCCTTCCTTTATAATGGGCGCATGATGGACCTCAATATATTCAAAACCCCTATCTACTTCTATTTTTATTTCCATTGGCTCAGTATGATTGCGTAAATGGTCCATGATTTCCATATTTTCAAATTGGCCACCCAAGAAATCCCGGGCAATTTCGTTGGCATCTTTACCAATAAAATCAACTCTGGAAATACCACTGTCTTCTTCCAGCCGGTGATTTATATCCAGTACTTGACCGTCGGGATCCAAAACAACCATATAATCCGGGGATAATTCAAAAAGTGCCCTGTATTTCTTTTCACTTCGTGCCAATCTTTCTTCAGCCATCTTCTTTTTTAAATGTTCTTCAGATTCTTTAAGAGCCCTTTTAACAGAGTGACTTAACTTGGAAAGGTTGTGTTTTAGAACATAATCTGTGGCTCCTTTTTTGAGCATCTCCACTGCAAATTCTTCACCCATCTGCCCACTGACAAAAATGAATGGAGTTTCTGGTGTGGTTTCCTGGGCAATGTACATGGCAGATATGCCGTCAAAATAGGGGAGAGAATGGTCAGCCAGTATGATATCTGGTTGAAACTCGTTTATGGCTTCCCGGTATTCTTCTTCCTCTTCTACACATCTTGATTCAAAATTAATGCCATCACGTTTAAGTTCGGCCTCCATTAGCTCCAAATCCAGCGGAACATCTTCCAAAATTAGAATACGAATATTATTCCCCCCTTAATCCCCATGATTCTCCCATTCACTCTATCACATCCCCACTTCTAATATTTTACGGGGGTTTGTTTATAAGCATCCAGTATAATCCCAGGGTGGAGACAGCTTCCAAGAAATCATCGAATTCCACTGGTTTACTTACGTAACTATTCACCCCTAACTTGTAACTTTCCACAACATCCCGATCCTCCTGGGATGAGGTCAAAACCACCACTGGAATCTTTCGAGTCCTTTCTTTGGCCTTAATTTCCTTTAAAACCTCCAGACCATCCACTTTAGGCATTCGCAGATCTAAGAGTATCAAGCGAGGCAAGTCTTCTGGATTCCTGTCTTGAAACTGACCTCTCGCATTGATGAAATCAAGTGCTTCTTCACCATCTTTAACCCAAACAAGCCTGTTTGCCAGATTTTTCCTCTTTAAAGCCCTCATGGTAAGTTCAGCATCGGTGGGATTATCTTCCACCAGGAGAATTTCCAGTTCTTCAAAATTCATTATTTTGCCCCCATCTACCACTGTTCCTATCCTGGAGAACCTTGAAATATAACACTAATATCATAGTTTCCCGAAGGTAGGGACATGAATCATACCATTCATTTAAATCATTGTTAAAAATATAATAAATGCGTTTAAAGGAAAATATCCGGATTAACCAACAGATCATAACATAATCGTGAAGTTTTTTTTTAATCGTTTAGGGGAATATTCTCTTTTATTTCCCCTCTTTTATTTCTCTTGATATTCCCATAACCGAATATATTTCGCCCTGTTGATCCCTTAATGGTTTTAACCTAGTGTCCAGCCACACTTCACAATCCGGGAAGATAAAAAGATTTTTTTCACGTTTTGAGTTTCCAGTGTTTAATACATTCTTTAATGAGCTTATTTGGTCTTTGAATTCCTGTGTTCTGAAAAGATCCTGCACTGGTTTACCAATTATATCTTCTTTGTTAAGCTTCAGATATTTTAGTGAAGATTCATTAACATACTCCACCATTAAATCTCTGTTTATGATAAAGATCATGTCCTCTGCATTCTCGGCAAGTATCCTATAATGTTCTTCGCTTCTTTTAAGCTTTAATTGAGATTCGTAGCCATGAAAAGCCATTTCAATTGCGAATTTAAGCTCGTTTTCATCGAAGGGTTTAATTAGGTAAGCTTGGGGTTGGGTGATCTTGGCACCCTGAAAAGTTTCTGAATTACAGTAGGCAGTCAAATAAATAATGGGAATTTCTTTATTTTTCCGAATAACCTTTGCAGCATCTATCCCGTTCATACATCCTTTTAACAATATATCCATTAGAATAAGGTCAGGATCAAGTTCCAATGCTTTCTTAACAGCATCTTCTCCTGATGAAACAATATCGATCACATCGTAACCCCAGAGAACAAGTTTTTTCTGGAGTTCCATTCCAGTGAGGGCTTCATCCTCTACCACTAAAATCTTGGACCGGGACATATCATATTCTCCAGGATAATCAAATGCATTTTTAATTTATCATAAGACTATTCACATTGACAATTAAAATTACAACCTTAATGTTAATAAACACTATTATGAACACTATGTTGTATTGGGAATTTTTATTATAAAATTAGCCCCACCATCATCTTTCAGATTAATAGAACCTTCAGATTGCTTTACTAAAGTTTTAACCAGGTGTAAACCAAATGAATCAGCCTTTTCAATGGACAATTGAGGTGGAATTCCAATACCATCATCGGAAACTGAGATTATCATTTCATTATCTTCACAACCAACTTCTACCGTAATTTCCCCTTGCCGTCTGTTGGGGAAGCCGTGTTTTATGGAATTTATAACCAGTTCACTTATCAACAGCCCAGTTAATACTGCCCGGTCCATACTCAAATGGACATCATCGGTGTTGGTGATGATGTTGATGTTTTTCGCTCCGTGGGAGCGTGAAATATCATCCAAAATACTGTCCAGGTATTCCCCTAAATCTACCTTTTCCAGGTCCGGAGATTGGTATAACTTTTCATGGACTATTCCAAAGGACCGGAGGTAACTGCGACCATCGTTTAATTTATTCACCATTTCTTCAATAACATATTCGGAATGCAAACGGTTAAGACTGGAAATCATTTGCATGTTATTTTTAACCCCATTATAAACATTTTTAATGGTTTCTTTCCCTTCTTCCCGAGATTGTCTTGCGAGTTGCTCTGCCCTTTCAAGCTGGGATAACTGGGACTGGATATCATTTTCAAGGTGGGTGATTGTTTTTCTTTTTTCTTCAAGTTCACCCCTGATTTCTTGGATGGTTTTTTCGGCTTCAATCCCCTTGGATATTTCAAGATCCAGATCTCCGGTGATTTTTTCCACTTCCGTCCCCTTATATTCCAATTCATTTTCCAGTTGTTTGCGTGATTTTTCCCACGAATTTCTCTGTTTCTGGAAGTCTTCAACCTCTTTTTCCAGTTCACTGATTACGGATAAAAATTCCTCTGTTTTATTAATCTGTATTTCCAGATCTAGAGATTTTTTCTCCAGATTTTCATCAGTTTTTTTACGGATACTTATTTCTGCAGCCAAAGCACGGGATGATTCCTTATAATCTGCTTTAATTCTCTGTATTTCATCTTCCAAAAGTTTTATATCCCTTTCTAATGCTAATTCACGTTTTTGAGAATTATCTAGTTCATCTTTTTGTGTTTGGATGGTTTCATTGTGGTTTTTAATGGTTTCTTTAAATTCTTGGATGGTTTCTTTGAATTCCTTAGTCCTATCCTCATTTAATTTTTGCAAACTCTTAATTTTTTGATATTTTTTCTCCAGTTCAGACTGGAATGAGCTTTTAATATCCGTTAATTCCTTGTTCTTTTCTTCCATTGAAAAGTTTAGGTTATTCAGATTGTTCTGAAGCATTTCCATCTCCATATGGTAGTGAGTTACATCCCTGCCCACGGATTGATATTCTTCAAGGTTACCATCTTCATTGTATTTGGCCTGGGTAACCCATTGCCACCATGTTAAGTCACCACTACCAGTTTTTAGAGGACCCTCCATGATTTTAACGGGATTTTCTTCATTTAAGGATTTCAATTGGAATTTTAGTTTATCCCCATCATCAGAAGATAATGAAAACACGGAATTTACTTCTTCTTTTAAACCGAAATAGTTATTGTAAGCTTCATTGGCAAAGGTGAGCTGGAGATCCTGGTTGAATCTGCATACAATTTCAGTTTGATCATCAACCACCGAACGGTAAAGTTCCTGGTTTCTTTTTAAATCTATTTCTCTCCTTTTAATACCTGTAAAGTCATTTAAAGCTATAATTAAACCATCAGATAATTTATAAACACTTATTTCAATAAATAGGTGCATGTTTTTCTTTTGGAAGCTTTTAATGACATTGTGATAGTTTCCACTTTCCAGTGTTTCCTGGCACATTAACTCCAATTCTTCATCCCACAGGAATTTCACAGTGTCGGGAAGAGATTTACCAATCAAATCATCGTTTTCAAACCCTAAAACTTCATTAATCCGATTATTAGAGTATATACATTTTAGATCAGCATTATACATCATTAATGCTCCATCCAAGGTCTCTAATATTTTTAAATATCTTTCACTGGTATCTTTAAGATATTCTTCAAGTTTACGGTGCTCAGTGATATCTTGGAATTGAATAAAATAACCTTCAGGAATTTCACCTAATTTAAGAGGAGTTATACGGATATTAAGATATAAAGAATTGAAATTGGCGTTTTTATTAAAACCTAGATTATTTAACCTTTTCCATTGGAATTTAGAATCAAAAATAACATTTTTACCTTTTTTAAGTCTTTCTATTTCTTCAGATTTTAGTTTGAAATCTGTAAATAAGTTGAACCTTTGGAGTTGATCAGGTGCAGAGGCACCAAAAAGACTGAGACAGGCAGGGTTAGCTTCCAAGAAGTTTCCTTCTGCATCAAATATTTCCATGGCCATGCCCTGGGAATAGATTTTCCTGAATTTTTCTTCACGTTCCAGGAGTGATTTTTCATCCTTAACCTGTTGGCTTATATCATGGAATATGATGCTGGCCCCTATTGATCCCTGATTTTCTCCCCCAATAGAAGTGATAGTGTGTTCGATGTGGATTTTATTTCCAGATTTATTTTTTATAATTGATTTAGATGTTTTGGGACTTCCATCTCCAATAGATTCCACTAAATAGTTCTGCATATCCTGCTGGTCTTTAATTTCGTTTAGGAAGAACAGTT
>JAUNXM010000001.1:0-30000 GCA_030539815.1 Methanobacterium sp.
AGCTGTTTTGACATTAATAAAATTTACATTCTTAATAGAAATTTTGCAAAATATTCATATGAAGCCAGAGCCAACATAATGATGCAAGACAAGATTAATTAATAAATCATCTGCAAAAAAAATCATCCCTTCTAAATTCGAAAGCCTAAGTTAAAAATAAAAAGACATTATCTTCATAATCTTTACGTGTGATAAACATGAAAATTGGAATCTGCGATACAACCTTTGCCCGTTATGACATGGCTTCTGCCGCCATAAACGAGATAAAACAACACGTGGGCAACAATAAGATAATCAGAAGAACAGTTCCCGGTGTTAAGGACCTTCCAGTGGCCTGTAAAAAGCTCATTGAAGAAGAGGGTTGTGAAGTGGTTATGGCCCTGGGAATGCCCGGACCCGAGGTAATGGATAAAACTTGTGCTCATGAGGCATCCACTGGCCTTATACAGGCCCAGCTTATGACCAACACCCATATACTGGAAGTCTTCGTCCACGAAGATGAAGGTGTTGATGAGAAGGACCTAAAATTTCTTGCTGATAATCGTGCCCGAGAACACGCCCAGAACTTGGTTAAAATGTTCTTCAAAAAAGGTGCACTGGAGAAAGAAGCAGGAATGGGGATGAGAGAGGGTCATCCGGACAAAGGACCTTTATAAATTCTTAAATTCTAATTCTACTGGATGGCAAAAAGATCTTCAAAGGAAAAAAAATTAAAGATCAATATAAGTTATCAACTTAGATTAGATCTTAAATTTCTATTTCACAAATTGGATTCATTTTCTGTAAATTTTTCACTTTACACTAAGTTTTTATTTTCCCATCCAGGACTTCAATGGTTCTTTCTGCCAGGGCCGCCACATTCAAGTCGTGGGTGACCATGATTAATGTTACATTTTCCTTATCATGGAGATCCTTGAGGAGTTTCAGTATCATTTCTCCGTTTTTTGAATCCAGAGATCCAGTGGGTTCATCAGCCAGAATTATGGAGGGATCATTGGCCAGGGACCGGGCAATGGCCACTCTCTGTCTTTCACCACCTGAAAGCTCGGTGGGTTTTCTGGAAGCTTTATCAGAGAGATTCATATAGTCCAATAGTTTCAGGGCCTTTTTTCTCATATTCTTACTAGACAAATCACTTTCAAACATGGGTATCTCCACATTCTCCACTACTGTGAGGTTGGGGATTAGGTTGTGAAGCTGGAAAATGAAACCGATTTCACGGGAGCGGAACTGGCTAAGATCACCTTTTCCCTGGAGATCGTAGCCAGCTACTCGAACCGAACCTTCATCCGGACGATCCAGGGCACCGATCATGTTCAAAAGGGTGGATTTACCGGATCCAGATGGTCCGATAATGGAAACAAATTCTCCCTTTTTAATGTTGAGTTCAATACCATTCAAGGCAGTTATTTTACCCTTATCAAAGCCTTTCCTGAGATTTTTTATCTCCACAATATTTTCATTATTCATAGCGCAGCGCCTCGGTTGGTGGTAACCTGCTGGCCCGATAAGCAGGATAAAAACCCCCTATAAGGCCAACTATAAGTGCTACCAAGATACCTCTCAAGAAAACATCCATGGAATAAACTGGTTGAATGAACCCACTCATTCCCAGTACCAGAAGTACTTGGATAGCCACTAATCCCATGATTATGCCTACTATTCCTGCAGAAAGGGTCAAAACTATGGATTCTCCCAGTATCATGGATAAAATTCTCCTATCCTTCCAACCCACAGCTTTCAAAACTCCTATTTCTCTAGTACGTTCATAAACAGACATGATCATGGTGTTTATCACTCCAATCCCACCAATGACAATAGCTAGAAGTGAAATAGCCCACGAAGCCGTGTCTATGGTGTTTAAACCCTGGTCAACATTTTGCAAGTCTTCCAGTGATGCTATGGTAGTCAAGTCTTTACTATACTTATCTTCAATAGTTTTGGTTATTTCCTCTACATTGGCATCTTTTTTGATTTTAACGTAGATCATGGTGACTTTACCCTCTTTTTCCTCGATGGTCTGGACGTTTTTAAGGGACATATAGGTACCTCCATCCTGTTGCAGATCACCTGTTTCAAAGATGCCAACGATTTTATAGTCTTCTTTACCAAGGGTTATGGTATCACCAACAGTTTTGTTTAACTTTTGAGAGGCAACCTTACCTATCATTACTTCTTTAGCATCTGCAGAAGAAAATTCAGTTCCACTAGTTATCTTTATCTCACTGAGCGCTAATTTAGCCGGATCGATTCCAATAATCACGAAATAGGGATTATTCTCCACCGGTTGTATGGACATCAGGATACCCACTGCATCATCCACACCATTAACTTCTTTTATTTTATCAACGTATGATGTATCTATCTCACTGAGAAACATATCCGACACATTGGTTTCAACAACTGTGAAATCAGCCCCTCCAGCTTTTAATGTTTCTTCTGTTGAAGATTTCAATCCATCAGTAATAATTCCCAGGGCCACAATGGTAGCTATACCAATGGCTATTCCCACCACAGCCAGTGCAGTCCTGGTTTTGTTACGGAATGGGTTTTTAACAATCAAACCTAAAAATGACATTTATATCCGCCCCTGATTCTCTTACTATAGTTTTTATTCTAAATAACCTTTTTTTCTAACTTAATCCTCTCTTTTTTTACATTTTCTATAATATATTTTAAACAGCGTGTTTTTTATCAATATCTTCTCTGTTTTATTTTTCAATATTTAGTTCTTTTTTCAACTTACAAGATTGATTCAGCCATTTCATTTCATTTATTGTTTAATGTAAATGGTAAATTAGGATTCATACTTTATAAAGGTTTATTTAGGGATTTCTAACATTTTTAGGCTATTCTAACTTTTATATATTTATTCATATCCCTGGGATTCTGTCAGTGTAATCTGGATTTTTGGAGCAGGATTAAGCCTACCAACAACACCAACCATAAATGCTATGTTTCATGCTTTGAAGAAGGTTCGAGAGTAAACTGTTTGGATAAAATTTCCATGGAAGGGATAAAAGATAAGTTCCAGAATCCCCACTCCAATATCCAATCCCTGATGTAAGAGACAGTAAACAACACATTATTCCCTCGTGATTATCATCATTTTCTACATTAGTTTGTTTTTTATGAATTTTTATACATGTTGAACTTGGAGGTATAATTAGGATAATTCGGTAATTATATATGAAAATGATAACATAATATCTAAGTGATAAAGATATACTTGGAGGAGAAAAGATGAAAGAAGACGTTTTTTATGGTAAGGGCATGGCTCATGTTAAAAAAGACTATCCTGATATCTTTGAAGCTGTAGTTACTTTGAATGAAGCAGCTTACACAGGTAAAGTATTAGATTACCGTATACAGAAACTTATAGCTCTGGGGATAACTGCAGCAGCTTCCGATGATCGGGCAATGAAGAAGCAGATGATGAGTGCCATGAGAGAATTCGATATAAGCAGGGATGAGATTGTGGATGTACTACGGGTGGTCCTCTTAACTTCAGGAAACCCTCCATTCACCAAGGCCATGAAAATACTATACGACATCACAGAATAAATTTTTTATTTTTTTTAATTTCTATTTTTGACAGGATGATTAGGTTTGGGTTAATAGTAACCGCACTACCCTAAGAAATATTATCACAACTTTTTGGGGATTAATCAAGGAATTTTCATATTTTAGCCTGAAATAGAAACAATATTTATATTTTTCACGAATAGAATATATTGTATAATTGAACTGAAATACCATTAGCGAGACAACTATGGCTGCACAACACTTATTATTAGGCATTATACTTCTTATAAGTGCTTCAATTCTTCTGTATTTATCATTATACAGTCTCAGGAAGCGTTCTTCTAATTTATATTTCTATTTTGCTCTGTTGACATTGTCGGTGTTTTTCTGGTGTTTGGGTGCTGCCATGGAATTCCTAAGTCTAGAAATGTGGGCCAAAATATTCTGGATACAAATCAGTTACATCGGGGTGGCCACTGCCGCCCCACTGTGGTTCATGGTAATTTTAGAATATGCTCAACACGAAAAATACCTAAAACCAATTTATCTTGGTACCTTGCTGATTTTACCCCTGGTTATCATTCTCCTGGCATTTACTAATGGTTGGAACGGGCTGATATGGCCCACCATCACCCCAGTTTCTGACGCGACTGGGGCAATGTTAATATACGCCCATGGAATAGGTTTCTGGGTGAATATAGCCTACAGTTTCATACTTATTGTTGTGGGATTTGTGGTTCTACTGAGGCTCTTAATGAAGTCCCCCCGGTTGTACCATACACCAATTCTAATCCTAATCCTCAGTGGATTGATACCCTTATTTTTCAGTGTACTTTACATCACTGATTTCGTGGGAATTCCTGGATTAGATATAACTCCATTTGGACTCACTGTTTCTGCATTACTCCTGGCAATATCCATTTTCAAATTCTCTCTATTGGGCATAAGACCCATTGCCTATGAAACACTCTTTGAAACAATAAAAACCGGGTTTCTTGTTTTTGATGCTAGGGATACCTTAATTGATGTCAATCCTGCTTCAGAAATCATCGGGATAACTGAGGGTGATGTGGGTAAACCGGTAGGAGAAATATTAGGGAACTTACCAGAATTGGAAAAATTCTATGAAAATGCTGGTGAAGAGCAAACAGCATATATAAAACCCCCATTTGATTTGTGGATTCGAATGCAAATTAACCATCTATACGATCAAAATGAATTTAAAGGGCGTTTACTGACTATTCAGGATATAAGCAAACTTAAACGGATAGAAAAGGATTTCACTGCCAGTGAAGAACGTTATAAAAACCTGTCTGAACTTTCTCCCGACGCGATTCTGGTAGTGGTTGGGGAAGAAATAGTCTTTGCTAACCAGGCTTCGGCTACACTGTTTGGTCTGGAGGATCCCTATGATCTTCTAGGTAGGAACTTTTTTAATTTTCACTATCCAGATTCACTTAAAATATCTAAAAAACGTTTAAAACAAGTTATTATTGATGGAAAAACGTTAGATTTTATTGAAGAAAAAATAATAGCCCTTAATGGTCAAATTAAAGATATTGAAGTAGGTGATGCACCTATAATTTATAATGATCAGCGGGCGGTTCAGATAGTCGCCCGCGATATCAGTGAACGGAAAAAACTGGAAGAAGATCTGAAAAATTCCCTGAAGGAGAAGGATCTGATGATGAAGGAGATCCATCACCGTGTTAAAAATAATCTGATGGTTATCCAGAGTCTCTTAAACTTACAATCACGTTATATTAAGGATACAGCAGCCAGAGATATTTTTAAGGATAGCCAGAATCGTGCAAAATCAATGGCAATGATCCATGAAAGCCTATACCAGTCCAGTGATCTTAAAAGGATCGAATTCAGTGAATACATAAACAACCTGGCCAAAAACCTTTTCTATAGCTATTCTGCAGATTCTAAGGGGATAAAAATAGATGTTAATGTTGAAGAGGTTATGTTAGACATAAATACTGCCATTCCACTGGGTTTGATCCTGACTGAACTAATATCAAACTGTTTAAAACATGCCTTTCCCCATGATGAAAGTGGTGAGATAAAAGTTGATTTCCATTCATTTACCGATGATGGTACCAAAAAATTCAGATTAACCGTCAGTGATAATGGAGTGGGGCTTCCGCCAGATTTTGACCCCAAAAAATCGGACTCATTGGGTTTGATGTTGATTTACAGTTTATCTGAACAGATCAGTGCTGGAATTAAATTAGACACCAGTAATGGGACTAAATTTCAGATAATCTTCGAAGAAAGGTTGGAACATTCCAAATAACAGTAATCATCAACATAATCCTATTGAAAAAACATAATTCATTTTACAATATTATTATTATTTATTATTTTACTGGATTAGCTTTTCTCCATTTCAACATATTATTTAAGGAGATCTCTTCCTTAGTTGTGGTGACAATTGTTGCATTGACAACATATTTATATAATGTTATCTCCAAATTAGTAGTAAAGCTAGAATATCAAGATAAGAAAAATCTCTTATTTAGCTAAAAATATCATTTAAATCCATAATTTTGTTTTATACTAATTTAAATGTATAAATTGGTGTATAATATTTTTACAGGATATTAAGGTTTTTTTGATATGTATAATGATATGATAATGGCGTTTTTTAAGTTGTCCTGAAGCTTATTCATCAATCATTGGTGAATTTTAAAAAAGGGTGAAAACATGTCTTTAAACATCCCATTTAGAGGAATTCTATCAATCGTAATCCGAAATCATTTCATATTCATGAACCGAGAGCTAAAACATCTGGAACTTACTGAAGGTCAGATACCATGTATCATGGCAATTTCCAAGCGGCCAGGAATCACTCAGGATGACCTGGCCAGAATGTTCCACATTGACAAGGGGACAATAGCCCGTACAATAAGGAAATTAGAGGAAAAAAATCGAGTTAGTAAGGTTCCGGATCCGAAAAATCGTCGAAGATATCTACTTTCCCTAACCCCTGAAGGGGAAAAATTAATACCTGAGATCCTTCGTGTTGAGAAAAAATGGGAAAATATCATATTTAAAGGTTTTAAAGACGAAGAACGTCATGCTATGTTTAAAAAAATGGAAAAAATGGCTGAAAATAGTTTAGAAATATGTAAAAATCAATCTGAAGAGAGTGAGAATTGTGAGAAAGGATAAATTATCTTTACCGGATAAATCATCATCAGAGGATGATAAGACCATATCATCCGATGAAAGAGTAATTTTTGGAGATGAAAAAGAAGAAACAGATGAAAAATTGGTGGAAAAAACTAAAGGTGTATCCCTCATCACCGGAGACCCTAAAAAAGCCATAATAAAATTATCCGGTCCACTTATTGTGGCCATGATTCTGATGTCAGCCTACAACTTGGTGGATGCCATCTGGGTATCCGGATTAGGTGGGGATGCCCTGGCAGCAGTGGGATTTGTAACCCCACTTTATATGATATTGGTTGGCCTATCCAATGGTATTGGTGCCGGTGCCACCTCCGCGATCTCCCGTTGTATAGGTGCCCGAAACACCGCTGGTGTGAACAACACCGCAATGCACACCTTGGTTATCACCATCATTATCTCTGTCATTCTTACGGCACTACTGGAAATATTCTTAAACCCGGTTCTCTCCGCCCTGGGGGCAGGAAAAACCATTGATCTGGCAGTTTCTTATGGTAGGGTTACCTTTGCAGGTACCATACTCATGCTGTTTACTGGTGCGGCCTATGGAATCCTACGTTCTGAAGGAGATACCAAAAGGACCATGTACGCCATGATCATTTCTTCAGTGGTGAACATAGTCCTGGATCCCATACTTATCTACATGGCAGGCTGGGGCATTGCCGGGGCAGCATGGGCCACTGTAATCTCCCAGGCTATCGTGACAGTGATTATTCTCTACTGGTTCCTTAAGAAAAGGGATACCTTTGCATCTTTATCCTGGAAATACTTCAAACCTGATTTAAAGGTTACAAAGTCTATTCTAGGAGTTGGATTACCTGCTAGTGCTGAATTCCTGGTGATGTCAGCAGTGACCGCCATTTTAAATGTGATACTGGTCCAGGTTGCCGGCACCGATGCAGTGGCTGTGTACTCCGCAGGATGGAGGGTGGTGATGATGGCCATAATACCCATGGCAGCAGTGGGAACTGCTGTGGTAACGGTGAGTGGTGTGGCCTACGGATCCCGCAAATATAAAAACCTGCAAATATCTCACAATTATTCTATAAAGGTTGGACTAGCCGTAGCCGCCATAACTGGTGTAATAACGTTCCTATTTGCACCATATATTTCCCAAATATTTGCTTATTCGCCAGAAACCGCATACCTAGCACCTACTATAGCTGCTTTCCTGCAGGTGATGTGTTTCTTTTACATATTCGTACCCCCTGGACTCATGTCCAGTTCCGTTTTCCAGGGAGTGGGGAAGGGAATTACATCCCTTATCTTCACCGTGCTAAGACAGTTACTCTTTGTAGCTTTATTTTCATACATCCTGGCCATTATCCTCGATTTAGGTCAGCAGGGTGTATGGTGGGGTATTGTTGCAGGAGACATTGCGGGAAGTGCAGTTGCATATACTTGGGCAAGATTATACGTCATCCGGATTCAAAAACAGCTTTAACCAGTCTATTAGTGGATAAGTTATGTTTAATCTGGTATAACGTTGTTATGTTAGAAAGTGAATAATGATGGATATTAAATTCGTCATGAGAACATATAATTCAATATATAATAGTGCATGAAACCTACTAGAATTGATTTTGGAAATAAAATCAAGAATAAAATTGTAAATTATATTAGCTGATGTCTTCCAGGAAGGGTTAATAATTTAACATGACATGTCTCCAATCACTTTAATATGACATGTCCACTATCATGTCCACTAGCACAACCTTTTTAAGGGCATATGATCAACATTTTGTTACCGCCAATCTGGCGAGTGTGACCTACTTTTTTTGGGACCAATTATGATCCCATGGATGTGGCGAAAGCTGAACAAAAGAGGTGTATATTAAATGTATAGTTATATCAAAGAAGCCTGGAAAAATCCAGATAAGTCTTACGTAAAAGAATTAATGCAACAGCGAGCTCCCCAGTGGAGGAAGGAAAGCGTAATTACCAGAGTTGAACGACCAACCCGATTAGACAGGGCACGATCCCTTGGATACAAAGCTAAAAAGGGATACGTAGTTGCTAGAATCCGTGTACGTCGTGGTGGAAGGCGAAAAAGCCGATTCACCGCTGGTCGTCGTCCAAAAAGGATGGGTGTTAAAAAGATAACTCCTAAAAAATCCATCCAGCGCATTGCTGAAGAAAGGGTAGCCCGTAGATACCCCAACCTGGAGGTTTTAAACTCCTACTGGCTCTGGGAAGATGGAAAGTTCAAATTTTTCGAAGTTATTTTAGTGGATCCTAACCACCCTGTAATCAAGAACGACCCTAAAATTAACTGGATCTGTGATAAACACCACCGTGGAAGGGTATTCCGTGGATTAACCAGCGAAGGTAAGAAAAACCGGGGTCTAAGGAATAAAGGTAAAGGAGCGGAGAAATTAAGGTAATGATACATAACCTCTCCTACCGGGCCTTTGTTTACGGAACAGAAAATGAAGACAAGGTGAGGGAGGCTTTATCTACCCTCCTCCCCACAGCCCAACCAGATAGGGAAATAACCGAAGGTTATCACAAAAACCAGGTTACCATTCTACAGGGAAAAATCACCAAAAAAAGGGAAGTGAAAGACTTCCTGGAAAAAATTGTTGCACTAAAATCCTCATCTAAAAAAAGGATTTTAAGGGAACTTGAACACCGGATGGATGATCGAGGTAACCTTTTTCTTAGATTTGATAAACAACGCGCCTACATGGGTGATTTGAAGATAGTGGAGCATGGTGATGCCTTGCACCTTAAGCTGAAAATTGCTGCCTACCCTGCTCGTAAGGAAGAGGCCCTGAAAGTAGCCCGGCAGATATTCCAGGAATAAGGTGGAAGGATGTTTTTTGATTTTCACATTCACGGAGATCTTGAAGTGGCCCTGAATGCAGGGAAACTGGGATACCACGGAGTAGTTTTAACGTTATGTTCACGGGATTGTATTAATCACCCGGAAACCCTTAAAACTCTGCGTAAAAACGTGAAAAAAATAAAATCTAATAATGGGAAAAATCCCCCATCCATCCAGATCGGTGTGGAAATAGAGTCTCAAAATCCGGAAGACCTTAAAAAGAAGGTTAGTAAATTCCGCAAGAAGACCGATGTAATTCTGGTTCATGGTGGTGATCTTAAACTAAATCGAGCAGCCACCGAGGACCCTCGTGTTGATATTTTAAGCCATCCCTATCGTACCCGATTTGACAGTGGTATAAACCACGTTTTAGCAGTTAAAGCCAGTGAAAACAGTGTTGCAATTGAATTAAACCTGAAATATTACCTTTTAACTCGTCCAAGCCATCGTTATCGAGTTTTAACCCAGTTCAGACAGATCATGAAATTGCATCGCAAATACAAGTTCCCGGTAATTATAACTAGTGATGCTGGCACCAGTTATGATCTACGCGACCCCTTTGACGTGATGGCACTGGCTGCTTGTTTCGGAATGACGAAAGAGGAGGCTTTTGAGGCTCTGTCCAAAACTCCGCAGGAAATCATCCGGAGAAATGAAATCCGGGATAAAATCATAATTCCGGGGGCACGTTTTGTTAGATAAACTATGAATTTTTAACAAATTCGGGCAAAATTCACATCTATTTGGAATGGAAAGATATTACTGGTTGAAGTATTGGTAATCACTTAATTAACGGGAATTAAATTAGATATATGGAGAGATATGGGTTTATGAAACTCAAAATATTACCCACTCACCTTCGGGATAAAAAAAGATACCTGGCATTCCAGGCATTCTCAGAAATTCCACTGGAAAGAGATGATATTATAACTATGGTCACCGAATCTTCTGGAAACCTTTACGGGGCATGTGGAACCAGTCATATGGGAATGTGGGTGGTGAAAGTTTGGGATTATCCAGTCCCTGAGAAGAACATGATCAGAGGGATCATTCGCTGTAATCGGGATGAAGTTGACAGAGCCAGAGCTGTCATTCCCAACATAACCAACTTCCGGGGAAAAAGGGTGGTTTTCCATACCCTTGGAATTTCCGGAACCATCAAAGCAGCAATAACAAACTTTATTAAATTGAAGGCAGCAGATGAATAAAATGTATAAATGGTTTTAAAACCCGAAACCAAATATTTTACTTAACTTCATTATTTTATCAAAAAATTAAAAGAGGTATAAGATATGCAACCGTTCCCAGCAGCAGGATATGATAAAGGTATATCTATTTTCAGCCCAGATGGAAGGCTATTTCAGGTTGAATATGCGAGAGAAGCTGTAAAAAGAGGTACAACTTCATTAGGTGTTAAATCATCAGAGGGGATTGTGCTGGTGGTAGATAAAAGACCCAGCAGCAAACTGGTGGAACCCACCTCCATTGAAAAGATATTCCAGATCGACGAACATATAGGGGCCGCAACCTCCGGACTGGTGGCTGACGCCAGGAAACTCATTGAACAGGCCCGAATGGAGTCCCAGATCAATAAGATCACCTTCAACGAACCCATACCCGTGGAAATGCTAGCCAAAAAAATCTGTGACATGAAACAGATGTACACCCAGCACGGTGGGGTTCGACCCTTCGGTTCAGCACTGATCATTGGAGGTGTCAACGACAGTGGGTGCCGATTATTCGAAACAGACCCTAGTGGGGCCTTAATAGAATACAAGGCAACTGCCATTGGAGCCGGGAGAGCTATGGCCATGGAAGTCTTTGAAAAAAGCTACAGTGAAGATATGAAAATTTCAGAAGCCATGGAACTGGCACTGGATGCCATCTACGAGGCAACCGAAGGCAAAACCACCAAAGAAAGTGTGGAAATCGCGGTCATTGAAGAAACCAATCACAAATATCGCAAACTCACAGAAGATGAAATAGAAGAACATGTAGAAGAACTCCTCATCCGAAAATCCAAGGAGGGTGAGGAAGAAGAGGAATAAATCATGGTCACCCTGGAAGATGCTGTTATAGCCCGCCTGGAATACTACGGGGAACGATTCGAGATACTAGTGGATCCAGACTTAGCATCTGATTTTAAAAGGGGAGAAGATATCAAAATTGAAGAGATACTGGCTGTTGAAGAGGTTTTCAAGGATGCTAAAAAGGGGGATAAAGCATCAGAAGAGGCAATGAATAAGGCCTTTGACACCACTGATCCCCTGGAAGCTGCGACCATCATCATCCGCAAGGGACAGGTCCAACTTACCGCCCAACAACGTAGGGATATGCAGGAAGACAAAAGGAAAATGGTTGTTGCTAAAATAGCTAGAGATGCCATAAACCCCCAGACTAAACTTCCCCACCCTGCAAGAAGAATCGAAATAGCTATGGAAGAGGCTAAAGTAAGAATAGATCCCTTTAAGAGTGTGGATGAACAGGTGAACATCACTCTAAAAGCTATCCGCAGGCTAATACCCATCAAACTTGAAAAAGTTAAGGTAGCTATTCGCATACCTGGAGAAGACACTGGGAAGGTCTACGGGGTCATACCTGAATTTGGAAAAACCCTGAAAGAAGAATGGCAACAGGATGGGTCATGGGTTGCGGTAGTTGAAATCCCCGGAGGTATGCAGGAAAGTTTCTATCAGAAACTCTCTGAGATCACCCACGGACAGGTGGAAACCAAAATCTTATAATAAAACTTCTTTTAGCCTATAAAGGAGGCATAACGTGTTATTAGTAGAAGATAAACAGATAGTAGTTCCAGGTGAGATACTGGCAGAAGGGGACTATCACTCCGGAAGAGGAACTTTCAAGGAAGAAGAGAAAGTTTGTTCTTCCCTGGTCGGTCTGGTTGCTGTTAGGGATAAAAAAATTAGTGTAATACCCTTACAGAGTAAATACATCCCTAAACGAGGGGATGTAGTCATTGGAGAAGTAACTGACATTAGATTTTCCATGTGGAATCTGGATATAAACTCACCTTACTCAGGAATATTACCTGCAGCAGAAGTCTTTGGTAAGGAAAAAAGAGAACTAAACCGAGCATTCAATGTGGGGGATGTGCTTTTCCTGCGAGTTGTGGATGTTGACGAAGTGAAAAAGGTGAAACTGGGTCTTAAGGGAAGAGGGCTCGGTAAATTCCGTGGGGGAATATTGATTAACATAACTCCCACCAAGGTACCACGCCTCATAGGCAAGAAAGGCTCCATGATAAACATGATCAAGGACCAAACCCGCTGTGAAGTAGTGGTAGGTCAAAATGGAGTGGTCTGGGTTAAAGGAAAACCAGAAATGGAAAGAGTGGTGC
Organism: Methanobacterium sp.; assembly: GCA_030539815.1. Classification (GTDB taxonomy): domain Archaea; phylum Methanobacteriota; class Methanobacteria; order Methanobacteriales; family Methanobacteriaceae; genus Methanobacterium. The sequence goes on from JAUNXM010000001.1 coordinate 12,909, forward strand.
AGAAAGTTGTTAAAACCATTGAAGACGAAGCACATACTTCCGGCCTCACTGACAGAATAAGGGACATGTTACTGGAACTTCTCGGAGAAAAAACCGAAAAGACAACCGAAAAACAAGAAGATAAAGAAGAAGATGAATTTGAGGAAAAATTGATTCAGTAAGGGGTGATTATTATTTTAACCAGCAAATTAATTGGAAATAGTAATAAAGGAAGTTTAATAACTTCTGGCACTAAAAAAAGACCAGATGGTAGAGCTTTCGATGAACTGAGACCCTTGAAAATTGAAGCCGGAGTTCTGGAAAGAGCCGATGGATCTTCCTATGTGGAAATTGGTGATAACAAAGTTTTAGCGGCTGTTTACGGGCCTAGAGAATTGCACGTTCGTAGATTGTTAAAACCCAACATGGCCATACTGCGTTGCCGTTACAACATGGCCCCATTCTCGGTGGAAGACCGTAAAAGGCCAGGACCTGACCGCAGATCAGTGGAGATATCCAAGATCACTACAGAAGCACTAAACCCTGCAGTATTCCTTGAAAAATTCCCCAGATCAACCATCGATATTTTCATTGAAGTCCTGCAAGCAGAAGGAGGAACCAGATGTGCCGGTATCACAGCGGCCTCAGTGGCCCTGGCTGATGCGGGTATACCCATGAGGGACATGGTGGCCGCCTGTGCCGCTGGTAAAGCTGATGGTCAAGTGGTAATGGATCTTTCTGAATGGGAGGATAAGGAAGGGGAAGCTGATCTGCCCATTGCCATGATGCCCCGTACCGGGGACATAACTTTGCTTCAAATGGACGGACACCTAACCTCTGATGAATTCGAAAAGGCACTGGATCTGGCCATTAAAGGATGTAAGATCATCAGTGAAGAACAGAAAAATGCCATAAAGAACAGGTACGGTGATTAAAATGGTGCAGAGCATAGTTCCAGAGATCATTAGGGAAAGTGTTGCTAACCTCATAAGAAATGGAGATAGGGCCGATGGAAGAGCCCTGGACCAGTACCGGGAAATAAGTTTGGAAACCGGTGTAATTAAAAAAGCAGAAGGTTCTGCTCGGGTGAAAATAGGCAACACCCAGATAGTGGTGGGTGCCAAACCCCAGATAGGTGAACCATTCCCTGACACACCCAACGTGGGTGTTCTAATAACCAACTCTGAACTCCTACCAATGGCCGCCCCTAACTTCGAAGCAGGACCACCAAATGAAACTTCAGTGGAACTTTCCAGGGTAACCGACCGTTGCATCCGAGAAGGTAAAGTAGTGGACCTGGAAAAACTGGTAATCATACCTGGTAAGAAGGTCTGGATGATCTTTCTGGATTTACACATTGTGGATTACGATGGCAACCTCATGGATGCTGCAGTCCTAGGTAGTCTAGCTGCCCTAATGGACACTAAAATACCAAGCACCACCATTGAGGGTGATGAAGTTGTAATTGACTATGAAACAATGGTCCCTATACCCATCAAAGAACAACCCCTCATGTGCACCCTGGCCAAGATCGGTGGAGAACTGGTGGCAGATCCTTCCCTAGAAGAAGATGATGTGCTTGATGCTAGAATATCCATAGGTGTGCGCACAGATGGTAGTATATGTGCCATGCAAAAAGGAGGATCAGTCCCCCTAACACGTGAAGAAGTCTTAAAATCTGTTGAAATTGCTCAAACGAAGACTAAAGAACTTCGTGAGAAAGCAATTAAATAGCCTAATAGGAATTCTGGATAGTACAGTAAAAACTAATAGTATACAGTAACTAGGTAATTGGGGTGTTAAAAACCCATAATTCCTTTCAATTTCAATAAAAAGAAATTCAATATAACCAAAAAAATAAGGTGATAATTATGGCAAGAACTAAAAAAGTAGGTATAACCGGAAGATTCGGTGCCCGGTACGGTAGGAAAGCGAAGAGAACCGTTAAATCCATCGAAGAAAACATGAAAAAAGATCACATCTGCCCTAAATGTGACCGTCCTGGAGTTAAAAGAACTGCTGCAGGAATATGGAAGTGCCGTAAATGTGGTGCTGTCTTCACCGGCGGAGCATTCCTTCCCCACACCCCAATGGGTAAAACCGCTACCAGGAATATAAAGAGGATCGTTGGAGGTTTATAATTTGTATAAGTGTGATAAATGTGGCACCTTGGTAGATATCAAAGGTTACACCGAGTCCAAATGTCCTAGCTGCCGTTACCGGATACTCTTTAAGGAGATCCCCCCGGTCCGGCGACAAGTTAAAGCTCGATAAAATCTTTTTGGTGGTTTCTTTTTTTGAAGATCTCTCTTCATAAAAGATTCCCTCACAATACTGGTAAATCTATGTTGATCACCACTTCACGAAAACCATCCCAGAGAACCAGAACATTCTGCCGTGGTCTCGAACGGGCATTAGGCGCTCGCAGTGTAAACCGGGGGAAAATGAGCCTTCGGAACGTCTTTTTAAAGGCAAAAGAAATGGGAAAAGACCACGTGGCAATTGTATCTGAAAGGGATGGAAACCCCAATGGGATTGAGATTTATCACCATGGAGAACTTTTCATCAGCCTCCAGTTAACAGTGGATTTCTCCCTTCCCAAAGGAAGGATTAACAAGGATAAAGTTCACCTAAGATGTGAAGTTGGTGAATTATCAACCCTGGCACCAGAAATATTTCCCATACCCCTGGAAGACTCCGAAAAACAATATCATGAAAATCTGGTACTAATCAGGAACAGTGTGAAAAAATCCATACCATTGGTGGAGTTTTTCGATGAGAATGGTCAAATCACTGGGCTACGCATTTACATCCTGGGATGGAAATTGGCAGGTGATGAGGATACTTAGACAAGTTGAAACACAGATAGAAATTGAATTTTCTTCTAAAAAAGATGCCAACATAGTTTTAAGATCAATAGAACCTGAATTAATGGATTCACCTTCGGAAAGAACCCAAACCGAGGTGGAATGTCATGAAAACATTCTAAAGATCACTATTACTGCCAGTGATTCTCCATCCCTAAGGGCATCTTTAAATTCTTACTTGCGATGGATAATGCTTTCCCAGCAGGTTATAGAATTAAAAAATTAATTACCCGTGGTAAATTCATGTTATCTCTTTAAAATTAGATAAGATGATTTTGAATTCCTTGAAAAATAAATTGAATATGTATCATTAGATTATTATTAGAGGTGAAAATATGGAAGTTCCCCAAAATATCCAACATCAACTAGCACAATTCCAGCAGATGCAACAACAGGCTCAGGCCATTACCATGCAGAAACAGAGCGTGGATCTCCAGATAAGAGAAACTGAAAAGGCCCTGGAAGAACTGGAAAAAGTGGAAGATGATGCTGAAGTCTACAAAACAGCAGGAAACCTGCTCATCAAAATGGCTAAACCAGAATTAACCGAAGAAATGACCGAAAAACTGGAAACCCTCAAGCTCCGGGAGAAAACCGTAGCAAGACAGGAAGAAAGGGTAATGAAACGGTTACAGGAAATGCAGGAAACCCTACAGGATGCAATGCAGATGCAACCTGGTATGGGTAACTAATGTTAAATGATCAAACCAAGGTTACTGAGGTTACCAGTTTGAGAAAATTAACTGATCAGGAGATGGAAAACATCTCCGAAGCTGCGGCAGTAGCCGCAGAAAACTATATTTTTTCCAAGATATCCAAAAAAGAAGTTCAGGATATGGAATTAAGAGTAGAATTCCATGAAGCCGATGAAGAAAAAGGTCTGGATGTGGATGTTGAGGTAGAACTCTTTTTGGACGAGTTATCTCAAGCAGAGGATAGCCTGGCAGATCAAGCAGCAGAAGCTGCCCTGGAAGAGATTGACAGGCAGATTGAAAAATTGTCTGAGTGATCTTATTTTTTTTATTTTTACTTAAATACGATTATCAAAAGGAAAAAATGCTCTAATTTTTCTTGGCAGCCCTTTGCGTTAATTATTTGCGGAAAATTTTCGTACTATATGGTTAGAACTATAATCATCCGATGCCCGGTAAATGTTGAGAGGCCAATCTGTTAATTTCTTATATTGAATTTATATTGTGGTTTAGTTCTCCACAAATTTCCCGAGTTTAATGAGTATCAAATTAATCTTCATTATTTCAGTAATTTTAAGTATAGTTCATTCCCCAAAACCGGAAATAAACGAAGTTATATTAATACTTAAAATTCGTCATATTAAAAAAATATTAATCCACGGGACTGCTAATTAATAAAATAAATAAGTTCTGTCCATATTGTGGAAAAATAGGGGAAGTAATATTATGAAAAAATCAACTCGTATTGGGCAAAAGTCCGGTGGCCAGCCTTCGGACAAGTTGGCAGGGGAAAGTGGAGTCATGGCAAGGATAAATGCCATGCCGGAACCATATCAAACCATGGGGAAGCGACTCCATACCATCATAAAAGCCAGTGCACCAGTCCTCGCACCGAAAACATGGTACGGAATGCCTGCCTATGCCAAGGATGGTAAGGTCATCTGCTTCTTCCGCGGTGACAAAAACGAGAGGTACATGACATTGGGATTCTCTGAGGATGCTAACCTCGATGAAGATCACATGTGGCCAACTTCCTATGCTTTGAAAGAGTTAACGGCTGCTGAAGAGGAAAAGATCACTGGGCTAGTGAACAAAGCTGTGGGATGAGGAATAATTTACCCATCTTACCTGGAACATTCTATGCAATGGTACCCTCTACAACCCTATTTTTTTAAAATAAAAAAAGCCTTAAAATATCAAACCTCAACATCTATTTTTTACTCATTTTTATCTACATAAATATTAAGAAGATCCAAATAATTTTATCTTTATCTAATATGTGATTATTTTAAAAAACAGTATGATAGAAAAGTATATAAGCATATACTTATATAACATGTGTTATGCTTAGGATTAATTCCAAGTCAACATTGGAGTCAACTGAAGAACTGGAGGAAGTGCTTAAAGCCCTGGCCAATGTCAATCGGTTGCTTCTGATTTATTATCTCGCCTCGGGTGAGGTGGATAAAATCAGTGTAACCGAAATGTCGCAGAACATGGGCATAACACAACCCGCAGCATCGCAGCATCTGAAAATCCTGAAAAACGCTAACATACTAGTTGCTCACAAAGAGGGAAACTACATCTACTACCGATTCAATCGACCCTCCATGGAAAAACACCAGAAAAGAATTGATTTTTTATTTACCTGTGCCTTTGCCAAGTGTAGTCAGCAGGAAAAATCTCGCTGTCCACATTCACAAAAAAGGGAAGAATAACGGCCCACAAATTATTGGCCGGATTTTTTAAAAAAATCTTCCAAATCTAATCAAATCTTCCCATCCAATTAAACATTCTAAAACAAAACATTTCAGAAATAAGGGAGATTAAAATTCAAATTAAGTATTTACAGTCAATTAAAAGTATTCAAATCATCATTAAAATCAAAACAAAAATTAAAAACACACTTAAAGCCCTATGAGTGATAAAATGACTGAAATAGACCAGAATCAAGAATTACCCGTGTTAGTTTTACCAGACATGGTTTTATTACACGAAACTAACATGAATCTTAAAATAAGTAGAAAAATGGGGAAAGAAATCCACGACCGGGTAAAAAACCACGATTACTTTGGAATAGCCGTAGCAGCCCGTGAAGGGTTGCCCGCTAGATTTTACTCAGAATCTGATATTTACCACGTAGGAACCCTGGTGAAGATTGAAAACGCCACGGAAATGAGGGATTTTTACCACTTAAAAGTGGAGATCATAGAAAGAGCAGAAATCGACGAACTAACCCGGGACGGTATAAACTACTTGGCTAAATACCATTTAATACCTGACATTGGCGATTTAGACCATGAAAACCAGGAAGACATTCTCAAACACATTCGCTACCTGGTATCAGAGATCAGTGAAAATTTCAAGGAATCCAAATCTTACACCGAGCAGATCAACAAGATCGACGATCTGGGTAAGGTAATAGCCCAAGTATTCCCCTACATGAGATTATCCCTTGAAGAAAAACAGGCCTTTCTGGAAACCCGTTCCCTGCAGGAAAAGGCATTAAAATTCTTGGAAATCCTCATTGAACAGAAAGAATCCATAAAATTCCAGATGGAAATGGCTGCCAAGTTCAACGAGGAAATGAACAAAAAAAACAGGGAAAATATGCTCAAAGAGCAACTCAGGGTAATTCAGGACGAATTAACAGAATCCGAAGGTGGAACTGGTAAAAAAGACTACCGGGAGTTAATTGAAGAAGCAAACATGCCTCCTGAAGTTAAAGAAATTGCCCTGGAAGAGGTGCACAAACTGGAACGTCAGGGACCACACAGCTCTGAAGAAAATGTCATCAGGAATTACCTGGATCTTTTAACCAGCTTACCATGGGGTGAAAGCCAGGTCAAGGACATTGATATTGAAGCCGCACGAAAACTCCTAAACAAAGAGCACTATGGTTTGGATAAAGTTAAAGACCGTATAATTCAGCACCTCACGGTGATGAAACTTAAACAGAACAAACAGGGTTCCATCCTCCTACTGGTAGGCCCTCCAGGAACTGGTAAAACCAGTCTTGGTAAAAGCATTGCCGAAGCACTGGAAAGAGAATACGTCCGCATCAGTCTGGGCGGGGTTAAGGATGAATCTGAAATCAGAGGACACCGCAGAACCTACGTGGGAGCACTCCCCGGCCGGATAATCCAGGGAATGAAACGTGCCGGTACCCGAAATCCAGTATTCATCCTGGATGAAGTGGATAAACTAATGGCCTCTTACAGCGGAGACCCGGCCAGTGCCCTTTTAGAGGTTCTGGACCCTGAGCAGAACAATACTTTCTCTGACCACTACTTGGAAGTACCCTACGACCTCTCTGATGTGTTCTTCATAGCTACTGCCAACTCCCTCAAGGGAATCCCTGGACCACTGCGTGACCGTATGGAAATCATAGAAATCGGAAGCTACACCAGCCACGAAAAATTCCACATAGCACGCAACCACCTCCTAGACGAGGTTTTGGAAGACAATGGTCTGGATGAAACCCAGTTACAGTTTGATGATGAAGCAGTAAAAACTATCATAGAAAAGTACACCAGAGAAGCAGGGGTGCGTGGACTGAAACGTCAACTGGCCACTGTGGCCAGGGTGGCCACTGAAAAAATCGTACTGGGCAAAGTAGACTTACCATACTTGGTGAAAGAGGACATGCTCTACGACCTCCTTGGTCATGAACTCATCCAAGTGCACCTGGCCGGTCAAAAGAACCCACCGGGGGTGGTAACTGGTTTGGCCTGGACGCCTGTCGGTGGAGACATCCTGTTTATCGAAGGTGCCTTCATGCCTGGAACCGGTAAATTACTCCTCACCGGACAGTTAGGTGATGTGATGAAGGAATCCGCCAAGATATCCCAGAGTCTAATTCGCTCCAGACTGGCCTTCAACCTGAAACAGGTTGAATTCGATAAACAGGACCTGCACATACACGTACCCTCCGGAGCCATACCCAAGGACGGACCATCTGCAGGAGTGGCCTTACTCACCACCATAGCATCACTGGTAACTGGACGTGAGGTAGATCCTAAACTGGCAATGACCGGTGAAATCTCCCTACGGGGAGCAGTGCTACCGGTGGGGGGTATCAAGGAAAAGGTTCTGGCCGCCCACCGAGCTGGAATTAAGAGAGTTATCCTACCAGAAGAAAACCTGAAGGACCTGGACGACGTTCCAGACGATGTCAAGGAAGAAATGGAATTTTTACCAGTTAAAACCGTGGAAGATGTTATAAAAGAAACCATTGGCATTGAACTACCAAAACCTTTGCTGATGGATATGTCCACCGATACCTTAACTGGTGGAGCCGGGACTTAAAATGTATAATATGGAGCATCATTGAAGCTCTAAAATTGTACCCTACTCAAAAGACTTCCATTAGTCCGTCTAAGACATTCTTCAAAATATAAAGGTACTTTTAAATTCAGTGGACCCCAGGAAATTCCACTTCCCATTCTTTGAATGGGGGTGGAAATCTTTTTTTTTAATATTTTTTTAGTATTTCAATGGACTTTATTAACTTTTTATCCTTCCAAATTTTTATATTTCATAAAGAAAAATAATATATTAATGGGGGGAGGGGTTGTAAATGTCAGCAAAAGGTGCTCATTATTATATTGAAAAAGGTATAGAAACTTGGTTAGATCACAAAAACTTTTTTGAAGCCATAGACTTTTTTTCCAGAGCATTGGAATTTGAACCTCACAATCCTGATGCACATTTATTAAGGGGCGCGGTATATGTTGATGTTGGCGATTTGCACCTGGCACTGAAGGATTATAATAAAGCTTTAGAGTACAACCCTGAAAATATTGGGCTATTTTTTGATAAAGGAACCGTTTTATTCTATTTAGGGGAATATAATAAGGCCATAAGGTCTTATGAAAAATTCCTCAAAGAAGAACCTACTGATGTTGATGCATTGTATTTTAATGGCCTGGCCTATCATTTCATGGGAAAGAACGAAACTGCTCAGAAATTCATTGATAATGCCCTGGTTTTGATTGATCAATCTGATGATCTGTACCCTGATCTGTGTAATGCCAAGGGGGAAATACTTTTTGATCTTAATGAATATGAAAGTGCCATTGATTATTTTAACAAGGCTGCCGAATCAGATCCCACATCATTCATTGCCCTCTACAATATAGGGCGTGCCTTTTATGAAATGGGAAAACTCAAGGAGGCACTGAAATACATTGAGGATGCTTTGAATATAGAGCCGAAAGAGTGGGATCTACTTAATTACAAAGGACTTATCTTGATGGATATGGGTAGGGATGAAGAATCACTGCAATGTTTTGACAAGATCATAGAATTACATCCCATCTATTTTCCAGCATGGTACAATAAAGGAGTGGTTTTAAAAAAACTTAAAAGAACTGAAGAAGCCCTGGAACACTTTGATGCAGCAATAAAACTCCTCCTGGATAAAAAACCGGGCATAACCAGGGGAATGTGTTTAAAAAACTTAGAATAAATAAATTTAGTTCATTTAAAAAGAATAAAGTAAGGAATTAAATAACCTTAATGATCAACTATTGAAATTCGATTTTATTGAATAAATTTTGTTTTTAGGATTATTTCTTTTTCAATTCTGCCACAATGATCTGGGGTCTTGCAAAGAACCTTACCGGTAGTATGGTAGTTCCCAGACCATTACTCACGATCAGTGTGCTGTTATTTTCGGTGATAACCCCAGTCCGGTAATCATTACCATAATCCGAATGAGTGGTAGGGGCCCATAACCCGAAGAAAGTCACCTGTCCCCCGTGTGTATGGCCGGATAAAACCAGATCCACTTTGGATTTATTGACTTTAGGGAAGTAATCCGGGTTATGGGTAAGGAGGATAACAAAGTCCCGTGGAGTGACTACCGATGTGGTGGCACTCTGGATCTGCATCCCATTGTTGTAGTCACCTACTCCGCCCAGACGAATACGGGATCCATTCTCTTCAATCCAGGTACCTTTATTCCCGATGTAAGTAATTCCATACTGGGGGATGGCATCCAAAGTTTCGTATTGTGGATCTTTATTCCCCAAAACTGCATAAACACCCAGAGGTGCTTTCAGTTTGGATAGTGATTCAAAAGTTGATGAAATGTACTGGTTGTCACCATCAATATAATCCCCTCCCAGAAGGATGAGATCCGGGTTAATGGCATTAACCTGGTCAACCAGACTATCTACTCTTTCCTGGCTAAAGCTAGGACTAGCATGGATATCAGTGAGAAAAACAATTTTTTTACCATCGAACTGGGCCGGGATCTGGTCTGACTCAATGGTGACTTCTTTGGTTTCAATCCAGTAGGGCTCAATGAACATGTAAGCAATTATCAGGAATAATATTCCCATGAATAAATAACGTTTTTTGAGCAAGATGACACCTATAAATGAGTTTATTTTTATTTTATGTAAAATGTGATGTTAATTCGATTTGAGATTATTTGCATTGATTTATAAAGAGTTGTTCTTGAAATAGATAAGATTTTCAAGTAGATAAGGGTTTCGACTTCCCAGAGTGGATTTAGAATAATTAATTAATCAGTGTGTTAATTGGAATGATTGTTCTTCTGTTCCTCTTCAAGGATGTGAAGCATCTGATGATATTTCTCCTCTCCTAGGGCGTGCAATAATTTATGATGGCACTGATCCTTAACCATATGCAGGAGATTGTGATAGGCATCCTCGCCCATACCGTGAAGGATCTCATGATAGGCTTCTTCAACAGTTAACTTAACCCCAACTGACATTCCATTGGTTTTAAGACGATGTAAAAGGGCTGCAGCAGTGGGTTGTTTCAACCGGGCTCGTTTAATGGTATCTGGATCATTGAATATATCTTCTGGAGTGCCCTGGTGGATGATCTGGCCGCCATGGAGTACGAAGATTTTGGTGGCAAATTCAGTTACCATTTCCACGTCATGGGAAGATATAATAATACTCATATTCTTTTTCAGGTTAAGATCGTATAGGATATCCATGACCTGTTCTGCTCCGTGAGGATCCAAACCAGTGGTTGGTTCATCAAGAACCATAATGTCTGGTTTCATGGCCAGAATACCAGCAATGGCTACTCTCTTCTTTTGACCTCCACTGAGGTGGTGTGGTGTCTTTCTTTTGGATCCCAACATTCCTACAGCTTCCAGGGATTCTTCCACTCTTTCTTCTACTTCCTCATCACTAAGACCCAGGTTCATGGGTCCAAAGGCAACATCTTCCTCCACGGTTGGTGAGAAAAGCTGGTCATCAGGGTTCTGGAATACCATGCCCACTTTCTGTCTGATCTTTATGAGGTCATCCTTCTGGTAACTGGTTGGCTCCCCATCAATTTTAATTAAACCGGCGGTGGGTCTTAAAATTCCATTAAAATGAGAAAATAACGTTGATTTACCCGCACCATTAGATCCAATGATTGCGGCTCTTTCACCCTTTAATATTTCCATGTTTATGTTTTGGAGTGCCGGAGTCCCATCAGGATAGGTGAAACTCATATTTTCAGTTTTAATAACTACTTTGGCCATAAAATTTCCTCAAATAATAAACAAATTAAAGTACCATAGTAGTCAGTAATTGTAAGGATATTAATATAAATATGGTGGTTCCCATAAAAGCAAAATCTTTCTTATCTAACTTAACTTTAGCCCGGTAAATACGGGTATTTTCAGAATAACCCCGACACATCATGCTCAGATAAACAGTTTCTCCCTGTTCGAAAGCCCTGAGAAACATCATTGTGATAGTTTCTCCTACTTTTTTCAACCTCCACTTGTATGGGGTTTTTTCACTGAATATGTCAAAACATCGGGTGGACTGGGCATTTAAGATGTTCATCAGTTGATCGTAAAAGAAGAACAGGTAACGGACTGTAAGGTTTAACAGCATGGCTAACTGGTGGGGTACTCCCAGTTTCTGTGCAGAAGCCACCAGATCCTGCATGGATGTGGATGAAGATAAGAAGACAATGGAGGTAACTGAAACAGTGACCCTGAAAAGGAGTAATGCTCCAAAATAGAGGCCATAATCAGTTATATTTAACAAACCAAATGCTCCGGTCCAGATCACATTCCCTGGTTGGAAGAATGGTTGAATAAGGGCAACAAAACCTCCAAATGGTATAATGAGTGCAATACGTTTGATTGCATACATAGGAGTTACGTTGGATAGTGAAATCAGGATTAAAAGGTACATCTCCATTATAATTAGTATCACCAAATTGGTACTGGAAACTGCGTAAATGATGATCAACAGGGAGGATATTAGTTTTATCCTACCGTCTAAATTGTTCATGAAGCTGTCTTTACTGGCTTCTCTATCGATTTCAGCTAGTCCTTGCATTATTATGGTTCCTATATTTTAAATTATCCTCATTTATTGTTAGTTTTAATGTTTTCTAAAATAAGGAAAAGGGGAGCTTATAAGAAAGCTCCGTATTTTTATTATTCACTGGTCCCATTATTCTTTCGTTTTCCTATAATGGTTGCTAATCCCAGTACCACCAGGAGAACTACGATAGTTCCCACTACCAGGGCAACAACACCACCTAAGGGGTTATCTTCCATACCGGGAATGGCGTAATCTGGTAATGGGGCAGTATAAGCTGGTTCTGATTCAGGTACTTCTAGGCTTTCTGCCGAACTTTCCAATCCATCAGGATTGCTGGATGCCAGGAAGGGTGCCATAACAGCGATTACCAGGGCAATTATTAGCCCACCAATAATCAGGTTCCGGTTTTTGGTGTTCATTCCACTGCCTCCTGTTTCCTACTGCTTACCCATGCAGGTAAAAGATCTGGTCGCACGTTATCAATACCTAGAATCACCACTACGGTGATGATACCTTCTATACAGCCAATCACGGCGTGATATAATCCCATGAATATGAGTCCTTCCACCAGGGGGAAAGTACCGGCCAGGGACATTTCAATGGAACAGGCTAGTGCTGCCAGGAATATGGATGCCCATGCTGCAACAAAAACTGCCGGTATTCTTCCAACTCCTTTAAGGATTTTATAGGCATAAAATCCAACAAAACCACCTATAAGTCCCATGTTAACTATGTTGGCTCCTAAGGCGGTCATTCCGCCATCTCCAAATATTAATCCTTGTAATATCAGTACTATTGATAAAACCAGCACTGCAGCCCACGGGCTCACGAATATAATTGCTATTAATGCTGCGCCTACCATGTGACCACTGGTTCCCCAGGGTATGGGTATGTTCATGGCCTGAATGGCGAATATACCTGCTGCCAGTACTGCCATAAGTGGTATGTTTTTTTCGTCCAAATTTTTACTGGCCCACTTTAATGAATAACCAAGTGCTATCAGGGCAATGATCCAGTATATGGCACACTGCCACAGTGGGATAAAACCATCGGGTATATGCATATTTTGCCTCCTTTGTTTAATAAAGGCTAAATTTTATTTATAGTATTACTCAAACCCAGTATTCTGTGGAAATAGTAATACTACGTCCTCTTTAAGCCTTAAATTCTATAATTGTGTACGAATATGTATAATATAAACGTTTCCATCAGTATTACAAAAGGGCTGTATTTTTAATTGATGGTAATAAAAATGACTAATTTGTATTCTCAAGATAGTTGAATAAATGCCATTTCTAACTAATTTACTAACAGATTAAGATCACTAATGGTCCGGGTGTTGGTTTAAGTTGGATGAATTGTAGAGGGCATCATGTGGTTGATACAGTTGAGCGGTTTGTACAATTGGCTTTAGATACCCTCTATAAAGTGCCGGAGGGATTTGGAGGATCCCTCTGGGGACGTCTTGCAGGAGGAAAATGGCAAGTTCATCACTTTTAATACAAAAACACCGTTTAGCACCTATTTAGTAATATTTTATCCGGTGTTATTCGTACAGACATGTGTGAGACTTGCTTCTATTTAAGACTTTCTATTTTTTTTTTATTATTATTCCTGATATTTTCGACACTAGGAAATTAGGTTATTGGTATCCTGATATGGCAGTAATCAAAGAATGATATAATTATGAAAATTTATTAAAATGATTATAATACTTTTTATCATACTAATGAATACATTTAATACCATGGGGCTATCTGGATCTATGGTCTGAAGTTCCATCAAAAACCAAAAACCTACCAGACTTGAGGGACCTAAAGTTAAAAAAATCTCAATTTTGAATCTATGGAGTGTCTTTAGTATCTTAATCATATCGGATTATCCTTATTTTAGACTTAACTCATTATATCATAATTTTTACTTTAGAAATATAAAAAAATAATACTTTTTTCAGATTTAAAGGAATATGGTAATAACACAAATCATATATATGATATTACTATTATTTTTAACAAATTCGAAGGGGATGATATGATTAAACATGTAAAAAAAGAAGTTATTCTTCTGGTATTGATAATGACAATTTCCTTAATTGTCTGCGGGGCAGTGACTGCACATCCTGGGCATGGTACTCCCATAGAAGAACCATCTGACCCTGGAATTGGTGATGATCCGGGTACTGGGGTTACATATACGGGCCCAACCAGTAGTTCCGGAAGTTCAGGGGCCTCAACTTCATCAGTTTCTACTTCTTCCAGATCTACTTCCAGCCGTGATGCAAAATCTTCCAACAGTATTACTGTAGGAACTGAAACCGGTACTGATACTCAGACCAGAACTGATGGCATTTCTTTGCGTGTTCCTGAAGAAGTTAATGAAAACACAGAATCTTCAATAGATTCAGTAGGGGGGCCAATTGCCATGATAGGTTTAATGGTAGTATTTGGTTTAATTTTCATGTCTTTTCCCTACAAAAAAGGCAGTACTTTAAACAAACTACAAATTAATCTTTTTGAAAGATAAGAAACATCCCATTTCCTAAGTTCAATGAATAATAATCAGTAAATAAAGATTAAAGGAGGTTATAAATTTGCATTTACCTGATGGCCTGTTACCATTATGGCAGGCTGCACTATACTGGATTTTAACCATTGCTGTACTGGCAGTGTACATGTACAAGCTTTCTAAAAAGGAAGAAAAGGAGAAAGTAATAGTTAACACTTCCATCCTGGCGGCAGTGACCATAGCTGCATCCTCAATATCCATACCCTCACCATTCGGGGTGCCCCTTCACCTGTTCCTAATACCTCTGGTGGTGATTATATTAGGCCCTCTGAGTGGGGTGGTAGTGGCATTTTTATGTTTCATAGTACAGTTTTTTATCCTGGGGATGGGAGGTATCACCTCTTTAGGTGCTAACGTGTTGACCATGGGGATTGTGATGAGTTTTGCCACCTATTACTTCTACAAGTTCACCAGAGAACTGGATGATCGGCTGAGCATATTCTCGGGAACCTTCATGGGAATTATAATGGCCACTATAGCCCAGGTACTAATAATGTTATTGGCAGGTGTTGCAACGTTGGAAGTTTTAATGGCCACTCTAGTGCCGTTTTATCTCTTTGTGGGAGTAATAGAAGGTGTAATAAATGTTTTCATCATTCTATCACTATTCAAACTGAAACCAGAACTGGCAAAGGTGGAACAAATTTAAGTGAGGTTACTTAAGATGATTAATCTAAAATCAAATGGGATATCCCTAGCTTTTTTTATCCTAATAATTGTTGCGTTTGTTGTTCCGGTAAGTGCTCATGGAGTGCACGTCACCACCAATGAATCTGCATTTATCATTGCTGATAAATCCACTGGTAAACTGGCCAGATCCGTGGTGGATGAGGTAGGAGTTAACGTCACGGTATATAAATTTGCCTCTGCCGAAGATGTGGCCCATGAATTGGAATCCACCCTAACTAACCCTAACCAGAAGATCCTGGCGGTGGCTTACACCGACACCGTGCAAAACTTTATAAATCAACATCCTGAAGTTTCCCACAGGATTCTAGTGTCTAGTGCCAATAAAAACTCCATACAACAGGGTTTAACTAAATTAAACGTAGTAGGGGCAACTAGTTCCAGTTTTTTAACTCCTTTATTATCGGGACTGCTCATTGGATTGGTTTTTGGTCTGGGGATTGGTGCAGTGTGGATGAAAAGAAAACTAAGTTAAATCTAACCTTAAGTTAATCATATTTAATTTATTATTTTTCCAATTTTTTATTAGAAATATTTTTTTTAGTATTAAATTATTTTGGATTTAACCTAATTTATAATAATTTTAACTAATGTATTACGATTATATGGGATATAGCCTCGTTGTAATAACAAAAAACATATATATGGTATTACTACAAATTGGGGTTGACAATAATTTGTCAAGATAAATTGTAAAAGGAGGTGAAAAGATGAAAAAACAAGGATTAATACTAGTAATGGCTGCTTTGATGGCTGTAATTCTTTGTGGAGCAGTTTCTGCTACGGATTCATCTACTACTGGAGGTGAAGGATGTGATGTGAATAGTTCAGATGCATCATCTGCAGAAGTAGTAGACCCCACTATCTGGGTTCAGGTTAACTATGAATATGCACAGGATGACATTAATCCAGGCATAACTGTTAAGGACTCTAATAACAATAGTGTGGTGTTTGACAAGATTGAGTACCCAAATAATCTTTTTAAGATTAATTTCACTTCTCCGGGGGTGGGCAATGGTACTAATTTTATGGTGACAGTCAATGCTCCAGGTTACATCACCCAGACTAAGCAGGTGGGTGTAAACCAGGCAGGATCTGATCCAATGTTCTATGGTGATGCCACTTTCGATATGAAGGCCACCGAGAACTACAAACTGGGTCGCGAAGTCACAGCTCAGGCAATTCAGTTACTGGGATTATCTGGAGCCAATGCATCTGATGTTCTGGTGATTACCACTGCTGGCATCCCACAGAGGAATGGTACTACCACTGAAGACTGTATGGAAGGTATTTTGAACGGTATAAATGGCAAAGTCTCATTTGGACAGGGAAACCTACTCACCTTACGGAAAACATCTGTTGATCCAGTTGATTTTGCTTTCATAAGGAAGAATGGCAATGCCTTGACAGCAGTGTTCTTCATGAACGGTTCAACAAACCCTGCTTATCAGGGAACCATCTCACAGGACATGACTGCAGCAGAATGGAACAACCTGATAGCTAAAGTTGGTGGAGAAAATGCATTCACCTATGCCAGTCTGGCAAACGCCTGGAAAGCAGGAACACCTTCAGATCTCTTAAGAGAAGCAGCATTCCACGGGCACATGTGTCAGGGAACCATCAGCGGATACGCAATGTCCCAAGCATTGATGGAATACTATCCCCCAGTACAGGACACCAGTAACCCTGGTTCGCCCTATGATGTCAGCGCCTACAAAACCATCACCGTCCCTGGTGATTCAGATGATGATGCCATCATGAACTTCCTGAATACCACTCCTGGTAAAGGAGCATTAGCAGGATATGACACTACTGACAGTGGAGCTACTACAAATATGGTAGGATTTGTCCGCTGGGTTGACACAACCCGCACTGGAGACCTAATTGTAATGAAGTTCAACAAAGAAGAACTAAGACAACAATACCTGGCTCTGGGCAAAACTTTAAACAATGACCTGGATGAACTGAAATTCAACACCTGGGT
>JAUNXM010000001.1:37500-45000 GCA_030539815.1 Methanobacterium sp.
TGGAATATGGTAATGAAGTATCAGAACACGTAGAACAAATTAAAAATATTATAGATCAGGATATATCTGGATTGGAGGCTCCTTCCAGCTGGATAGCTCTTAAATTAATGGAAGATGATCCAGAAATAATCAAGAAAATTGAAGAAACTGGAAAAGGACAGCGAGTTATAGGGGAAGTTAAAAAAATACAGAGGCATTTCAATGATGTTTTTGGGGATGATGCAGATGCTGCCATTACTGATGCCCGGTATGGTTTCATAGCGGGATTGGTCTCTGAATCAGTTAAAAAACCTAAAATTGATAAAATCACCCGTTCAGATTTAATCGACCGTATTGTGACTCATAAATATCTGGGAATACCCATATTCCTATTGATAATGTGGCTCACTTTCCAGATAACCTTCACTGTAGGTGATCCATTAGGGGGTTACATTGAAGAAGCCTTTGCCCTACTGGGGGAAACAATATCTGCCAATTTGGGAGAAGGATTCCTAACATCATTTATTGTGGATGGAATAATCGGTGGAGTGGGTGGTGTGCTGGTATTCGTACCTATAATTTTCATATTATTCCTGATACTCAGTTTACTGGAAGACAGTGGTTATCTGGCACGTGCAGCATTTGTAATGGACCGCTTCATGCACAAACTGGTGGGTTTGCATGGAAAATCCTTTATACCCATGATACTAGGATTTGGATGTGCTGTACCCGGAATAATGGCTACCCGGACCCTGGAAAATGAGCGAGACAGATTCTTAACCATGTTAATCGTCCCCTTCATGTCCTGCAGTGCAAGGTTACCGGTTTATGCTTTACTGGGCGCAGCATTTTTCTCCGTTTACCAGGGATGGGTTATATTCTCACTATACATCCTGGGGATAGTGGTGGCCATTATAATGGCTGCAATATTCAAGAAAACCATATTCAAGGGAATGTCCGCACCATTTGTGATGGAATTACCTCCCTACCGTATACCCACGGCTAAAGGTGCCATAATCCACATGTGGGAGAGGGGAGTACTATTCCTGAAAAAGGCTGGTACATTAATCTTAGCTTTGTCCGTGGTAATATGGGCTTTGAGCAGTTTGCCAGTGGGAGTGGAATATGCTTCTCAAGAGAGTATCACCGGACAGATAGGTACGGTATTGTCCCCAGTGTTTGAACCCCTTGGATTCGGGGAATGGCAAGCCACAGTGGCTATAATCTACGGATTTGTGGCAAAAGAAGTGGTGGTGAGCACATTTGGTATTATTTATGGGGTGGGGGAAGATGGATCTGGTGAAAATGCTGAAGAAACGGCTACTGGGGAATCTTCTGGTGAAATATCAAATGAACAAGCATCTGGAGAAGCTTCTTCTGAATCTGTTGATGAAACAGCATCCGATGAAGAAGTAGCACCTGAAGAAAATCCTGGGTTTATTGCAGCCATACAGGGAGTATTCACACCCTTGTCCGCCTATGCTTACATGGTATTTGTATTGCTGTACATACCCTGCCTGGCTACCCTGGCTACCATCCGGAGGGAAACTAACTCCTGGAAATGGCCAGCATTTGCTGCTGGATACACCTTTGCTGTGGCGTATGTAGTATCACTAGTGGTGTACCAGGGAGGATTGCTCCTGGGATTCTAAAAAATTTGATGAATAAAAATAATGTTAAACAGTTAGGAGGTGATTTAATGAGTTGTCGTTGTGGAATTCGTGGTAAGAGTTGTAAGGAAGATAAGGAAGTTTCATCTTCCAATGCACCGTCAGATGATAAAAAGGATAAATAATCCTTTTTCCCATTAAAGACCCTAGTTAATTGTCAATTAGGGGGTATTCACCATATCATCCTCTGCCAATGTAAAAACCTCTTAGTACTCCCTAATTGGATTATTAACTAATTATAATTTAAAAACAATCTTTGAATTTAAACCTAAACCCATTAAATCGTCGTGTTTAAATCGGGAGTCAGTTAAATTAGGAGTAAGAATATGAAATGTAAAATTTGCGGGTATGTGTTTGATGAGAATGAAAAAACTGCCACCTGTCAGGGATGCCCCACCCATAACTGTAACCTAGTGAGATGTCCTAACTGTGGGTTTGAACATTTACCTGAAAGAAAAACTGAGTCAAAACTGTATAAATTTTTAAAAAACAGTTTAAACTTGGGAAAATCGTGAACATTAACTCAACTGTAAACCTTAGTTTCACATCTGGAAAGTTAATCCTGGGTAAAGTAATGGATATTAATTGCGTGGAACATAATTAACGAATAATTAATTTAATATTGATGCTTGCAATTTATTGCGTGCAATAATAAATTTTAGATGTGTCTTTAAGCGTTTAAACATTCATTCTTATTAGAGATGTGGTTCATAATTGGATAATGGTGAATATGGATTTTTTTGTTACGTTTTTGATATTTTTTTACCAGATACTCCTAGAAAATTCTTTTTTCATTTTGTTAGGCTTCTTAATGGCTGGTTTTATTCATACACTTCTCCCCACTCATCTAATGGAAAAACTGGTTGGAACATCAACCTTAGGAGGGATATTAAAGGGGATTCTTATTGGTTTACCTATCCCTATATGTGCTTGTGGAATAGTGCCCGCGGCCATAGCCCTGAATGATAAGGGGATACGGGATTCAGTTGCAGCATCCTTTTTGGTTTCAACATCCGGGTTCAGTGTTAGTTCTGTTTTACCCTCATATTCATTTTTAGGATTACCCTTAACTCTGATGCGCCCAGTTTTAGCAATCCTTTCCGGTTTAACTGCCGGGATTCTCGTACATCTATGTGGGGATAATAATCCAGCACATCAAACTGCAGTGATTAATAATGATTCACTTAATAAAAACAACAACAATAATGAGCCTAACTCAATAAAAGGGCAAGTTATTATTCACTGTGGTGCTTGTGAACCAGAAAATATCAACTTAAGTAAAAAAAGTGGGGTTAATTCCTTTTCAGGAAAAAATAAATCAGAAAACCATGATCATCAAGACCATGCAGATGAGATATACGATAAACTTAAGGAGTCCATTAAATACTCTTTTATGGAGACATTTCCTAAAATATCAACTTCACTTCTAATAGGGCTACTTTTAGCTTCATTGGCTGGGGCTTTGGTGAATATAGGGATGCCTTGGGACTTTTTTGGAACATTTGCATCTGATCCGGTTTTATCACTTTTTATACTACTTTTGGCTGCCATTCCATTATATGTTTGTCCCACTGCTTCCATTCCCATGGCCATGGCCTTTATTTTCATGGGATTCACTCCGGGCAGTATCTTAATTTTTATATATGCAGGTCCAGCCACTAACCTGTTAGCCATGTCCATGATCCTTAGTAAATTTAAAAAAAGATTTTTCACAATTTACATATCTTCCATCGTGGGTATGTCCCTTTTTGTGGGTTATATAATTAATTTATTTAGTGATTTCTTCCTGCACACGATTCCCCTAACTAATTTGGAATTGTACACTGGATTTATCCCCTATTCGGCTAAACTTCTATCTGCAGCCCTGTTGTTGGTTTTGTTGGTCTATGGGATTTATCTGGCCAAATTTTCTAAATAGAGGGAAATTTAAAAATCAAGATTCTATATGAAAGTAGATATCCCCTTTAATTAGGATTATTAGAATTATTTTTATGATATTTCCTCTTTGTTAACCAACTATTTTTGAAAAAAAAAGAATCACTTTTTTTATTGATACTTTTTTATGGATTTAAAATTAGATTCAGGGACCTATATGGTAATAGGCCCCCTTTGGCACCTTTAGGAAAACCAAGGAGGTTTACTGGACCCTATTGGTGTCATTTTTATAGGTGTATGGATGTCAACCATTCCTTGAACTTCATAATATATAAATTTTACTTGATCTATTTTCAATTAATATGGAAAAATTTATATTAAATTATATTTTAATTATTTTCAAGCATATTTGAATTATTTCAAATTTGCTTAAATAACAACAAGGAGGTGAAAATGTGAGAAAACACGTGATTTTACTAGTAACGACAATTGTTTTCGCACTGTTCCTGTGTGGGGCGGTATCAGCAGAAGATTCACAGGGGGTAGAGGATATTGGTAATTATACTCAAAATTCAAGTTCCAATAGCAGTGAAACAGTAATTGACCCCGAGATAACCCTGAACATAACCCTAGAACATCCCGAGGCACTAGCGGATAATAGGTTACCATCAATAAATGTAACTGGCAGTAACGGGAACGTGGTTAACGGAGTAAACGTAACTAGTCTTGGTAATAACATTTACCAGGTTAACTTCGCCAGCAGTCAGAACAGTTTCATCCTGAACATAAGTGCCCTGGGGCATGTACCTCAGACCGTGGATGTTTTGGTTTCTAAGAGGGGTGCAACGGATCCCACACTCTATGGTTCAGCAAATGTGAATTTGAGGGCTTATAATCTGCTTATAATAAGTGGATGCCCAAACTATGCCAAACCATTCGTTGATTCCAACAAAAAACTCAGGGAGAGGGGTTACTACTTCAACTTGAACTTCTACACCAATGAAGATCTCACATCTGCCAATATTCGGGCGAAAATAAAACAGCTGGCATCCAAGGCGGATCTAATAATCATAGAGATGATCAGTGAATCCAGCACACTATCCAATTTAATGCCACTTTTATCAGATTCAAATGCCAAAATAATGGCTTTAAGATGTGGAGTTGCATTTTTGAACAATACAAGTATCGATTCCAACGACACAGAGCTTCGTGCTTATTGGGATGGTACTGGTGCAGACAACATGGAGAGGTTCCAGCTCCGGGCACTTCAAAGGGTTGGTATGTTAGTTGAGGCCTCTGAAGACCTCAATGTGGTTAATTATCCCACTGAGTTCATATATCATCCAGATTCAACCATGCCCCAATTTGCCACATGGAATGATTATCTGAATTGGTACACTCAGAGTGGGCACTACCAATCTGGTAAGGCATGGGTAGGTATAATGATGTATGCATCTATGTTCTTTAATGGAAACAGTGACATGGCTATGAGTATACTTAGAAGTATTGAAGCCAAGGGTTTAAACGTGGTTTTGACTGTAACCGCCTCAAGCGACATTGCAAGGGCAAATGCCATACTCAAATACTTTTTGGATGGTAACATGTCCAGAATAAGCGCCCTTGTGGCTTGTGTTGGCTACAACATAATTTACAACAACCCTCAGAACAGTACGGATCTCCTAAAGAGGATGAATATACCTATATTTGCCCCAATCTATGCTTCAGACCTTGCAACCTGGAAAAATAGTTCTTCAGGACTATCCAGTGAAATTTACTGGCAGGTAGCCTGGCCTGAAATGGAGGGGCGGATAGAGCCCATCATCATGGGTGGTGTTGAATCGGCAGAAACTGATCCCTTCACTGGTATTGTTGTAAAAAATTACCATCCATTACCAGATCGGATAGAAAGAATAACCAACAGGGTTTACAACTGGATAGCACTCCAAACACTCCCTAATAATTTAAAAAAGATAGCAATTATCTATTACAATTCTGCAGGGGGTAAAGATGGAGTTGGTGCATCATATCTCAATGTTCCTGAGAGTATATCAGCAATACTGAGTGCACTTAAGGCTGAGGGGTACGATGTATCCGGCAACTCTTCAGTTGAATCTATAATTCAACTGTTCCTTACCGCTGGAAACAATGTTGGTTCATGGGCTCCAGGAGAACTAAAAAAGGTTGTTGATGCCGGGGCGATAACCATACCCCTTAATGAGTACATGGAATGGTTCAACACATTACCAGATGAACTTATGAATGAGGTCATTGCCAAGTGGGGTGCTACTCCGGGCAATGTTATGGTATACGAAGGCAAAATCGTTTTACCTGGAATTATGTTCGGTAACATTTTTGTTGGAGCTCAACCAATGCGGGGATGGGGAGAAAACTCTACTGATATTGCCCATTCATCAACATTACCACCAACCCATCAGTACATTGCATTTTACATGTGGCTGCAGAAGAATATGGGTGCCAATGCAGTTATACACCTTGGAACACACGGAACTCTAGAATGGTTACCCGGCAGGAGCGTAGGACTGGGTGAAGATGACTGGCCAGATGTTCTTTTGGGAAACATTCCCAACATCTATCCTTATATAGTTGATAATACTGGAGAGGGAACCCAGGCCAAGAGAAGGGGTTATGCAGTGATAATTGATCACCTCACAGCCCCACTCATAAGTTCTGGACTTTACGGAGATCTTTCAACCCTTCAGGACCTTATAAACAGCTATGACAATACAGGAGATAACCAACGTAAAAAAATTCTGGAAAAACAGATTCTGGAAATGATAACCAAATTAAATCTTGACCAGGATCTTGGTCTCAACATGCAGACAACTGGTTTCAACGACATTAAAAATCAGATTGAACACCATCTGGAAGATTTGGCCGCCACTTTAATGCCTTATGGGCTTCACACATTTGGAGTTGCTCTGAATAGTACACTACTGGATCAGATGATTGAATCCATTGTAAATTTTGACCCGGCAAACCGGGACAACACCGAGTTCAGAGAAAAGTTACGAGTTGTCCTTTCTCAAAACTATGAAATGGAGGCTCTTCTTGCAGCTTTGAGTGGGCAATTTATATCACCATCTCTGGGTGGTGATCCAATTCGTAAGCCAGACGTACTTCCAACGGGTTCTAACTTCTACTCCTTTGACCCCAGATCAGCTCCAGATACAACAGCATGGGAAATAGGCAAACAGATGGCTGATGACATGTTGGCCGATTACTACCAGAAAAATGGACACTACCCTGAAACAGTGGGGATTGTTCTCTGGTCAACTGAAACCATGCGTACCAATGGTCAGACAATAGCCATGATACTCCGATACATGGGTCTGGAACCACAGTGGAAGTCCGGTAGATTTGTAGGGGTTAAGGTAACACCTTTGAGTGATCTTACCCTCAATATCAATGGAACTACCCTAAACAGACCACGTGTTGATGTACTGGTAACTATAAGTGGTCTTTTCAGGGACACTTTTTCTTACACCATAGAAATGCTAGACAACGCTTTCCGACAGGTTGCAAACCTGCAAGAGAGCACAAACAGTAACTTCATTAAGAAACATTACCAGGACAACTACAACAAGTATATGGATAGTGGTATGAGTTCTAAAGATGCAGATGATCTTGCAGGAGCCAGAATATTCGGCCCTGCCCCTGAAGGTTACGGAACTGGTGTTGCTGCTCAGGTACCATCCACATCCAAATGGAATGATCAGTCTGATCTCGTGGACACATATCTCTCCAGGATGTCTTATATCTACGGTGTAGGTTCCTATGGTTTACAGGGACTTCAAGCCTTCAAGGATCAGCTTAAAACTGTACAGGCAACTATTCAAGTGAGAGACAACAATTATGGAGTTCTGGACAATGACGATGTTTACCAGTACCTTGGATGCCTTACCATGGCTGCAAAGGCCCTTTCTGGTTCTGAAATCAGTGCATACATCGCCAACAC
>JAUNXM010000001.1:47500-64500 GCA_030539815.1 Methanobacterium sp.
GGAAAAAACAGATATCGTCACCCGTTTAGGGCCAACCTTAGGTTTGATGGGTACTTTAATTCCCATGGGTCCTGGTCTGGCAGCACTGGGTTCTGGGGATATTAACACCCTGGCTAATGCAATTATAATAGCCTTCGATACCACAGTTGTTGGATTAGCCGCAGGAGGCATAGCTTATGTTATATCAAAGGTTAGGAGACGATGGTATGAAGAATATCTATCTAATGTGGATGCTCTTTGTGAAGCTGCCCTGGAGGTGATGGACCATGGTAAGGCGCAGGCGCCGTATGCTGGATGATAACCAGGGAGAAGACCCTGCCGCAGGATCCGCCAACCTGGTGGATGCTATGCTGGTACTGGCAGTCGGATTTCTGATATTTCTGGTAATGTCCTGGAACATGCAGAACGTGGTCTTCGCCAACATGACTCAGGAAGAACGCCAACAGACCATGGAGGCCATGAAAAACGTGGCGGAAGTCCAGCAGGGTCATGAACTTAATGACACACCCCAATCTGAGTCAGGATCAGGACAGGGATACGCCAAAAAGGGAACGGTTTATCAGGATCCTCAGACTGGAAAGCTGATCATGGTGGAAGGTTGACTGCGGGGTGGTATGAGACCACCTTCATATCCTACAAAAAATTACACCTTTTTTTTGAAAGATCCAATCAAAGCAGAGGATAATATTTCTTAATCTCATAATCAGTTACCTGTCGGTTGAATTCAGCACATTCCATCTTTTTCAGGGTTATAAAACGTTTAAAAGAATGAGGCCCCAGGGTTTCCTTCATCAATTCTGATTTTTCTGTGTAAGTGATTGCCTCCTGGAGACTGGAAGGTAAGGTCTCTATTCCCTTTTTCATTCTCTCTTCCTCATTCAAATCATAGAGGTTAAGTTCCATTGGCTCGGAGAGATCACATTTTTCTTCAATTCCACGTAATCCAGCCATGAGGGTTACTGCCAGTTGCAGGTAAGGATTACCGGAAGGGTCAGGACAGCGGATCTCTATACGGGTGGCTTCCTCTCGCCCGGGCTGGTACTGGGGAACTCTAACCAGTGCCGACCGGTTGCTGCGTGACCATGCAATGTATACCGGGGCTTCAAAACCAGGTACCAGTCGTTTATAAGAATTAACCCAGGGATTTAGTATGGATGTAATCTCCTTGGAATATTTCAGTATTCCTCCCAGATATGCTCGAGCGTATTCAGAGAGGTGGTAAGGGGCCTCGGGATCGAAGAAAACATTTTTATCACCGTTGAAGAGAGATTGGTGAGTGTGCATCCCGGAACCATACTCATCATTAAGGGGTTTGGGCATGAAGGTGGCGTAAACTCCGTGCTTAGTGGCTATCTCCTTAACTGTTAGTCGGTAGGTGACCATGTTATCAGCCATACGCAGTGCATCATCATAGCGTATGTCGATCTCGTGTTGGGAAACTGCGGCTTCGTGATGGGAATATTCCACCCTTATTCCCAATTTTTTCAGGGCCAGGACAGTGTCTCTTCTGAGATCTGATGCCAGATCAAGGGGTGTGAGGTCAAAGTACCCGCCAGTGTCTAGAGGTTCGGGTTTTACTGGTGATTTGAAGTAGAAGTATTCCAGTTCCGGGCCCACGTAGAAATGGTCAAAACCCATTTTCTCCATCTTTTCCAGGGCCCTCCTCAGTACGTAACGGGGATCCCCTTCGTAAGGTTGGCCATCTGGTTTTAAGACGTCACAGATCATCCTGGCCACTGATTTTTCCTGGGGTCTCCATGGTAAAATAGCGAAGGTTTCTGGATCAGGCATGGCAATCATGTCTGATTCTTCAATATCCTGGAAACCAGTGATACTGGATCCATCAAAACCCATTCCCCTTTCAAGTGCGTTTTCAAGCTCTTCGTTGGTGATGGCGAAACTTTTGAGAATACCGTTTATATCGGTAAACCATAAACGGATGAATTCAACATCTTTATCCTGAACCTGTTTGATTACTTCATCTTTTCCCAACATATTAATTCCCACAGAGTTTAATGTTTTTATTCCTTAAATTATCCAATAACATAATCCTTAATGGTTAGAACTATTTATTTTAGATGGACACCAAATAAATTTATTTACACTACACTCAATTTCATGTAATATTGGTGTACTGGTCTAATTAATAGTATATTTAGTCTCATATTTTTTAAATTTATGGTATTTTATATGAACAATTTACATTAAATTATTGAAAAAATGAGAAAATGGTGATTTCAATGATTATACCGGTTTTAGATTTAAAAGAAGGTTTAGCAGTTTCTGGAAAATCTGGAAATAGGGATACATACCAACCACTCCAAACAGTTTTTCATCACTCCTCGGACCCGGTTGAAATTGCTGGTTCTCTTCTTCGTGCCGGGGCATCAGAATTGTACATTGCTGATCTAGATGCCATTGAAAAGAGGGGTTCAAATCTGGATATTGTAGGTGAGGTCAACCAGATTATTCCAGTGATGCTGGATTGTGGTGCCAGTGATCTTGATTCAGTAACCAAAGCCCTTCAAGTTGCCGATAAAGTGATCGTGGCCACCGAAACCCTGAAAAGATTTCAGGATCTTTATGAAATCTTTTCCAGGTTTGGTGGGGATCAGGTCATTATCAGCGTTGATGTGCTCCAGAACAAAGTCCTGAGCAAATACATGGAACTTGATTTCAGTATATTAAGGGAAAATTTAGTAAAACTACAACCATCCCAAGTAATTCTTCTGGATATTTCCAATGTAGGTACCGGAGAAGGGGTTAACTGGGACTTAATAGATGAATTTTCAGGGCTGGAAAGTTCCTTTATTTTAGGTGGAGGTATAACTGGGGATGATATTGATCAGTTGTATAAAAGAGGTGTGGATAAAGTTTTGGTGGGCACAGCCCTTCACAATGGTCATATAAAACCCATTTTTTGATTTTTAAGCTAAATTAAAACTATTTTATCCATTTAATCCTATTTCCATTCTTATTTTTGTCATATTTCACTCCCTGTTTAACATTTATAAATCATTCTCCGTTGACATCAGTTTAGCGGTACTCCAAAGACAAGTACAAAAACAGATCAATGTTAATTGCTATACTTAAACTTATTAATTCATCTCACCCAAGATAGGCTATGGTTAAATTTTTGATTATGGGGCCGGTGACCCGTGACACTATCCTAAAAAGTGGTTCAACCTGTAAAGGGATTGGTGGTCCGGTTTATTATCAAGCCGCAGTTTTATCCGCTCTTAAAGCTGATTTAACAGCGTTAATAACTGTAGGGCAGGATGATGCCGAGTTACTTGATCATTTCCCTCAGAATATAGATTTAAAACCTATATGGGGTGGGGAAACTATGCAGTTTGAGAATTTCTATCCTGATGAGAATCCTAACCACCGGTTGCAGAGGGCCTGCATACCCTCCAATCCCATTGAAGTTTCACATCTCAAATCCCTAGACTGGGGTGCCTTTGACGCGGTGCTGATCTCACCACTCTCACCCGATGATGTACCTTTTGAATCCCTCAAATATGTGTCCAAACAGGGGGTACCGATTTATTTAGGAGTTCAAGGGTATCTCCGCCACCTTGAAGGTCAAAAAGTTGTTTTAAAACCTTTAAATCATTATAAAAAATTTTTATCCTGTGTTGATTTTATGTTTCTTGATGAAGTTGAGGCTGGTGTGATAATCGACGATTCATCCCTTTCTCTGGATGAAATATCCAGAAAACTTTCCCTCCTTGGCCCCGAGGAAGTTATTATCACTAGGGGAGATAGGGGATCCCTTATTTACTCCGGTGACCATGATGATGTTTGGAATATCCCGGCTTTCCCTTCCAGGGAAAGGGTGGATCCCACAGGCCTTGGTGATAGTTACCTGGCAGCATATGCATTCAGGAGACAGGAAACATCAGATACCCGGGAGTGTGGAATTTTTGCTTCCATAGTATCATCCCTGAAACTTGAAAAAAAAGGAGCCTTCCAGGGTGATAGAGCATCAATAGAAAATAAACGCACAATTGTCAAATGAATTATTGTTTAAAAAAGAGGTTA
Source organism: Methanobacterium sp. (assembly GCA_030539815.1). Classification (GTDB taxonomy): domain Archaea; phylum Methanobacteriota; class Methanobacteria; order Methanobacteriales; family Methanobacteriaceae; genus Methanobacterium. Next base: position 51,545 of record JAUNXM010000001.1, read on the forward strand.
ATAAAACTATTTTTGGATTAATACTGGATAAAAAAAGTTAGAACAAGAATTAAAAGAGATTTTTTAATTCTTAAATAGGATTTGCATTACTTAATTTTCTCATGAGCCTAAGATCACTGGCAATATCAGGAATGGTAGTAGGCCCGCTGCAAAGAAAAGTACAATTCCTGCAATGGTATAATTTCTTTTACGGTCCATGATTCCACTGCAAAGTAGAATAATTCCAATGAATGCCAGTACTGGTGGAATTATATGAGAATAAAGTAGTGATCCAAATATAACTGTATCAGCCATGTTTTTCAAATCTCCATATAAATCTAGTAATTAGTTTAATTGTGATTAATTATTTTTTCTATACCTCAACTATTAACAACTTTTTGGTGAACTACTCCGCTATGTGAAGTTCAATTATAAAGAATTACACCACTTAACTCAATTTTTAATTCAAGTAGTAAATCCTTTCGGGGCCGATGCTGAATAAACCACTACTGTATGGATAAAATGTGTTGAGGATCGTGTGTATGTTGTAGTATACTTGGAATGCGCTTTTCTTTTTGGCAGCGTATTTATTAACGTTTATATCGGTGTAGTTTTTGGTCAAGGCATTGGTAGTTGCTCTATTATAATGGTAATAATAGATGGGGAATTGTCGGTATTTCAGGTCCGGGTATTTCTCTTTCATCTTCTGCATTCCCTGTTGACATGCCATGTGGTCCCGGTTCCCATCTCCAGTGGTGGTGTAAAACACGGTGTAACCCTCCTTGAGATAAAGATTTTCCATGGTGGTAAACACAACATCTGAATTCAAAGCACCATCATCAAAGCTGTGAGTATTGTAACTACATCCCAGTATATCCATAACTCGTCTAAAGGAGTATTCGCGGATTAATTTCTTATGGTAATCTGAAGTTGCATTTGAAGGAATTTCTATATTGTAATAGTTTGTTACTGTGAGTAATTGGGCGGTTATGGCATCACCGGAGGTCATAAGCTCACAGTGAACTGTGGAACCGTTTTCCATTATTCTCTGTATTGTTCCCCCGGCACCTATGGTCTCATCATCAGGGTGAGGTATTATGAAAGCAACTTTTTCAGGAATAGATGTGTTTACTGTTCCATTTTGGCTTCCATTAACGGTGGATTTATTGGTTTCATTCACTGAGAATATAGGGTATAGGGCAATAAATAAAATCAAGGGTATTGTTAAGAGTAAAATGATCTTTGTTGTCTTCATTTTCATAACCTTAAATTTATACAATCTAAAACTATCTAGAGCCAATTAAATATAAATAAGTTATTATATTCATTCTAAGATGCATATTCTTTGGATACCCCTTGATTAACTTTTGATGCCCTGTGGATTATCATATAAACTACTTTTTAGAAATAAAAAAATATAAAAAATAGTTTTACATTTAATCCAATGGATCTACTGCACTTAACTGGCAGTGAGTATACCTCTCGGCAGCGGTAAATCCCTCTGGCCAGCAGGTTCCAAGTACCAGTTCCTTATTCCCTGCCGGGAACTGGATTAAATTAGTGGTGTAATCGTATCTTATATCATTATTGGAGACCACTTTGTACGTGTACTTCTTTTGAGTTAGGTAATCTTTGATAATTACAATATCACCGGTTTGAAGTTTATCTATGTCGTCAAATGGTGCTGAGAAGCGGGTGTGATGTCCTAATAATCCCATAGATCCTTTCTCGCCGGGATAGAAACTTTTTGGCAGAGAACTTTCTGGAGCAGAATAATGGTAAACCGCACCCATTACGTTTAAAGTGTCAGGACGAATATTCCAAGTTACTCCCAATTTTGGTATTGTTACCGTTCCAAAGGCAGGCATACTGGCCAGTTTGGTGGAGTTGATCTTCAAACTGTTTTTGACAGCATTAAAGGCAGCACTGCTTTCGGATCCTTTAAAACCTTTCATCAATGATTCTACCTTGAATCCTTCCTGAGGATAATTGAATACAACACTGTAAAGAGCACCATTGGTGTTAACCCACAATTCCCTCTGTTCTCCAGATGAACCATTTTTCTGGATCTGGTAAGTGTTTTCGTAACCTTCCTTCCCACTCACAGTTATTCTATTGCTAGAGGTGAGTTTAACGTTACTTTCGGACTCCCTAACAAGTTCGGGAACAAAGTCCTTGGCAACTTTGTATCCTGAAGGTGTAATCTGGCGGTTAACAGTGATGTTCATACCAGTTTCCGGATCTTTAAAGGCAACTACTTGAGCCCCCTGGGGGGAAACCTGCTCCCAGTTAGCAGGATAATCAAATGATATCTCACCATTCTGGTAGTGTTTAGTATCTATATTGGCACTGCCAAAGGGCACGGTGAGAACCAGTAAAACTACTGCCAGAATAGCAATTCCAATAATAATGTATTTCTTCAAATAAAAATCTCCCTAAAACTTTTTTTTTTAAATATAATGTTAAATAATTTTCATAGTCATAAAATTGAAAAAATTTTTAAATAAAAAATCCCTAATTTCCCATGTTTTGTATTGTGTAGGTACTCCACATTTAAATAAGTTGTGATCATTACCAGTTCAACAGAGTCTTCCTCAATTCCTTCTCTGATTCGGCGATTAATTCTATCCTTTGAACGTTAATACCTTTACCATGTAAGTAATCGGCTAATTCCACTGGGCTGGTGCTTTCATCCACATCGGCTATTATTGAATCCTTTTCCCTGCATATGATGCTGGCTCCGTAGTGGGATAATTCCTGGTAAGTTTTTTCCATATCCTCCGTATTCACACGGAAAGAACGAGTTTTATGGGAAATCTGCGCCAGGTCAATGTTCATTCTTTGTAGCACTACCAGAACGTGCTTATCCAAGGCGGCTTCCAGAACTTCAACATCTACAATGTCCTTCTCCAAGTTGATGCGGACAGATTGACATATCTGGGCCAGGTCACGAGAGTGGGCGAAGCTGGGTTGCAGGCCTTCACCCCCCTCCTTTTTGGACTGGTAAACTTTCATGAACCTGCCCAGGACATCGGGATTGAAAGTTTCTTTAAGATCCTCCAGGTTTCGGCGGAAAACCTCGGTAACTTCCTCTACTTCGGGATTTTTAAGGAAAATGTGGAGGGGAGCACGTCTAAGGTGAGCTTCGTCCATGATACTAATGTCCAGGTTAGTGGAGAATGCAGGTATGAAATGGGTGTGAAGGACAACTGGAATTCCACGCACATAAACCACATCCTTCTTGTTTTCCATGGGCACAATCAGCCTGTTGAGGATTAATTCATGATCATCACGCTGCCTTCCCAGATCGTCAATAAGTAGTATCCCTCCGTTGGCCTTAATAAGTGGGGATGTTTCATATACGCCCTTGTTAGGGTCATAATTGGTTTCTAACTTGTTTAAATTAAGTTCAGCACCGGTTAAAACAAAAGGGGCGTAAATTTTAACCCAACGGGGGTCATGGGGCTGTTCTTCGCACATTTTATGGAAGTCAGGGTCATAGAGTTGTATGATCTTCCCACCGAACTCTATATATTTGGGCATGACCAGTGGGGGTAAAAGGTCGGGCATGGTACTAACCATAAATGTTTTACCAGTTCCGGGGGGACCGTACACGAAGATTCCCTTACCAATGATACACGATTCAATAATGGCTTCTTTAGCGTAATCCACTCCCACCACTTGATGGAAAGTTTTTTCAACTACTTCCTGGGGTATTTTAAGAGGGTAACGATGTTGAAGTTGTATTCTCATGATCTGAAAGTATTCTTCATAGGGTACTGGGGCAATACCAATATATGGGTTATCTTCAACAATCCCCCGTACTTTCTCTCGTCCTTTTTTGGTTATGGTATATTCAACACTAGAAAAAAGGAATCCTCCACTTACCGGGGCGCAAAAACCGCTCTTTTCCATTTGACTTAAATTTTCCTCAAGAATATCCCAGTGGATACCGGTTAATTCATTAATGGTACTGGTCTTCACAGTACCGTAGCTGCTGATAATTTTAAGTATTAATCCCTTCACAAAACTATCTGAAAGCTGCAGATCATCCAAGTTTTTTGGTTGTTTAAGGGCTTTGAAAATTTTTTCCATCTTTTCATCGTGATAGTAACTCATTTAATCACCGAGAGTTTTATCCGGATTTTTCCAGAATTAATCAATTATTATGTTATTAGGTTGATTTTAATTCAATTTCCAGATTCCTTATTAACATGAATTATATTAAATTAGTATGAATTGTATTGATCTAATACAGATTAAAGGATAGTTTTCACCTGGCTAATATCTGAAATTACATCAACTTTTAAACCTTTTCTTTCAATAATTTCCTTTTCCATTTCGGTCAATTCAGAATTAACCAGTATGGCGGACATACCAGCTTTAGTTGCCCCTAATATGTCTTCACTAAATTTGTTCCCTATCATAACTGATTCTTCGGCCTTGCAGTCCATACGTTCCAATGCCAGTTGAAATATTTCACATTCTGGTTTTTCAGAACCTGCTTCTTGAGATGTCACCACTTCATTGAAAAAATGATAAAGACCCAGACGAATGAGCTTTTCCCACTGTTTAATAGTTAAACCATTAGAAATAACTCCCATCTGATAATCTCTTTTTTTCAGGTATATGAGGGTGGACATGGTATCTGGAAAAAGTCTTAAAAGTGCAAATTTAACATTGTGGTAGGTGATCATTCCTAGAGCTATGAGCAGTGGCTTTTCTTCTCCCATTACTCTTTTGGTTAAAATGTTGAAGTGTTTATCGTAGTTGGATCCCTTCTCTTTGATGATCTTTCTCAGAAGGAGGTAGGCTTCCTGTTGTGATAATGGTAAACCTGCATCTATCATAGCTTGTAAGGCAGCCTTACGGGCTAACTTGGCAAAACCAGATGTATCGTACAGTGTATCATCTATATCAAAAAAAACAGCCTTGATCATTTACCCACCACCCTTTTATCATCATCTGTATTAATTATCCATTTTATTTTTACTTAAATTTAAACCCATTCATAATAGTTCATTTCCACCTCAGATGATTAATGGGGTTGGAATTTTTTAATAAAACTATCAGTTGAAAAAGGCATCTAAACTACTCTGCTTTTCCTGGTGAACAATTTCATCCTGGGAATAGCCCAGTGAGTCAATTATCCTGGAAACTGCAGGCAGGACCTGGTTATCAATGTAATAATTTGGATCGTAGTTGGCCACATCCGCATCTTCCAGAGGCTCTGCTCGTTGGCTTATGGGTCCTTTCCCCTTAATCACAATATAACGTATTATGGAACCACGTCCCACTTTTCGCCCCCTTTCAATGGCTTTTTTAGCAGCAAGAACATGTGGTGCTTTTTGCTTGTATTTATCGGGATTTTTGGTAAGCTGGGTGTGGATCACCAGATCTTCCAGGGGAGTTTCACCCTTTTTAATGTGGTCAATAACTTCTTTAATTATTTTAGCAGCTTTATCAGGGGATGCATCCTTTAAGATAGCCATCATTACCTTTTCCTGGGTTTTTTTGGCCACTGGAGCCCAATCTCTTCGAACTAACTCCAAACCCTTAACTACAATTTTATCATCCTGAATAAGGGCGTACCTTTTTTTGGTGACAAAAAAACCCCTCTCATAAAATCCTTCAAATTCCAGTTCCATCCCGGGGGGTAATTCTTCATTAACTGAAAGTAGAAATTGGTCTACGTTCTCTTTAATTGATTCGTGCAAGGTCCACACCTAATAATTAAAATTCAAGTTCACCCTCAAAATATGGGTTAGGTATAAGTGTAAATGATGTATTTATTTCAAATATCTATTAATTATAGTTAAAAAAAGGGTATTAAATAGGATTAAACCTATTCTTCAACCATGACACCGTTGATAATACCATCTTGTCCAGGTCTGGAAGTTACTTTAACTTTACCTGCACTGGTTTCAACAACTGCACCCTTGGTGATGATGTTCCTTCTCACAAAGTGAGTGTTGGCATGATTTTCCACCACACTGGTAATCTCAGCTACTTCCACCTTCTGGGTTTTGGGATCAACCACGTTGATCTTCTGCTCATTGGTGAGACGTATTTTTTCATTACCCCCCTTGGTTCTTATGGTTTTGATTTTACGGTCTCCGATTTTGGTTTCTGCAGCTTCCCTGCCGAATTCCATTTTCCTCTTGTTACGATTACTCTTGGCCCGTGCACCAGTAGATTTTCTCACGGATCTTCCTTGCCAAATTGCCATTTAAATTCACCTCTATTAGATTAATCTCTATCTATTTTCTACAATAAATTCGGAAATATCATATTATAATATGTTTCCTATTGGAGCGTAAAAAAGTCTCAACTAAGTCTTCATCTCCAGATGTAATGATTTTACTGGGTATGATATATTAACCTTTCCCTAACTTAATTCCAGAATTAGTCATCAACCAGAAGCCATCAATATTTCATACCCACTTTAAATATAGTTTTACTAAAATTGAAAATATCCCAAAGGGTTAAGTGAGAAAATAAGTACATCCAGGGTGTAAAGAAATTATAAAATAGTTTTTATGATAATTCAATTGATTTAAATTTTAAAAAAATAATTAATTCAATTGATCTAATAATTGTAATTAAAAATAATATTAGAGTGAATCAATAAAATTAATATTCACAGTTACAGAAAGTAAAGAAATTCCTCTTAAATTTATTGAGAATAAATATTATGATTTTTGGTGAGTATATCATGAAAAATGTGTTGGAATTAAGGAAATTTGTGGCTCCTGAATTTATTTTTGGTTCAGGTGCACGATTATTGGTGGGAAGATATGCCAAAAATTTTGGAGCGCGAAAAGTACTGGTGGTCACTGATCCCCAAGTATTGGAAGTGGGTCTGGTGGAACCAGTTTTTAAGGCTCTCCGGGAGGAAGGGATCTACTATGAAATATACTCCAATATCAAAACTAATCCAACCGCTGATCAGGTCATGGAAGGAGCTAACCTCTACCTGAATCAGCATTGTAACTTCCTTGTGGCGGTTGGTGGTGGTAGTCCCATGGATTGTGCCAAAGCCATCGGAATTGTCAGTTCCAACCGAAAAGAGGTTCACGAATTTGAAGGTGTGGACAAAGTTGCAGTACCCTCACCACCCCTGATCTGCATTCCCACTACTGCGGGAAGCGCTGCTGATGTCTCTCAATTTGCCATTATAACTGATTCCAGGCGTAAATTAAAAATGGCCATAGTTAGTAAAACTGTGGTTCCGGATGTGGCCTTAATTGACCCGGAAACCACCCTTACTCTGGATAAACCCCTGACCATAGCTACGGGATTTGATGTTTTAAGCCATGCCATAGAAGCATATGTTTCCAATGCCAGTTCCCCTATCACCGATCTCCACGCTCTGGAAGCCATTCGCTTGGTCTCCTCCAACCTGATTCCCACCATTAATGATCTGGGAAACCTTGATCTACGGGGTAAAATGATGTTAAGTTCACTTAATGCAGGATTAGCTTTTTCCAATGCTAGCCTTGGTCTGGTACATGCTATGGCTCATAGTTTAGGTGGATTCCTTGATTTAGCCCATGGTGAATGCAATGCATTACTCCTGGATCAAGTGGTGGAATTCAACTTTGAAGCCGAAAGTAGGAAGTACAGGGAAATTGCCAAGGCATTTGACTTGAAGGTTTCAGGCCGGGACGATGATGACGTCAAATCACTTCTCTTAAATAAAATCAGGGACATGAAGGAAGAAGCTGATATAAATTACACCCTTAAAGATGTGGGGGTAACCTCCCAGGATATTCCTGAACTGGCAGGGAAAGCCATGAATGATGCTTGTATCATAACTAACCCTCGCAGGCCAACCCAGAACGATTTAGAGGAGATATTTAAAAATGCACTCTGATTCTGAGGATAATTGGAATTCCATCCGTGAAAAAATAATAGGATTAGGTGAACAATCCATCAGGAAGAGTTACTATCCTGAATTACAGGAGAGGCTCTCGGAACTGGAAAGATTCCGGGCACTCCTAGATGAAACTAACGAAGCAATTTTCCTTTCAGAAGTTCCCTCTGGCCATTTTACAGATGTGAATAACTCTGCCTGCCAACAACTGGGATATTCAACAGGGAAAATGATGGAAATGAAGGTTGAGGACATAATTGCCCCGGATAAGCTGGATGAAATGCGAACAATCATATTCAGTTTGTTTGATGGTAAGCATCTCCAGAACCGTAAAACCATTGAAACTATTCTACAGAGGCGTGATAACTCCCAGATCAATGTGGAGATGAGTATCAGTCTGGTGAAGTTTAGTGATGCATTTTACACAGTAATGGTTGCTCGTGACATCACCGAGCGAAAATTGTTCGAAGATGCCCTGAAATCTTCACTCAAAGAAAAAGAGGTTTTAATCAGGGAGATCCATCACCGGGTTAAAAATAACATGCAGATTATATCCAGTTTACTCAATCTTCAGAAACAGTATGTTAATGATGAAGAAGCAATTAATGTCCTTAAAGAAAGTCAGAACCGGGTTAAATCCATGGCCATGATCCATGAAAAACTCTATAAATCACGTAACTTCTCGGAGATTAACTTCGCTGACTACATGCGCAGCCTGGTCTCTGACCTGTTTTATTCATATGGTGTGGATTCTAACCGGATAAAGACTACTATTTTACTGGATGAAGTGATGATGGGGCTGGAAACTGCCATACCTTGTGGCCTGATAATCAGTGAACTGGTAACTAACACCTTGAAGTATGCTTTTCCCAACCAGGAACAGGGTGAATTCAAGATAGAACTTCACTCTTCCAGTGATGGATTTTATCATCTGATTATCAGTGATGATGGGGTGGGAATACCTGAAAACATTGATTTTAACGAGACTGGTACGCTGGGCTTGCAACTGGTGAACAGTCTGGTAAATCAGTTGGAAGGTACCATTGAATTGACTAGAAAAGTAGGTACTGAGTTTAAAATTAAATTTAAAGAATTAGAATATGAAGAAAGGATGTAATTGGGGTTAAAGATGGTAAATTAGGGTACTATTGCAAATTAGGGTGCCTATCTAACAAAAGGCGTTCCTGGTGTTTTTGTATAATAAATTAAGCGCCCGAAATTTAATCAAGTTTAGCTTTACCTTTTATTTATCCTCCTTTTACTTAGCTTCCCGCTGATTTCTCCCTTCAACACTTTAATTTTACCCTTAATTCCTTAGATTTTATTTATTTTTACATTTTATTCTCGTATATTTTTACATTTTATTCTCGTATAGTCCTCAACACTCATAACAGATCTTCCGAGAAATATTCCTAAAAAATCAATTTTAACCCGGAAAACCAGTTTAAAACCTGAAAAATCAATCTAAAATATTCCAGTCTCTTGTTTCCAGGTTGAAATTTTTTAGCTGATCTTCAACAGATTCTTCACTGCTGTAGGGGAGTATGTGTCCATTAAGATATGGTTTTGAATGTTTTAATGATTTTATATTGTTTTTAGCAACTTTTTGCCAGAGCTTCAACCAGCTATTATCCATTCTTGTAATGGGAACATCCTTTCCCAGATGTTCTCCCCAGAGATTGCTTCGAAGTTTTAAAATCTCTTCACTGGAGTTTCGGTGCAGAATGGCATTCATTTCCATGTTTCTGTGAAATTCCATGTCAAAAACTCCTTCCAACTCATTGACGTAGGTGAGGGAAGAACCATCCAGGTTGGCAGTACCCACCGTGGCCCAGATATCATCTACAACTGCAACCTTGGTGTGCACGTACACCGGTTGTATGGTAAACTTCTGTTGCTCCCATGCCGTGGACCAGAGAGTAAAAAAGCCCACTTGGGGATTGTCCAGAATATCTTGATATGTGGTTATTCCCATTTTCTCCAGGCACTGGTTCTGCCACTTCTTATATCCGGGGTTATCTGGGTTCTCGTTCATCACCACTATGACCTCCAGATCAGGGTTACCGCCCATAACATTTTTCAAAGCTTTAATTATACTTTTATTGGTTAAAAACTGGTTTTCAAGGTATATGAATTGTTTAGCTTTTGCAAATGCTTTACGGTAACCTTCGAAGATCCCCAGCTCACCATCCTCAGTCAATGTTTCGGGAGTAACTGACCTGACAATTTGAACCGGTGTTTTACCGGCAGGATTGGAAACTGGATTCCTGGTGGGGGGTTCTATTTTTCCCTGTCCCTGGTCTTCCTGGGCAATGTAATTCCACATCTGACAGAAAAATTCTTCCACATGGTAAACCGCCCCGCCCCTCAGTTTAATGGACACATCGTGAACCGGCCGAACACCATGGGGTTTACGTCGGGGGTCCTTAATTATATGCTGTTTTGAGTCCCAGTAATCCTTTTTAAAAGGAGATCCAATCACGTAAGCCTCTTCCCCATCGGTTACCAGGGTTTTGGCGTGCATCACATGTAGACCATGAGCCTTAAATTCACGGATCTCCACCGGGCTATCCTGGAAGAATTCTTCCATCTGTGAGTAACTGTCTGGCACTGCCAGGTTTTCATTTAAAATTATTTTAACATCCACCCCCCTTTCTGCTGCTTCCTGAAGTTCACGGGCTAAAATATTCTGAGGATGGAAACCATCCTCTCCACTGGTGAAGGTAGCGGCAAAATCTGTTTCAAACTCAAACTGAGTAAGATAAATGTAGGATCTGGCCTTTTTAATGGATTCAACCACCTGTTCCAGTTCTATCTGGTTATCAACCAGGACCTCCACCTGGTTATCATCGGTGAACCGGGACTTAAGGGAGCTCCCCAGGGTAACGTACCATCCTTCTGCCCAGTTACGGGGTATGATAATGTTCCCAAGATCCTTTATAGTTTCAGATATAATTGTGTGCTTTTCTGTCCGTTTAAGTTCAGAAACCCCGAGTAAATCCTTAAAAACCACTTGGATAGTGGGCTCATCATCCAGGATATTTTGGTAACTACTGGGAGGGTACAGTACTTCATAAAAACCATCTTCATTAGTTTCAGACTCGCCTAGTACATGGTAGTCTTTAAGTGAAACTGGGAATATTTTATCTATTACTTCCAGGGTATGGCTATCTTTCAGAGTTGATTCCATCTTCCCCGCACCCTCCACTTGAACCACCAGGCCTTCCAGGGGATGGTCATATTCGTCTAAAACCCGTCCTCTAACCCCTATATTAGGTTTTTTAACACTCATTCAAACACCTGTAAATGTTTATATAAAAAAACCATATTTTATTCCCCCTGATTTTCGCAAAAATCAATATTTAACCACTTATGTATTATGTTCATTACAGTTGATAAATGGTAATATCTCACCTTTTAACCCATAAAATTCCATATTTTTTCATTCAAAGCCCATTTGGGGAATCCAATGGGCCTATGGATAAAGGGGTATATTTAAATAGGCTAACCTCCCAACTCTCTACTAGAATATTTCCAATTCTATTCTCAATAAATGAGTTTAGGATGGATTTAAAAGCTTCAAATAACTTTAATTATTTAGAATCAAACCGAGCAACTGGTGAATCAATGAAAATCGGAATGTCACATGGGGCTGGCGGAGAGATAATGCAAAGCCTCATTTCAGATATAATACTGGGAAATTTAAAGAACAAGAGTGTAAATGGCGGGGTTGGTCTGGAAGACCTGGATGATGGGGCCACCATCCCTTTGGGTGAATATGAAATTGTGATAAGCACTGACAGCCATACCATCGACCCATTATTCTTCCCTGGGGGAGACATTGGCAGAATCTCAATGGCAGGCACTGTAAATGATGTTGCGGTAATGGGGGCTCGCCCACTGGCCATAGCCAACGCCATGGTAATTAGTGAAGGATTCAATATGGATGAACTGGAACGTATCATACAATCCATGGATGAAGTATGTCAGGAAACTGGTGTGGCCATCGTAACTGGGGACACCAAGGTAATGGAGAATGATAAACTGGATAAAATGATCATCTCCACCACAGGAATTGGCATAGCTCCTAAAGATGCCATCACCCGTGATTCGGGATTAAAAGTGGGAGATAAGATCATACTCAGCGGTAGTGTGGGGGACCATGGAATATCTCTGATGAGTTACCGTGAAGGTTTTGGCTTTGAAACCGACTTGAAATCGGATGTAGCCCCGGTTTGGGGTATGGTGGAAGCAGCTTTGGATATTGGGGGAGTGCATTCCATGAAAGACCCAACCCGTGGGGGAATAGCCAATGCCCTCAATGAAATGGCCTCCAAGTCTAGTGTGGGAATGTTCCTGGATGAAGAGAAGATACCTGTTAAACGGGAAGTTCACGCCGCATCAGAAATGCTGGGAATTGACCCCTTCGAGGTGGCCAATGAGGGTAAAGTTATCATGGGGGTGGCCCCTGAAAAAGCTGATGAAATATTGGAAGCTATTCGTAAAACCAAGTACGGTGAAGAGGTTCAAATTATAGGTGAGGTAACCAAGGATAAGCACGTTATCTTGGAAACAATGATGGGTGGAAAACGAATACTAGAAGCACCCATAGCTGATCCAGTGCCCAGGGTCTGTTAACATTTCAATCATGGGAATAGTAAAGCAGATAACTATTAGTAATACGCTCAATAATAACCTATTGAAGAAAAGTTTTTTGGTAAAAAAGGTGGATCTTGAAAATTGATAAGATCTATGGAATTTGGGGATGAAATATTAGTTTGAATTAAAATCAAGGTGAAAAAACCCTAGGAATAATTGTAACAGGTGATCTTTAATGCAGGAATTTTGGGGTGGAAGGCTAGCTGCTTTAATTGTTGATGCGATTTTCATCACGCTACTTATGTGGGTTGGGACTGCTATTCTTTACCCGTTAATAGCTTGGGTTAATATATATCCAATTTTGAACTATTGGATTATTCTATGGGGTGTTTTGATCCTATTATACTTTACAATAATGGAAGGTAAATGGTCCACCACACTAGGTAAAGGTCTGTTTAAATTAAAAGTACAGAATGTTGATGGGGTTATGAACTATAAAGTG
>JAUNXM010000040.1 GCA_030539815.1 Methanobacterium sp.
AAGATCTCCGTATTCTGGCATTCTAATGTTCCACGAGAGGTATATACGTTGAGAAGGGGAAGAAGACCACGATGGATGATAAAAATAGCCCTAGAGCGTATGGAAATTCTCTTACAACATGCTGAGGAAGAATTCGCTCTCCATCCCCAACGTTCCCATAGATACGTGGAAATGGCTCGAAAAATAGCCACCAAGTACAACTTGAAAATGCCGTCCTCATGGAGGGGAAGGTTCTGCCGGAACTGTAATAAATTCCTGAAACCAGGTTCTAACTGTCAGGTCCGTTTGAAAGATTCAATGGTAAACATAAAATGCATGGAATGTGGAGAAATCATGAGAAAGCCTTATATTAAAGAAAAAAAGGCAAAACGGAGGAGTAAACTTGAATCCCGCACATTCCAAGAAGGAACTGATGCATAGATCCCTTTCAACCATCACCCTAAACATAGGCAAATCCGGAGTTAACTCCGGTGTTATGGATGAAATCAACCGCCAACTCAAAGAAAGAGAAGTGGTGAAGCTCAGATTTTCCAAGGGTATAGCCCCTGAGAAAGAAAACTATATTACCCACATCATCGAAAAATCAAATGCTAAACTCATTGATTTTAGAGGTAACGTTGCAGTAATCTTCAAAAAAAAGAGATAATTAGGAGGATAATATGACTACAATTTACGATGTACCTGCCGACTCGCTTATAAGCCGTGTCGCCAAGGAATTAAGTGAAAACAAAAAGTTAACCCCCCCAGAATGGACTCCATTCGTCAAAACAGGGGTTCACAAAGAGAGAAGACCAGAAAACCCCGATTGGTGGTATGTGCGATGTGCATCCCTCCTTCGAAGGGTTTACATTGATGGTCCAGTGGGAATAAACAGTCTAAGAACCTACTATGGTGGAAAAAAAGACAGAGGCACCAGCCCTGAAAAATTCAGGCGAGGCAGTGGTTCTGTAACTCGAACAGCTCTTCACCAGCTAGAAGATGCCGGCTTTGTTGAAAAACGAGAAGACGGTCGTGTGGTAACTCCAGCTGGAAGATCTTTCATGGATAAAGCATCTTTCGAGTTAAAAAAAGATATACCTGAACTGTCAAAATATTAATTGAATTAACATATAATTGGCATGCTTTACTAGGATCGGGAGGTATTAAATGAGCGATATTGAGGAAATACGGCGCAGGAGAATGCAAGAATTGCAACAGCAGGCAGCAGCTCAACAGCAAGCTCCGGATGCCCAATCCCAGGAACAAATGCGCAGGGAGATGGAGGCTCAGAAGAGACAGGCCATGATGCAAATACTCACTCCTGAAGCACGCAGTCGCCTGGCTAACCTCCGCCTCACCAAACCCGAGTTTGTGGATCAGATCGAATTGCAACTTATCCAACTAGCCCAGATGGGTAGGGTTCAGTCAAAAATTACTGACGAGCAGCTTAAAGAGTTACTCCGCAAACTAGCAGGTCAAAAAAGAGATATTAACATCACCTGGAAATGAAAGCCACGGTACTCTACAGCGGAGGTAAAGACAGCTCGTTAATGGCGGTCATGCTAAAACGCTTAGGATACCAGGTGGAACTTTTAACCGCCAATTTTGGTTTTTATCCCTCATGGAAATCAGCAGCTGAATCTGCGACTTCTTTAGGGTTTAAACACTGTATACTGGAAGCAGACCCTACTATCCTGGAAGTAGCGGTGGACATGATCTTGGATGATGGCTTTCCCAACCATGGGATTAACCACCTTCACCGAGAAGTCCTAAAACTGGCCGCAGATAAATATTCCTTAGTGGCTGATGGCACCCGTAGAGATGACAGGGTTCCTAAGTTAAATCTAATGGAAATACAAAGTCTTGAAGATTCCAAAAGTGTACAATACTTAAACCTTGCAGGGTGGGGTTACAAGACCATTAACCAGCTGTCAGAACAATTTTTTACCCTGGTAAAAGAACCCACCAGTATGGAAAACAATTCTGACTATGAGATTGAAATAAGATTTCTCATAACCAAACGTGAAGGTGAGGAAACAGCTAGTAATTTATTCCCACCACACACACAATCAAGAGTAATAGGATGGAGAGAAGATGAGCAGAAATAGACCATTAGCCAAAAAATTAAGAATGGCAAAGGCAGGCAAGCAGAACAGGCGAGTGCCTCTATGGGTTATGATGAAGACCAATCGTAAGGTCAGAACTCACCCGAAGATGAGACACTGGAGAAGAAATAGTCTAAAGGTATAAATATTGAATACGAGGAGTGAACAGAGATGGAAAGAGTTTACGTTATACCCCTTCGGGATGCAAAAAAGGCACCCCGTACCAAAAGGTCACCTAAAGCAACCCGTGTGGTAAGGGAATTCATCCAGAAACACATGAAATCCGACGAAGTCAAAATGGACGAATCGGTGAATGAAAAAATATGGGAAAGGGGAATTCAGAAAATACCCCCTAAGATCAAGGTTAAGGCAACCAAAGAAGAAGATGGTTCCGTTCTGGTCACCCTAGTTCAGTAGGTGAACTCCTATGATTAGGAGAGTTAATCTGGCAGGCAATCCCAACCTTGGTGTTTCCATCGCGGCTACCGATAAATTGGCTCTGGCACCACCTAACCTGGGAGAAAAAATGGTGGGAGTAGTGGAGGAGTGCCTCCAGGTCCCGGTAATAAAAACCCCCATCAGTGGAAGTAGCCTTGCCGGTGCCCTTGCAGTAGGAAACTCCAAGGGATTTGTGGTATCCAAATATGCATTTGACACCGAGATAAACGCAATCAAGGACTCTGGGTTAGAAGTCGAACGGATACCGGATCGACTCACTGCAGTGGGTAACATCATCCTGGCCAATGACCACGGGGCAATGGTTAATCCACTACTCTCAGATGAAGCAGTGGACGTGGTCTCCGAGACCCTGGACATAGAAGTGGTCAGAGGCAGTATAGCTAATTTCAAAATCGCCGGATCAGTGGCTGTTGCCACCAACAAAGGAGTCCTGGTACATCCATCATCAACATCAGATGAATTGGAGTTCCTGGAGAAAATCATGAAAGTTCCTGTGGATGTGGGAACCGTGAACCAGGGAACAAAACTGGTGGGAGCAGGGGCGGTGGCCAACTCCCAGGGAGTGCTTGTGGGAGAAAAGACCACAGGTCCGGAAATGGCAAGAATAGAAGAATCGTTAGGTTTTCTTGAGGAATTATTATGAAGACAAAAATATTTAGAGTTAAAGGAAAGTTCATCATGGGCGACAGGTTCAAACCATTCACTAAAGAACTGAAAGCCATGGGTGAAGATGATATTAAGGAGAAAATATACTCCGAATTTGGTAGCAAACATCACATTGTACGCAATCAGATCCACATTCTGAAAATAGAAGAAATTTCTGCTGAAGAAGTTCAGGACACTTTGATAAAATCACTAATTTCGGAGTGAACAACATGGAAGACCGACAAAGGCTGGAAGAGATTATAAACGAACTCAACGCCTACAAGGCCCAGGCTGACATGTTGAACCAACAAGTGGAAACTCTTAAAACCACCATAGCAGACCTGACCATAGCCCAGGAAACCTTGGATGCTATTAAAGGTAAACAGTCCCCTGAAACTCTAGTACCAATTGGTGCTGGTTCATTTCTAATCACCGAAATCAAGAACACTGAAGAAGTTATTGTTGGTCTTGGTTCCGGCGCTGCGGTTAAAAAAAATATAGATGATGCTAAAGAAAGCATTGAAGAGCAGAAGAAAGAACTGGATAACATCATGCAGAAGATGATGTCTGATCTTACGAAGATCAGCCAGATCATTACACAGAAAAGCCCGGAAGCCGAGGCACTCATCCAGAAAATTGAGGGCACACCAGGGTAATTTTTACCCTAAACTTTTATTTCTTAACATTAAAAATAATTCCTAAATTCCAGATATTTATATCTTTTACTACCTCATTCACTTAAGGAGTGGATCTTTTTGTTTGAATCTCTAAAAAAGAAGTTTTCCGGAACCATTGGAAAGATTTCTGATCAAATATCTTCCCAAGAGGAAGAGGTTGCTGAAAAAAAGGCAAAAACTGCTTCAAAGGAAGATGAAAAGGTTAAAAAACCTGAAACCACTTCCACGGATAAAATTGATAAGGAAATGGTTAAAACTGTTTCCGATAATGAAAATAAACCTACTGGAAAGGATAAATCAAATTCTGACTCTGAGGAAGATGAGGAAAAGAAATCCCGTTTTTCATTCTTCCGCAGGAAATCAGAAGATGATTCTAAACAAGGAACACTTGGAGATGTTTCTGATAAGGAAAGAGATTCTATAATATCAGCATCTGATTCTTTGAAGGATACCACAACTTCTGGTAACGAGGAAGAACCTCCAAGGGATGTTGAGGATGAACCTTCTGGTTTATTTACATTTGCCACTCATAAGACCATATCTGAGAAAGATATTGATGATATTCTTTTTGAACTGGAATTAGCCCTCCTAGAGGGTGATGTTGCCATGGAAGTGGCAGAACAAATAATAAATACAGTCAAGGAAGATCTGGTGGGTCGCAAAATTAAAAGAAGGAGTGACGTGGCTAAATTCACAAAAGAAGCTCTTAAAAAAGCAATATCAGAGATCCTGGTTGTTGAAGGACCTAAACTAAACGATCTAGTTCAGGAAGCCAAAAAAACTGGTGAACCCCTTAAGGTGATGTTTGTTGGTGTTAATGGAACTGGTAAAACCACTACCATATCTAAAATAGCTGATCATTACGTTAAAGAAGGTTACACTCCAGTAATCGCTGCTTCAGACACCTTCCGTGCCGGTGCCATTGAACAGATATCCCACCACGCTGAAAACGTGGGAGTGAAGATCATCCGCCACCAGAAAGGCGCAGATCCCGCGGCAGTAGCCTATGATGCAGTGGAACATGCTCGGGCCAAGAAGAAAGAACTGGTTCTCATAGATACTGCTGGACGAATGCAGACTAACATTAACCTCATGGATGAGATGAAGAAGATCCAGAGGGTGGTAAAGCCGGATCTAGCAATATTTGTTGGGGATGCCCTTACTGGTAATGATGCAGTGGAACAGGCCCGTAAATTCGATGAAGCCGTGGGTGTTGATGGAATCATACTCACCAAGGCGGATGCTGATGCCAAGGGTGGTGCAGCACTATCCATTGGTCATGTTATAAATAAACCCATCCTGTTTTTAGGTGTTGGTCAGGGTTACGGGGATATTATGGAGTTCCATCCGGACTGGATGGTGGAACAGGTTTTAGGAGAATAATAATTTTAATTAACCCGTTATCTGTACTTTTTACCACCATAAACTCCAAACATGTAGTATTTCCACACTACGTCCACATCAGTGAATCCTGCCTCTTTTAACCACTGAACATGATTGATTAAGGGTGAGGGATGGTCTTCTTCACGATGTTTGGGTAACCATATTTTTTCTACTTCTTCCTGGCTGTGATTCTCCAGCATGAACTCCACCCACTTATCCAGGTAGATCTCTTTCAGGTAAGAAGTGTTTCCCAGTACAATATCTGCAGTGTAGAACACTCCGCCCATTTTTAAGAAGTGATTAATTCTACGGTAGAATGATTTCTGATCCCCTGGTTGTAGATGATGCAGTGCCAGGGATGATATCACGGCATCATATTCTTCTTTATAATCCAGGTCACGGAAATCCGCTGTGATAAACTCTACATCCATGTAAGGGGAGAGTTTGGATTCCGCCATCTTAATCATGTTCTCAGCCAGGTCCACACAGGTTATATGTCCAGAGGGAAACCTCTCTTTAACCTTAAGGGAAATGTTTCCAGTGCCACAACCCAGGTCCAGAACTTTGATCCCTTCCTTCTGATTAAAAGGAAGTGATAAAACCAGAGAATCAACCATATCCTTATAAAATGGAATAATCGTTCTAATTAACTCGTCAAATATCTCTGCTTCCTCTTCAAAATGGTTCTTCACATGTTCCATACAATCACCATGATTAAATTATTCCAAGATATTAAATCATTTAATGCACTGTTTCTAAAAGATGTTTAAGAGTCATCCCATAACCAATGTTATTGGATGGACTAAAGAAGCCTTCGAAACCTGCAACAAATAATCAACATAACCAATGATAATTGTATTGAATGAACTGAATATCAAATTATATTTAATTATTTAGTGATTTTTTAACACCTCTATTTTTAAGTGTTGAATTCCAACTTATCTAACAAATTCACGAACAAGTAATTTAAAATTATTTAAATATTCATGCATTGAAGGAGAATCTCCCCATGTTAGGTGAAAATGAACTTATAAAGCTATTCCCTGAATTTAAAGAACTGGTACAACCATCTGGAATTGACTTACGGGTGGATGAAGTCTACAGGCAAAAAGGACCAGGGTCTCTAATTGATAATGAGAAGGAACTTCCAGAACTGGAAAGGCTGGAACCACCCCTTTACACCTTGAAACCAAAAACCGCTTACAGTGTAACAATTGACCGGAAGATTAAAATCCCTAAGGGTTATTCCATGTTGTATTTGCCTCGTTCAACACTGTTGCGTTCTTTTGTAAGCATCCACACCGCAGTGGGAGACCCAGGTTTCTACGGTACACTGCAATTTCTACTGGTGAACCAGGGAGAATATCCATTTATACTCAAAAAGGGTGAAAGAATTGCCCAGGGAGTTGTTTTCCCAGTGGAAGGTTCTGGTGAGTACAACGGCAGTTACCAGGAAAAAGAAGAATAAATTAATAAATAATTAAATAAAAGGATTTAGGCCTCATTTAAATGTATATAATTTCTATTTGGGGCATAAATTTTTTTTGCATATTTTTTTCATGTAATGTTTTTTTTTATACGGCATTATCCAGTTCATTCACTGCTTCAGGGTTGGCCAGGGTAGTTATATCTCCTACATCATCCCCTCTAACCTTGGCCTTAATCACACGGCGCATGATCTTACCGGAACGGGTTTTAGGTAGATCATTTACGAAATTAACACAGGCTGGGCTGGCCACCGGACCGATCTCTTTCCGCACATGTTCCCTTAGAATGTGTTTCATGCGGGGACTGGGTTTTATTCCCTCCTTCAGTGTGATGAAACTGCAAATTTCTTCTCCCTTAACTGGGTCTGGTTTTCCCACCACTGCTGCCTCAGCCACAGCATCATAACTAACCAGGGCTGATTCCACCTCAGCAGTGCTTATACGGTGCCCGGCAACATTCAGAACATCATCTTCACGGCCCTGTATCCAGAAATAGCCATCTTCATCAACACGGGCCACATCCCCACTGAGATATAACCCTGGAAACTTACTCCAGTAAGCATCCACGTAACGTTCAGGGTCATGGTAGAGTGTACGGAACATGGCTGGCCATGGAGTTTTAATAACCAGGTGACCTCCACCCTCTTTCACGGATCTTCCCGCATCATCCACCACATCCGCCTCCACAGTGGGGAATGGTTTCACTGTTGATCCTGGTTTCAGCGAGGTGATGGGTAGAGGTGTTATCAGGTGCATTCCAGTTTCTGTCTGCCACCAGGTGTCCATAATGGGACACTGGCGGTTCCCAACATGTTTATGATACCACATCCAGGCCTCAGGGTTTATAGGCTCACCCACGCTACCTAAAAGTCTAAGCGATGTTAGGTCGTGCTTTTGGGGCCATTTTTCCCCGTATTTCATGAACAAGCGGATGGTGGTGGGGGCAGTGTATAACACGTTCACCCCGTACTCTTCTATGATCTGCCACATACGATCTGGTTCTGGATAATCCGGGGCACCCTCATACATCACCGAGGTGGCACCTAAAAGGAGAGGTGCGTAGACAATGTAGCTATGACCAGTTATCCAGCCAATATCAGCGGCACACCACCATATATCTTCATCTTTAAGGTCAAATACCATCTTTAAGGTGGTGTAAATACCAACAGCGTAACCACCATGAACATGAACTACTCCTTTGGGTTTGCCAGTGGTTCCTGAGGTGTATAAAATAAATAAAGGGTCTTCTGAGTCCATTACTTCAGTGGGACATTCCCTTTCCTGGTCACCAATCACTTCATCCCACCATAAGTCCCGACCAGATTTCATCTCCACAGGACACTGTGCATGACGGACCACAATGAGTTTTTCCAGGGAAGGAATATCGTCTAAAACCTGATCCACATTTTCTTTAAGGGGAATAACTTTCCCCCTACGGTAAAATCCATCCACAGTTATAGCCACTTTCACTTGGGCATCGTTAGCTCTTTCACGGAATGCTTTAGCCCAGAAACCTGAGAAAACCACACTGTGCACCGCTCCGATCTTGGCACAGGCCAGCATGGCAATGGGTAACTCCAGTATCATGGGCAAGTAAATAGCTACACGATCCCCCTTCCCAACACCCAGACTCCGCAGGGCATTGGCCATCTGGTTAACTCTCTGGTAAAGATCATTATAGGTTAACTTCTTCACCTGCCCCAATTCACCCTCCCATATATAGGCCACCTTATTTTTACGCCATGATCCTACGTGGCGGTCCAGGGCATTGTGGGCAATGTTGAATTTCCCCCTGCAAAACCACTCTGCATGGGGAGGATCCCATTTTAAAACATCCTGGTAGGGTTGGAACCATTCCAGTTCCCGTGCAAGCTCGTCCCAGAACCAATTCGGGTCCTCAAAAGCACGTTGCAGAAGTTCATCATAATCCTTAATCCCGTAGCGTTCCATCCACTGGCTGATGTTACTATTTTCCATTAAATCCGTCGATGGTGGGAATAACCGGTTCTCATGTAAGAGCGCATCTAATTCACTGGAAATTTTAACCCCTCCTCTAAAACCCATTATAAATCAATCACCTTACTAATGTCTATTTCATTTTATGTTCCACTTGGCTCATAAATTTTTTTCAAGTGAATTGTTTTTGTTGATTCTATAAGTGTTAAAATTGATTCAATTAAAGTGCGAAAATGTTCATCATTGATGAGGTCCATCATTTTAATTAATTGGTAGTAACCATATATTTAATCATGCAAACCACGGCCAAGATTAAATTGGCGGATGCGCTGGTTAAAATACTGGAAAAAGAGGAAACGAAATTCATATTTGGTTACCCTGGAGAACAAATTCTTCCATTTTACCAGGCACTCCAAAAATCATCCATCAAACATGTTCTAATGCGCCATGAACAGGGAGCAGCCCATGCTGCTGATGGATATGCTCGGGCATCATCCCAACCCGGAGTATGCGTTGCAACCGCAGGGCCCGGTGCATTAAACATGGTAATGGCAGTTGCCACTGCATACAAAGATTCGGTTCCATTACTGGTTATCACTGGTGATGTTCCATCCCAGTTAAAGGGTGATAATGTATTCCAGGAAGTGGATGTAAACTCAGTTTTTCAGCCCATCACCCTCCAAAGCTACCATGTAGATGACCCTCACAAGGGAATAACCATTATTAAAAAGGCATTTCAAACCCTGAAAAAGGGAAAAACCGGCCCAATTCATCTCAATTTTCCTAAAGATATGTTCCAGAAAGAAATTGATCCCTCCCTATTGGACGAAACAGTGAAACTTAAAACAGAAACTGATTGGAGTACCTTAAGTCATCTGGGGGAACTGATTGAGAATTCAGAAAAACCACTGATCCTGGCTGGAGCTGGTGTATTATGGTCCCATGCAGTCGAGGATCTTGAAATATTTGCAGAAAATAACCAAATTCCGGTAACAACCACTTATCCAGCTAGGGGAGTTATAAGTGAGGATCATCCCCTTTCTTTAGGTCTGATTGGTCTGCGTGGCACTCCAGCTGCCAATTTCGCAGGGAAAAACTCTGATCTTATACTGGCACTGGGCTGCCGGTTATCCGAAAGAACCCGGAAAGGGATAGGTAAAGGTACAGTAATTCAGGTTAACCTGGACGAGACAGTTTTAAAGGGAGATTTGAACCTCAAGGGGGATGTTAAAGAATTCCTGGAAAAAGTCAAAGGAATTACCATTAAAAACACTGGTAAATGGTTAAAAAAGCTCCAAAAACATGAAAGAACTCATTATGTATTCACTGAATTTGATGACACTCCCCTAAAACCACAAAGAGCCATCCAGGAGATCTTGGATGGTCTGGGTGATTCTATTGTGGTTAACGATGCTGGAAGCCACACCACCTGGGTTAACCTGCTCATGAAAGTCAAGGAACCATCATCATTAATCTTTTCAGGTGGTTTTGGGCCCATGGGGTACGGAATCCCGGCAGCGGTGGGTGTGAGCCTGGCCAGGCCCTCCAAACACGTGGTGGTGGTGGTGGGTGATGGTGGATTCCAAATGAACGTTCAGGAACTGGCTGCCATAGTGGAGATGGATCTGCCCATTACCATCTGTCTCTTGAACAACCGGTCCCTGGGGATTATCCGGCAGTGGCAGGAGTTATATCACAATGGGCCATTTCAGGTGGAACTGGAGAACCCTGATTTTGTGGAACTGGCCCGGGCCTACCATATAAAGGCTAGAATGGAAGATTCTCCTGGTGATGTTTTGGTTGCAGTGCATGAGGCAGTAAAACTTAATAAACCAGTACTTATAGAGATATTAGTTGATGAAAATGAAGACATCCCCCTCCCCCGGTGAAATTATTGAAGATTTTACATTTAGGTGATTAAATGAATGTACTTTTCATTAACCCACCATATTTTAATTCTAAATATAAATTCATAGGATTAGTTGCTCCTCCATTAGGTATTGCCTACATGGCGGCTGTTTTGGAAGAAAATAATATTGATGTAAAGATCATTGATGCAGCTGCACTGGAAATGACCTGGGATGCCCTGGAAACTGAGATCAAAAGAATATCCCCTGATCTGGTGGCCATAACTGCTCTGACCCCCACCATTGACAAGGCCCTTGAAACAGCAGAACTAACCAAGAAAACATGTCCCCAGGCTACTGTAGTTATGGGAGGATATCATCCCACCTTTAATTACTTAGAAATGTTAGCCAGGGATTACGTGGATATTGTGATGATGGGTGAGGGGGAATACACCATGCTGGAACTGGTAGAAACCCTGGAAGAAGGAGGAGACCTTAAAAATGTTAAAGGAATTGCCTATGGGGGAGTGGTTAACCCTCCACGGCCTTTAATCAATGATCTGGATGAACTACCCTTCCCTGCTCGGCATCTTCTACCTATGGACCATTACAAAATTCTGAACATGAAACTACACACCGCGACCATGATATCAGGTCGGGGATGTCCAATGCAATGTTCGTTTTGCGCCTCGGCTGCCCTCCACGGAAACCGTCTCCGGATGAGATCACCGGAAAATGTGGTGGATGAAATGGAACACCTAATAAATGACCATAACTCAGGCATGATCGCCTTTATGGATGATACATTCACCCTGAAACCCAGTAGAGTGGAAGATATTTGTGATGAGATCAAGAGGAGAAATATGGATGTATACTGGGGATGCACTGCCCGGGCAGATACCCTGAATGAGAAATTACTCCGGAAATTGAGTGATTCAGGTTGTATAACTATGTTCCTGGGAGTTGAATCCGCTGACCAGCAACAACTGGACCGGGTTAACAAACAGATGACCATTGAGAAAATCCGCCAGGCCTTCAAACTATCCCGTGAAAACGACATACGCACCATAGCTTCAGTGGTTCTGGGAATGCCAGGAGACACCAAGGAAAGCATTGGGCGGACCGTCAAATTCGTCCGGGAATTAAACCCATCATATGCCCTATTCTCTCTGGCCACACCCTACCCTGGAACCCGATTCTATCAGGAAGCAGTACAGGACAACCTGATCAAGGTAAAGGACTGGTCCAAATACACCCTACTCTCCCCGGTACTGGAAACAGTTGATTGCTCCCTGGATGAGCTTAAAAAAATGCAAAAAAAGGCATTCAGGCAATTCTATCTCAGACCAGTTTATCTGATGAAACAGGTGCGGATGGATGGCCCTATACTTCTAAAAACAGTTGCAGCCATGATAAAAGAAGTTTAGAATATTGATATGACTTTAAATCATTATCAATATGGAATGGAAGTCCGCACGAAGATTATACATTAATAAAATAGTTCAGTATCAAATACATTAAATAGTTCAGTATTCAACCAGTGAATATGGTTCAGTATCTAATACAGTGAATATTTACATTTTTTAATTATAATTTTTTTTTACCTTTCACACTATTAATAACGAAATAATCCTTAACTACGGATTTAATTAAATAAATAAAATTTTAATAATAATTAAAACTCTTATATATTGGGTGATATTCCTCAGAATAAAGCAAAATCTAGACTTAATCTGATTAAAGTGGTATATAAGTTATTATTGAAAAATAAGAAAAAATAAGAAATAAATGAAGGTTAAAAGCTACCGGACAGATAAGTATCTGCCACAGCAGCCACACCTTCTCCAATCTCTAAATCCAATCCCAGTCCTTGCATGGTCATTTCCAGGGCAGCGATTGTGCTTATTATCTCCCGGTGGGTTATGTTACCCATGTGACCGATACGGAACACATTACCCTTGAGATGGTCCTGACCTCCGGCCAGTTCAATCCGGTAACGTTCCCTCATGGTTCCTCTTAGTTCCTTGTCCGTTATCCCCTCGGGCATCCTCACTGAAGTTACAGTGTTACTGGAAACCTCTTTCTGGGCGAATAAATCCAGTCCAAGGGCGTTTACACCATTTTGGGTGGCTTTAGCTGCAAGTTTGTGTCTTAAAACTCTTTCCTCTAATCCTTCCTCCATGATCACCCTTAAAGCTTCTTGCATGGCATAGATTAGTGAAACTGCAGGGGTGTAAGGTGTTTCTGGGGGTGTTGCATCTCCACTTTTCTTGTATTTTTTCAGGTTAAGGTAGTAAGTTTGATTATCCGTTTTATCCACCACATCCCAGGCATCATCACTGATGGTGATGGCAGCCATACCTGGAGGTGCAGCCAGGCACTTCTGGGAGCCAGTGACGCATATGTCGATTCCGTATCCATCTACAAACACGTCATCCCCTCCCAGGGATGATACAGTGTCCACAATGTACAGGGCATCGTAGTCCTGCATGATCTCACCCACTTCAGCGATGGGATTAGTTACACCGGTGGAGGTTTCATTGTGTACAATGGTCACTGCTTTAATATCTTCTTCCTCTTCCAGAATGTAACGCACATCATCAGGGTTCACACCGTGTCCCCATTCCACTTCCAGCTGTACTGGAATGCCTTTATGGGTTTCGGTGATCTGCATGAATCTCTGTCCGAATTTGCCCCCGACGATGTTTAAAACACGGTCTCCCTTACTGATGGTGTTGGCCAGGGCGGCTTCCATGGCTGCCGTTCCGGAGCCAGTGATAAGGTAAGACTGATTTTCAGTCTGGAACACTTCAGACATCATCTGATTGGTTTCGGTGAGAATTTCACCGAAAAGGGCGCTTCTATGATTTACAATGTTTTCTGACATGGCCTTCAGGACCCTGGGAGCCACTCGTGTGGGTCCGGGAATCATCAGTAAAGTTTCATCCATCTTGTTCAACTCCAATTTAAAAATATCCTCCAAAGTTATATTATCTATATAATGGGATATACCTATATATATGGAACTGACCCTTTGGATGCAATGGTACCAGCTCATCCTGGAAGACTTCAATTTTAAAAAAGAGGATGACGAAATATCTGCAGAATTATTAAACAACATAATTGATGATGTGGGTGCTTTAACTCCTCAGGATATTGATATTAAGAAAAAAGTCATTGTTTTCGGTGCGGGTCCTTCTTTGAAGGCCAATTTAGCGGATTTGAAAAAGATGGATCTGTATGAATTCACCCTCATAGCTGCTGATGGTGCAACAACTGCCCTGTTAGAGGAAGGTATCATGCCTGATATTATAGTAACTGACCTGGATGGGAAAATGGATGATATTATGGGTGCTAACCAGAGAGGTTCACTTTTGGTGGTGCATGCCCATGGAAACAACCAGGAACAGATAGAAAAATACACTCCTCAACTGGTGAATTTTCTGGGAACCACGCAGAACAAGCCACTGGCCAGTGTTTACAACTTTGGGGGTTTCACCGATGGGGACCGTTGTGTTTTCCTTGCCATGGCCCTGGGAGCGCGGGTTATCATTTTGTCGGGAATGGATTTTGGGAAAATAGTCACCCACTACTCCCGACCAGACCAGGAGGATGGTCCTGCAGACCCTGTGAAGGAGAAAAAGTTGAAATGGGCCAAAAAACTGGTTGAATGGGCTGCCAGTAACTCTGATATCCAATTTTTTAATATTTCTGCTGGGGAAAAGGTGAAGGGTGTGGGGGATGTGGAGCCAGAATATCTGCAAGAAATCCAGAATTTAAAATGCAGGATAAATCATCTCTGAATTAATCATTGCTATTATGTATTCATTTAAGGTTAATCTAAGTTAAAAATGGGGTAAAATCATGACCGGTCGTGTTGAAGATATTTTAATGGGTGAAGAGACACTTTTCAAGAATATTACTGCTTTTAATCCGGATTACATTCCTGAAAACTATCTCCATAGGGAATCCCAGATGGAAGCCCTGGCCCTTTGCCTTCGACCGGCATTAAAGGGAGGTAAACCGGTTAACAGTGTGGTTTTGGGTTCTCCTGCCACTGGTAAAACCACTGCCATTCGCAAGATTTTTGAAATGGTGGAGGGCCGGTCCGAGAAACTGGTCTGTGCATATGTCAATTGCCAGCTTTACAACACTCGTTTCAATATCTTCTCCCAGATATACCAGCACATTTTCGGCCATATTCCTCCAGAAACTGGTGTTCCCTTTTCACGTATCTACGGGGAGATAATGAAAAAACTGGCCAATGAAGAAAAGGCTCTGGTGGTTGCCCTAGATGATATCAACCACCTTTTCTACAGTAAAAACGCCAACCAAATACTTTACGACATTCTAAGGGCTCATGAGGTATTTCCGGGTGTTAGAACTGGGGTTTTTGCCATAATATCTGACATTGAATTCCGTTACATGCTGGATAAGAATGTGGGTTCGGTTTTCATCCCCCAGGAGGTTATCTTCGATCCCTACACCTTCCAGGAGATAAAAGACATACTAAATGACCGGGTGAAGGTTGGTTTTTATCCATCAGTCTTATCCGAAGAACTTCTGGATGAAATCACCGATGCCACACTCTCCACTGGTGATTTGAGGGTGGGAATTGATCTCTTGCGCACCAGTGGAAATTTTGCTGAGGCAGACGCCTCTCGTAACATTCAGAAAGAACATTTAGAGCGAGCAATGCAGGATTTTGACTCCCACCGTCTTCAAGATACCATAAATAAGTTGTCCGGGGATGAAAAAAACCTATTGAAGGCAATA
>JAUNXM010000041.1:0-6036 GCA_030539815.1 Methanobacterium sp.
ATGGAATTTTTTTACAAATATATCTCTTAATAATTTATATTTTATAGTATGGAATAATTATCATTTGAAAAAAGAGAAAAAGATTAATATCCTGGCTAATATGGTTTTTAATCACATGATTATTGTCACCCTTGTGTTTACACAAACTATATATTAAACTATTGAATATATATTCACAACATGGCAAGGCCACGGAGATTTAGAAGAATATCAGAAACCCCACAAATACGGTGTTTTAAACCAGAAAGAGAAGATTTAGAATCTATTGAACCTATTGAAATATTAATTGATGAATTTGAAGCAATCAGATTAAGAGATTATCATGATATCCAACAAAAAAGATCTGCTGAAATAATGGGAGTTTCACAGCCCACTTTCCACCGTATTTTAGCCTCTGCCAGGAAAAAAATAGCTAATGCACTAATTAATGGAAATCCAATTGTTATAACTGGTGAAGATGAGTTAACCAAGTACGAATGTAATGATTGCGGATTTCAGTGGCAGCATCCCCTCAAGGAATATAAGAATTGTCCTGACTGCAGATCTATTAATATAAAAACCATCGAAAAGGATTCTCCAAGCTCAGAATCCATATTAGATAGAAAATCTTACGGAGGAAGGGGACTTGGAGCCGGACCACCAAAAGTTTGTAAATGCCCTAATTGTGGTTATGAATCTCCTAAAACTCGACAAATTCCATGTAGCAATACAAAATGTCCTGAATGCGAAACTCCCCTTTGCGGGACTTGATGAACAATCCGGTACTAGGTAAATACCCGTATGATAAAAAAATATCTTGAAAGTAGAATAATTGATTTGAAGACCCCTTAAAATATTATAAAAACAATTGGTGGTTGAATGTCTTTCATAGAAATAAAAAACATAACAAAAACATTCAATGGCGTTGAAGTGCTCAAAGATTTGAACATCAACGTAGAAGAAGGAACAATCCTAGGTATTCTGGGAAAAAGTGGTTCTGGAAAATCAGTTTTAATAAACATGCTCCGCGGGATGAAAGATTACAAGCCAGATGCAGGTCAAATAGTCTATAACATTGCATTATGCCCGGAATGTCTTACTGTAGAGCCACCATCAAAGGAAGCCCAGGATTGTGAATGCGGAGGTCAGTTCGAAAAAAGAAAAGTGGATTTCTGGAGCTCAGATCGACATATATTCGCAGCTATCAGGCGTCGCATCTCCATAATGTTACAGAGAACCTTTGCACTGTATGAAGATGAAACCGTGATTGATAATGTCTTGAAATCCATTAGAGGGCATGATGATGAAGAAAGCACATATATGGCTATTGACCTACTTGATTTGGCCCAAATGACTCATCGAATCACCCATATTGCCCGTGATCTAAGTGGTGGTGAAAAACAGAGAGTCGTTCTGGCCCGGCAGCTGGCCAAAGAGCCTATGGTATTCCTGGCAGATGAACCAACCGGCACTCTTGATCCAACCACCGCTGAATTTATACACCAGGCCCTTATTGAAGGTATTAAAGGTCAGGGACTGAGCATGGTAATCACCTCTCACTGGCCAGAAGTGATGCGCGATCTATCTGATGAGGTAATCTGGCTGGATAATGGTGAAATTATCCAGAAAGGAGACCCTGAAGAAGTGGTGGCGAGTTTCATGGAACACGTACCCCAGCCTCAAATGAATAAAGAATTTGAAACTGGTGGTCCAATAATAGAGCTCCAGGATGTTAAAAAACATTATTATTCCATAGAAAGGGGTGTAGTTAAGGCCGTGGACGGTGTTAACCTCAGTGTTGATGAAGGAGAAATATACGGAGTGGTTGGTCTTTCAGGAGCTGGGAAAACCACTTTATCACGACTCTTATATGGGCTAACTGATCCCAGCAGTGGCAAAATAAATGTTAAACTGGGAGATCAGTGGATCGACATGACGGAGAAAGGTCCTTTTGGCCGTGGCAGAGTGAAACCGTACCTTGGAATTCTCCATCAAGAGTATAGCCTATACCCTCACCGTAATGTGCTTGGAAACCTGACCGAGGCTATTAGTCTTGAGTTACCAGCTGAATTTGCTAGAATAAAGGCATTATACGTTTTAAATGCTGTTGGATTTAGTGAAAATTATGCTGAAAATATATTACAGAAATATCATGATGAGTTAAGTGGTGGGGAGCGCCACCGGGTGGCCCTGGCTCAGGTACTCATTAAAGAACCGAATGTGGTTATTCTGGATGAACCCACAGGTACCATGGACCCCATAACCAGAGTACAGGTTACAGATTCAATTAAAAAAGCACGTGAAGAACTGAACCAAACATTCCTGATAATATCTCACGACATGGAATTTGTACTGGATGTTTGTGACCGGGCCTCCATAATGAGAGGGGGTAAAATCCTTAAAACTGGACATCCAGCGGAAGTTGTGGAAGATCTTACCCTTAAAGAGAAAAGTAAGATGTTAAGTATTGATAAACTTTAAAATAATGGATTCTCCCTCTTCATTATCTTTTATACTTCTTTTACCAGAATGCATACTTAAAATATAATTCAGGAAGGTGATAAACTTGTACAGACTACTTTTATTAGCTTTGACCATAGCTGTGATTGTTTTTGTGGCAATAAACGATCCTGTGAAAAAATATTAAAGAAATTTATCATTAAATTATTTTTTTTGAATCAATTCCATGTTTCTTTTCCCAATATGCCTTAAAGCCCAACTAACACCCTTTTTAACATAATTACGATTATCAATTACCTCACTAATTATCAAGGGAAAAAATTGTTCGAATTTTTCATCAGGGGCCCTTTTATCATGAACCGCTAACACTGCTATTAACGTGAAAGCCGCCCTTTTAATGAATTCTTCATCCCGTTGACTCCATTGAAACACTTTTTCATAGGCAAATGGTGTCATGCGAAATAATTTCATGCAACACTGGTCACAGATTTCCCATTAATCAAATTCAGCAGCCCATTTATCCATCTGTGATGATGTGACTTGTTTGGGATGTCGATCATGCATGATAAGATCCTAGTCTCCCTATATCCTGCTTCCCAGAGTTTAACTACGAGTTCATGATTTTTCCCAGTTTTTTTAGCAATTTTCCTGAGCTCAGGTTCCGAACAGCGTATGTTTTTTTCGGGTTGATTCCAAAACGGACCATACCCTCCACATCCTCTGGATTGGACAGGGAGTCAAGTTTCCAGATAATTTCATCATATTTCATCTTTAAAACCCTTTATAAAATTTATTATTAATGATTTTACAGGTGTTCATATTACTAGAATTAGGAGAGTAAGGGTTATGATACTGATTGATGTGGTCATGAATATGCAGGCGGTAGTTGCCTTCATATCCAGTTCGTAGGTGATAGCAAGCACCAAGCTGAGCATGGCTGAAGGCATACCCGCCTCCAGAATGGTTACAGTCCGGTCCAGACCAGTTAAACCCAAAAATCCCACTACAAACAAAGCAATGACTGGTGATATGATTAGCTTTAGTGCAGAAACAAAGGAAGCTAATGGGAAATATTCTTTTATTCCCCTAAAATCCAGTGAAAGGCCCAATGATAACATTATCAGAGGTATTGCTGCACCACTCAGGTAATCAAGGACACTGGGAATGACCGATCCCAGGGGAATTTGGAGTAAATTGGCAAGAATCCCCAGGATAACTGCCAGTAATGGTGGGAAAAGAATGGACCGTTTGATAATATCCTGGTATCTGCCACCGTATAAAATTAAAAAGAATACACCAAATGAGATGAATAGTATGGTAGAACCTACATCAAAAAATACTGCCCTTACCAGCCCTGCAGATCCAAAAACACCAAGAGTAACTGGATACCCTAAAAATCCTGAGTTAAAGAGGGTAGATGCCGCCACCACTCCCCACCTAGTTTTGGGGGAGTAACCCTTAATATAAGTGAATACATAAGTGATGATTCCAGATATTAAACCCACAGTTATACATACTATGGTAATGGTTCCGAAAGCATTAATATTGGATAAATCAGCATTGTACATGGTTAAAAATATCAGGGCAGGAATTGCAATGTAAACCACAATCTTGTTAAGGGTTTGAGTATCTTCAGACTTTAAAAAATCAAGTCTACGGCATGCATAGCCGATTATAATTATTATTACAATGGCAAGGATAGTTTCATAGGAGTTCATGTTACCGGGATAATTATCAATAATATAAAACAGGAAGTAATTAAAAAAATGCTATATTTTTATGTCACTTATAGTTATTATATTAAAAATCGAATATTAGTAATTTTCCACCCCTTAAATCTATTATTAAGAATAATAACGTTTCAATACTCTTAATGCATTTAGAGTTATCCATTTACTGGGTTTTCCCTTACGTTCAATATTAGTTTGGAACCTTCCATTGAAGGTATTCTCCAGGATCCATCTTCCATCACGGTCCTGTTTGGAAATCATAACCTCCAGGGATTCGTGCATTCTTTCATCCTTATAGCCCAATCTAGTGAGTATTTCCAAAACTTCCAGGGCATCTATATTCCACATCAGAGGGAAACCGAACTCCAACCATTTAAAACTACTCTTAACTGGAGGATGATTTCTTTTATGAATATGATGGTTCAACATATGTTCCGCGCCTCTTATTATGTAATCGGAAATCTCAGGAGTTCTTTTGTCTTCAGGGACTTCTGCAAAGGCTTTGAGTGACTTTACAATTATACTGTGGCAGGTGCGTTCCATCCAGCACTGTTTCCACCGGTTGTAAGGCCATTCATCAGGGGCTTTTCCAGGTTCATCATCAAATCTTTGGTATTGTATAAGCCACTGAAGAGCTTTTTGAACCCTTTCATCAGTTAGGTAGCCTAATCGGATTAGGCTCCACACCATGTTGGCAGTGAAGCAGGGTAAAATCCTTTCAGGATCACCATGACCCCCTTTTGGAGGCTGACGTATGAAAATGCACCACTTTCTGGATCCTGAGATTTTTCTAGGATGAATTCGCAGGCTCTTCTAATTCTTTCATCATTAACATCTGCTCCCATCTCTGCCAGAACTATTAACTGCCAGGAAGTCCCCTTATATTTCCCGCGAACATAAAAATTCTCCGCAACACCCCAATATCCGCCTGGTTCCTGTTTGGCCAGTATTTTAGGAACAACTCCAATTTTCATTATTTCTTCTCGGGCATGGATCACTTGAGGGTCATTTTGTGGTTTATCCAAAATATCGAGAAGGGTAAAATATCTAACTGAAGGATTATCCTCTTCCAGTAGCCACTGGGTTGGATCTGCCTTTAAATATTGTATCCAATCATCCATAGTCCGCCCCCTTATAAAGCCTTACCTAGTACTATTCATCCATTCCGGCTTTGAGTTTTTGTTTTTGATCTCCTCGAATAAAACCTTACCTAGTACTATTCATCCCCATGATGGTCAGTTATTCATAGGGCTGCCTGATGACAGTTTTGAGTTTTTCAGGTTTGGTACGGCGCAGGTCACTGATGTATATTTCGTGATGTTTTCCTTTCAACTGGTAACCATTATTTTCAATGAATTCGTGTAATTTATGAACATTCGGAGCTTCTGCTTCACCATATGGGCCAATATGCATTATTTGTGCAGATTGGCCTTCGTTAAAACTTTCAAATCTAAGTTTATTGATGGATGGCAAATCCTTCTTTTTTTCAAGTTCTTTTATGGCCATGTTAATAATGGGTTGATTGATGAAATCTGGTTGGCGGATCATGACTGTCCATTTCCAGGAGCTCCGATCATCTGTGCTGAATTCTTCCATCTTATCCGACCACCATAACCCCTCTAGGGGCATTACCACATAATCCTGGGATTTTTCCTTTTTACTTATGAATTTGGTTTTATATGATACAGGAAATATAGTTTCCATTGCATTTTGGTATTCCGGTGAATTGTTCGGGTCTCCCTGCCCATCTATCATCAGGAATTTCATTTCAGGTAAATCTACCAATGACACTTCCCGGGCAGAAGGATAATAATACTCCTTATTTTCCTTTTTTAAATCGATCTTAGCCAATTTAACTCCTCCATTA
>JAUNXM010000041.1:6046-14998 GCA_030539815.1 Methanobacterium sp.
AATCTATTAAGATGTGCCTTTTATTATTGATTGAACTGAAAATAGAGTGATTTCACTTTTTCTTTACTGGGAAGCACATCTCGGTGATGAGTTCGCTTTCTGGTGTTTCATTAGGATCAGAGATGTAAGTTTCCACAGGAGGGCCCACTATTTCATAGCCATTCTTATAGGCGTGCTCCGCTAAAGCTCCTATAACGTCCCCACAGCCACTGTAAGGTCCTTTATATACTGCTGATAAAACCAGTTGCTCAGGGGTAGTTTTGATACTCACTCGTCCTTTTCCAGTTGCTTCACCCGCAAATGGCATTGCTATTTCATAAATCAGTTCTTCAACTGGAACTTCATGGGGACTGTTGAAGTACACCCCATAGGGAGGACCCATTATCTGAAGACCCTTGGCCATTATGAAACCTACAATTTCACCCATGAGCACTGGGACCTCTTCATAGGACCCTTTATATGTTATGTAAGCTACTTGTCTTTCTTCCAGTTTTTTCTCCACAATTTCCATTATTTCACCTTTCATAGATTTTCTTCATCTTTAATTTTCTCAATAAAATCTTTTATCCATTCCATCTCAGTTTTTAGACCTGATAATGGTCTTGAAAAAAGTGCAACCATGTGGTAGGGTGCACCCATTTGTTCCTGAGTCTTAACCGAACTTTCCAGGAATTTGATCCTGCCTTGAGCTGATTCCAAGTAGTTTTCCAAGCATTCAATAATTTCTTCAGGATCCAAGCAGTTGAGGTAAGCCAGGCCAAGATCAAAAGGATTGATTAACTTTTTATTCCAGGAAAGAATGTCGGTGAGCTTTTCTTTCATGGAATTCTTTCCCATTTCAGTTATGGTGAACACTTTACGGGAGGGTTTCCCCTCCACCTTCTCCAGTTTGGACGTCACCAGTTCCTTCTTTTCCAACTTCTTTAAAACATAATAAATAGATGAAAACCCAATTTGAGTCCAGTTACGCATACCCCATCCTTCAATGGTCTTCTCCAACTGGTAACCATACTGTGGTTCTTCATAAAGTAGTCCCAGTATGGCGGCCTCCAAGTCTGATATTATACGCATAGAATATCCTAAGTTTATAATATTATATAAATATTACGAGAGCCAAGGGTCACCCTTTGAAGAATCACCAGAACAAGCTACAAATTAAAAAAAAATTATTATTCCAAAATTATTCAACTAAAAAAATACATCAAAGAAAGAAATGGTAATTAAATAATTTTCCTGATTTGTATCAGTACCAGAAGAATAATTAGTACAAAGGTCCATATCCCCATGGCCAGATAGGTAACTCTATAGGCCTTAAAAGCCTCCCACGTTTTTAGAGGTTTTATTCTCTGCACATAGAAAGTTATGAGTCCAGATAGATTAATGCAAACTAAATTAACCAAAAAAAGTAAGAAAGCACCTGTTGCCAAGTAATAAAAACCTGATCCTAACAAAAGACCAAAAACAGATAAAGGAGGAAGCAATGCTACCGCCACCATCACCCCAATAAGTGCACTGGACACGTCAG
The DNA here is from genome assembly GCA_030539815.1 of Methanobacterium sp. Lineage (GTDB taxonomy): Archaea > Methanobacteriota > Methanobacteria > Methanobacteriales > Methanobacteriaceae > Methanobacterium. The sequence goes on from JAUNXM010000041.1 coordinate 7,572, forward strand.
TGGTAAATGCTATGGAACCAGCTATACCCGAAGCAAAAGCCAGAACTATCCCTGCCAAGGCAACATCAGTACGGAGGGCTATGGCCGGGATGGAAGGATCAAAGGTGACTAAGATTCCAATTATCACCGAAATGATTATGGAAATACCCACTCCCACAATGATACTTTTTAAAGAAATAATGGCAAGATCCTTGTCTTTAAGAACAGTAGCCAGAGATAATCCCATATTTGGACCCAACAGTGGAGCTATCACCATGGCACCAATGATTACCGCCACATTATTATTCAAAACACCAATACTTGCCACCAAAGCTGACAATATCACCATTATAAAGTAAATCTTGGTGGGTTTACTCACTGACAGAACATTGGAATATAATTCTTCACGACTTATTCTTTCAGCAGCAACAGATTCTTCTTCTGGAGTCAATCCCTTCTCATCCTTGGATATTTCAACAATACGAGGAATAGACGCTTGTACAGGTATAATAAATATTCTAAAACCGTTTAAATGTGAAAACCGTTTTTCTAATCTATCCAGAGTGCTTTCACTATCTTCTGTAGTTAGAAGGATCTTAAACAACATGAAATCACTGGCTAGTTCCATATCCAATATTTCAACAACCTTGGATTTTTGAAGAACTTCCACCACATCTCCCCGGTATCCCCTGGGAATAACCATTTCTATTAAACGCAAGGTCACTTGAAACACCTATCCCTTAAAATCGCTGATTCATAATCTAACCACGTCAAAAACTCCTCTCCTCTGGAAGATTAAAACAACAAACAGTATTAACAAGAATATCCATATGAACAATGCTGTGTTAGTCATCCTTCTTGCTTTTTCCAGTTTATCAGGTATTATGGGACGTATTCTCTGGGTTAGAAAGGTTATAACTCCTGCTAAATTTATACAAACCAGGTTCACCAGGAAGAGTAAAAGAGCCCCTGAAGCTAAAAAATAATTACCAGAACCAAAAAGCAATCCAAAGGTAACTAATGGAGGGACTAAAGCCACTGCCACCATAACCCCCACTAATGTTGTTCTGAAACCACGAGTGAATGCCAGAGCACCCACAATACCTGAAGACAGGGCCAGGGTAACACTCCCCACACCAACATTAGTCCTCAGGAAGAGTTCAGGAATAGTGGGATCCACCTCAGAGAAAAAACCAAGCATCATTGATATTACCAGGGCAGTGATAATCCCAGTAAAATTAGTTTTCAAAGCATTAAAAGCTAATTCCTTATCTCCAAGAACTGTTGCTAGAGCTAAAGCCATGTTAGGCCCAAAGAGGGGTGCAATAACCATGGCCCCTATTATCACCGCCACGTTGTTATTTAAAACACCGATGGCCGCAACCAGTGCAGACAAAACTATCATTACAATGAACACCTTGGAAACACGGGAGATATCAGAGATATCTGCATAGATTTCCTGACGGCTTAAGCGGTCCACCAGTTCCTTGGAACCCAATCGATCTACCAGTTCTTCTAAAATAAAAGTATCTTCTTCTTTTTCATCTGTTTCTTCTGGAAGTATTCTCACTGGTGCCGGAGGTATGGGTATTGATGCTTCAACCGGAACCAGAATAACTCTGAATCCTTCCACATCAGAACAATATCTCTGAAGAAGATTGAGTATAGCTTCCGTTTTCTCCCGACGAATTAATATGTTTAAAATCATTTGATCATCTGGTGAGTCAGCGCGCCACATGGAAAGAACATCATATCTCTTTAAAAGCGATTCCATGTTATTGTCCCACTTCTCCAGAGGTATGGTTGCTATAATCAAACGATAAGCCATTTTACCATCTTGTAATGATTACTACCCTAATTATGTTATGGCCGATTATCTTTATATTTTTATATATCATAAGAACTTCCCAAGAATTTTATTCTGATGTAGATTGCGTTTATTCAATAAAATTCGTGGAAGTCCAGCAAAAAACATATTATTAGGTATATAAACAGTAGAATTAACAATCCAATTCAGTTATGTGTGAGGATGGTCAATAATGAAAGAGGGGATTAAATCTAATATCATTTTCTATAATCTATTGGCAATTATCACTGGAATTTTTTGTGGGATTATCGCTATTGTATTTCGTTATTTAATAATAGGATTCCAATATTTATTTTTTAATGTCTTAGGATCATTTTTAGGCCATTTGTATCCTTATTATATTATAATAATCCCTGCAATAGGTGGTATTTTTGTGGGATTGCTTACTCATTACTTTGCCAAGGAAACAAAAGGACACGGTGTTCCGGAAGTGATGACTGCGGTTACACTTCACGGAGGTAAAATAAGACCGGTAGTAGCTGGAGTTAAAGCTATAGTTTCTGCAATTTCCATTGGTTCCGGGGGATCTGCTGGTAAAGAAGGGCCCATTATACAGATTGGTTCTACCATCGGTTCTACCATTGCCCAGAAACTGGGACTCACACCCTACCAAACCAAAGTTCTGGTAACTTGTGGTGCAGCCGGAGGAATCGCAGCCATCTTTAACACCCCCATTGCTGGGGTTCTCTTTGGTATAGAATTGATATTAAGGGAAGTTAAACTCAAATCATTAACTGCCATAATCATATCCGCAGTTTTTGCAACTATAACTGCACAAGTTTTACTGAACTATCTTGGTGTTCAAGCCACATACATATTTTTCCTACCCCAATATACCCTGAAAACACCGATTGAAATCATTTTCTATTTAATATTAGGTTTACTAGCTGGATTTGTGGCAATATTATTTACCAAATCTCTTTATGGAGTTGAAGATTTATTTGAAAAGATGAAAGCCCCTGAATTTGTGAAGCCAGCAATAGGTGGTTTATTTGTGGGCCTTATAGGTCTGGTTCTGTTCCTATCAACTGGGAATCCTTATGTGTTCGGAATCGGATTTGAGACCATGGACCTTTTGTTTGGAGGTCAAATAGTTTTTGCAGTAATTTTAGCCCTTATTTTCCTGAAGATAATAGCCACTTCACTTACCCTGGGTTCCGGTGGTTCAGGAGGGGTTTTCACCCCAGCACTATTTATTGGTTCCATGACTGGTGGTGCCTTTGGAACAGTGGTCCACAAAATTTTCCCGACAATAACTGCTACTTACGAAGCGTACGCTATTGTTGGCATGGCCGCGGTGTTTGCAGGGGGAAGTAATGCAATATTAACTGCAATTGTTCTAGTTTTTGAAATGACTGGTAACTATATGATAATTTTGCCGGTGATGTTAGCGTGTGTGATAAGCACTTCATTCTACAAGTTCTATATGGAAGACACCATTTACACTGTGAAGTTAAGGCACAGGGGTATAATTATTAATCAAGAGATGGATGTTAACCAGATGAAAACCATTGCTGTTAAAGATATCATGAAAACTGATGTGGAAACCGTTGCTGAAGATTTATCCCTGTTAAAGTTATCTGAAAAAATTATTAACACTGGACATATGGCATTTCCAGTTGTTCACCAACGAAATAAGTTGGTGGGTATTGTAACCCACTCAGATTTTGATAAAATCGATGAAAAAGATCATCACAACTTGAAAGTAAAGGATGTGATGACTGAAGAGTTAATTACTGTTCAACCAGAAGATAATCTAGAAGATGTTCTCCTTAAACTAGGGGATGAAGAGTTATCTCACTTCCCAGTTGTTGATATAACTGATCCTGAAAAAATTGTGGGATTTTTCACCAAAGGAGATATAATTCGAGCGTACACCAAAAAAAGAGCGGATTAATTCCAAATTAAATTGCTAATATCACTCAATTCTGATTTTTAATTTTTTTCATTACTGTTGAACGTGGTAATCATTTTAACAGTAATTATATAATGAATATGACCTTTAAATTAATAACATGAATGAACTGTTAATTATGCTATTATTTTTAATAGCTGCTTTCATATCCATATTTGTGGGCACAATAGCTGGTTTTGGAACATCTACCATATTACTGCCCATTGCACTTGTTTTCGTGGACTTTAAAAGTGCCCTGGTACTGGTGGCCATCACCCATCTGGCTGGTAACTCGGGGGCAGCCACTTTCTTCCGCCATGGCTTAGATAAAAGGCTAATTTTGCTTTTTGGTATTCCCAGTGTAATCTTAACTGTGTTTGGGGCTTATATTGTAATATACATACCTCAAAATATTTTAACAACATTATTGGGTATAGCCTTACTGGTATTCTCTATTTATTCCTTCAAAAAGCCTGAGTTTAAAGTTAATGCCAGTAAAATAAACACCATTCTTGGAGGAAGCCTATCGGGATTTTTACAAGGGTTTATGGGAATTGGTGGCCCCTTAAGAGGATCCTTCCTTATCTCTTATGGTCTGGATAAAACTACATACATTGCAACGTTAGCTGCGGTGGCAGTTCTGATTGATTTGGCCAGGATACCAGTCTATTTTTCCACAAATCTGTTAGATTTTCAGTTTTACTATTACATCCCACCATTAATTGTAATTGGCATTATTGGATCATTCACCGGGAAGAAAGTAGTGACAAAAATTCCTCAGAATACTTTTAAAAAGATTATACTGCTGGCAATTGGAGTAGCAAGCTTATTATTAATTTATAGCGGAATTTATCCATTTATAAATTCACTGATATGAGACAAAATTAAAATCAAGGATTAACTCTATTAAATATACATCATAAAAGAAGATATCCCAATTTTAGATGATATGTGTGTTTTTTAGTAGTGAAACGTCTGTTTATCAGAAATATCCGGATTAGAAGCAGTTTTAAGTAGAATTATATGAAAGGTTACAGCAATACCAATTATTGATAATAATAGAGGTAAATAAGTTCTATCCTGGAAGATGTAGCAGGATAAAATTAGCGTCACCCATAAAAAAGCAATACTTTTTATTTTAACATCTAAAGGCACACCCTGTTTGGTCCGGTAATTTTCTATGTAACTTCCGAAGTAGCGGTTATTGGATATCCATCTTTCTGCTCTTGTGGAACTTTTTGTAAAACAAAAAAACGATGCCAGAACAAGGGGTGTGGTGGGTAATACTGGAACTACCACTCCCACGGCTCCTACCCCCAGCAGGGTTACACCTAAACTAAAGAAAAATAAACGCTTGGTTTCCATAGTTTTACCTTTATTAAAATTTTCCTAAAGTAATTCATTAATCCATTGCTAAATTAATCTATTACTAATTAATCTATTACTTTTTATCTATAATTCTGTCTTTAAAATTTATTTTTCTTTCTTCCTGATTGTTTCAAATTTTCAGAATAATTCTATTTTGGGAAATGCTTCCGGAATACCCCTTCCAGTTCATGGGGATCCTTAATTATATAGGTTTCATACATCTTAGACAGTTTTTCCACGTGTTCAACATCTTCCTTTCGAATGGTTATCTTCAGATCCTTCCCGTCTGGAAGTTGAGTTATGGTTACACCTTCTTCAACATCAGAAGGTAATATGTATATGGGAACATCAGCTTTTTGACCCATTATAGCCGCATTTGAGATTAGTGTGTCTCCCATTCGCATTGCTATCTTGGCCACGGTATTGGAAGTAGCAGGTGCAACTAACATGAATTCATATTTACCTAACTGAATATTACCTGCTAAAAATGGTGCATTAGCATTAATTTCAACCCAAACCCGATCAAAGTTGCTTTCTATATCATTGGATATTCCGTAATATTTCACAACCTGGTCTCCAGATTTGGAGATGAACACTTCTATATCCACCTGATCCTCGAATTCCACCCGTATTTTCTCCATAACCTTCATGGTTTCCAATATTTTATCACCAGCGCCGGTAATTCCCCAGGCAATTTTTTTCTTTTTAACCATTCCACAACACCTACATCTATTTTGATTCTATGAGAATAAATACAAAATTAAAAATAAATAATTGAAGATGAATTCATCCACCTTCAAGAAATCCTCCAAAACTCCATCTTAAGCTTTGGTTGCTTCCACTCTTTCTTCCTGGGTCATGGAGGCCAATGCCTTCACCCGTTCAATATCCAGCCCAATACCTTCGGCAACCCGGCTTCCATACTCCACATCGCATTTATAGAAGATGGAAGTTTGACGGTACTGTATGTTCTCTTGGGCATCAGCCAGGTGTCCCACTATGTTGGAAACCAGGTTGGTTTTGCCCTCATCATCCAGAACCCTTCGGTAGAGTTCACCTGCCTGGACAAAATCAACATCCTCAGTTGGCCTGGTGTGCCTGTCAATGACTGCCTGAACTTCTATGGCTGGAGGGCTGAATGATTTTTCAGGTTCTGGCCCATTCATTGAGTTGGGATAATAGTTTGGACCGGATCCCCCATTACCATCCACATTCATATGGCCATCCCGCTCGTAATTGGAAATTTCGGCTTTTTTAGCCCTGTTAACAGGTATTTGGTGGAAATTTGTCCCTAACCTGTGTCTCTGGGTGTCCTCATAGGAAAATAGTCTTCCCTGGAGCAGTCTGTCTGGTGATGGGCCTATTCCAGGTACGAAGTTGGAGGGGGCGAATGCTGCTTGCTCCACTTCAGCGAAGAAGTTTTCAGGAGCACGATTCAGCACGATTTTACCCAGCTGGATCAGTGGGTAATCAGCATGGTACCAAACTTTGGTGATGTCAAATGGATCGAACTGGTAACTAGCTGCATCCTCGGGTTTCATTATCTGAACGTAAACTTTCCACTCAGGATAATCACCGGCTTTTATTGCTTCGTATAGGTCTTCGGTGGCATGGTTAGGATTCTCTCCGGCCATCTTTACTGCTTCATCATTGGTGAAGGTTTTATTTCCTAAAACTGATTTTATATGGACTTTAACCCACACGTATTCTCCCTCCTCATTGTACCACATGTAGGTATGGCTGGAAAATCCATCCATGTGACGGAAGGAGTAGGGTGTTCCCCGGTCCGAGAACAGTATTGTAACCTGGTGGACTGATTCTGGAGTCAGTGATAAAAAGTCCCAGAACATGTCTGCATCGGGTAGGTTTGTTTGGGGATGTCTTTTTTGGGTGTGGATGAAGTCTGGGAATTTCACAGCATCCCTAATAAAAAATATAGGCGTGTTATTTCCAACCAAGTCGTAGTTTCCTTCTTCAGTGTAAAATTTGATGGCAAATCCACGTGGATCACGTGCCGTGTCGGCTGAACCTCTTTCTCCCCCTACTGTTGAAAATCGGATGAATAATTCTGTTTTTTTCCCAACTTCCGATAGGAAATTGGCCCGGGTATACTGAGAAAGATCATTGGTTACTTCAAAGTATCCGTATGCCCCGGCACCCTTAGCATGGACCACCCGTTCAGGTATCCGTTCCCGGTCAAAATGTGCTAATTTTTCTATGAGGTTAACATCCTGAAGCAGGGTGTAGCTGGATCCTTCACCAGTGGTAATGGATGCCTGGTCATTGGGCACGGGGTGCCCCTTGTTGCTGGTTAGTTTT
>JAUNXM010000221.1 GCA_030539815.1 Methanobacterium sp.
TTGCGTGGCTTAGATGATAAAGACAGCCGGGCCGTGGTTTCTCAAATGGAACTGGCCCGGATCATGGGGGTGAACGGTCCCACTGAAGGACAACTACTGCGTCCCTCTAATGGCCAGATCCCCAGACGAGTGGTGATGATCCAGTGCACTGGTTCCCGTGATGAAAAACCAGATGGTAACCCTTACTGTTCCAAGGTCTGCTGTATGGTGGCCATGAAACACGCCAACGTCATTAAACATTACTATCCTGAAACCGAAGTCATCATTTGCTACACTGATATGAGAACCCCAGGAATGTATGAAAAATACTTACGATACGGGCAAGACAGGGGTATTAAATTGATCCGGGGTAGGGCTGGAGAAGTTACCTGGAAAAATGATAACATGGTGGTTCGGGTTGAGGAGAGTCTGGAAAATAACACCCTGGAAATAGAAACCGACATGGTGGTTTTATCTGAGGCCATGGAACCCTCTGAAGGCACTAAGCAAGTAGCAGAATTACTGGACGTTGGCCTAACCGAGGATATGTTCATCAGGGAAAGTCATCCGAAAATAAAACCAGTTAACACCGATGTGGAGGGAATCTATGTTTGTGGAACAGCACAGGGACCGAAAGATATTACAGACAGTGTTTCTCAGGCAAATGCTGCAGCTGCTAAGGTTGCCGAGTTGATGAATGGTAACCTGGAGGTGGATCCCTTCGTAGCCACCATTGACGCCTCTCAGTGTAACATGTGCGAAAAATGCATGGATATCTGCAAGTACAAGGCTATCTATATGCAGGAGGATAGTCTTTCCATTGACCCTATTGCCTGTAAAGGGTGTGGAATCTGCCTTTCCCAGTGCCCTGAAGAAGCCATCAGTATTATGGGTAATGCTGATGAAAAATTATTTGCCATTATTTCTGGTGTTCTTAAAAATAAAAAAGATGGTGAACGTATAATACTCACCTTCCTGGACAGTGTGGGATACTTGGCAGCAGATAACATGGGGATTAACAAGATAAGCTATCCGGAATCTATCCGAATAATCAAACTCCCTTCTTCAAACCGTTTGATGACAAAACATGTTTTATATGCCTTTAAAAATGGTGCTGATGGGATATTCTTAGGGGAATATCCTGATGATTTGATGTATCCCCATATAAAAGGAAAAGTCAAGCATTTACAGAAAGTACTGGAAGATAATAATATAAATCCCAACCGTTTAACTTTGCACCGGGTTTACATACCATATTTCAGGGGTTTAGCCAATAAATTAACACTTTTTGACCAGGAAATTATTTCTCTGAATCAGGAACATCAGAAGATAGGTCATAGTGCGAAGGTCCTGGATGAATCCCCTGAATAAACTCTAACTGAAAAATATCTTCCCTTTTTATATTTTTTCCAAGGTATCCTAATTTTCTTAGTAAGGGAATAAAATCCATGGTAGATTTCATATACTTCTCAGGTAAACTGGCACAGTACTTAGGGGAGATTAGGTATGTATCCAGCACAAAATCAACATCAATACCCCCTAGTTCACCAGCAACTAGCTGGGCAGCTTCCAGAGGATGTTGGAGTATGAAGTTACTGGCCGATTCATGGGCTTTTATAAAACTTTTTATAAATTCGGGGACCTGTTTTATGAGTTTTTCCCTTACTACTATCCCATAACTGGGATTATAGGGCCAAAGTTTGCTAGTTGGAATTACTATCCTCCCATTTTTTTCTCGAGAAACTACTGTGGCTAGAGATGGCGTACCTACTCCCGCAATTATTTCACCATTGCCCATTGCAGCGGGTATGAAATCTGCCCAGGGATAATTAATAATGGATATATCCATATCCTGGATGAGATTCCTTATTATAACATCATGTATAGAACCTTTTGCAGGAGTGCCAATTTTTCCACCTTCAAACTGTTTTAAAACCTCGCTAACACTGCCTAAGTCGTGAAATGAAGAAAATGAATCATTGGCAACCATGACGGTACCTTCCACATGACCTCCCGCCACACATTTCAGTTTTAATCCTTGGCTAATTCCCATCATCACCGGGGGAAGTCCAATATAACCTAAATCTATTTCTCCCATTTTGAATGCTTCAATCATTGCCGGACCTGTTGAAAATAGATTCCAATTAATATTAGTCCCTATTTCATTAATAAAATCTTTTTCATCACTTTTCAAAATAAAGGATGTGTGGTAGACAGTGGAAAGGTATCCTATATTCAAATTTAACCACCGGCTAGTGTCTGGAATATTATGATTTCATCATCATCTTTTATTGGCGAATTAAGACCTCCGGTTCCCCGGATATCATTTCCATTTACCAGTATTTTCACAAAATCTTTCACTTGACCATCATCAGTGGTGATGGTATTCTTAAAATCTTTTCTTTCCAGTTTAGTATCCATATCATCTATCAAACCTGATATAGAACCATTATATTTAATATTTAGAAATTTTTTCCCAGTTAAATCCGCAATATTAGATAAAAACTTTATTTCAGGCATTAATTATTCCTCCATTTTTTTAAGAAACACACCT
>JAUNXM010000042.1:0-4097 GCA_030539815.1 Methanobacterium sp.
ATCTTAATATTTGGTATTATTGTTGTTAATCTATAATATTGAGATTATTATTTAAATTACCATTTTTATCGGATTTTTAATAAATTTAACTTGATAATATCTTATCTAAATCATAATGCCCCTTTTCTTCGAATACAAATTACAAAAATATTTATATAACCAAAACATAATCGGAAGTATGTTTCCCCCATCCTATTGCCATCATCTTCCGGGGTTTACTGAAAGTGATGAAAACTTGGGGAATTTTAAAAAAATGTTGAAAGTGGAAAAAAAGTTTAAATGGATTATTTTAAAAAACAGGAGGAAATATTAATGGATCCTATTTTAAGTAGTGGTGATACAGCTTGGATGTTGATATCCACCGCCCTGGTAATTCTTATGACCATACCCGGATTAGCACTCTTTTACGGAGGACTTATTCGTAGAGAAAACGTTTTAAACACTTTATTTCTATCATTCATAACCTTTTCAATTGTAAGTATACTCTGGTTTATTTATGGATACGATCTGGCCTTCGGTGCCGATGCATGGGGGATTTTGGGAACTTTAACCAACCCCTTCTTTAATGGAGTGTTGGAATCAAACACCCTATCTAGCTACGCCCCCACCATACCCGAAGGACTTTATGCAGTTTTCCAGATGACTTTCGCCGCCATAACCGTGGCCCTTATTAGCGGGGCGGTTGTGGAACGAATGAAATTCTCGGCCTGGCTGGCCTTTGTGCCTATCTGGTTAACCCTGGTCTACCTACCCATTGCCCACTGGGTATGGGGTGGAGGATGGTTATTCCAGATGGGAGTGCTGGACTTTGCCGGTGGGCTGGTAGTACATTTAAGTTCTGGTATAGGTGCCCTGGCCCTGGTGTTACTGGTGGGCATTCGAAAAAATGCCAGATTATTACCTCACCACCTAGGCTATTCAGTTATTGGTACTGGACTGCTATGGTTTGGTTGGTTTGGGTTTAACGCCGGATCAGCATTGGGAGCAACAAATCTAGCCGTATCGGCCATGATAGTCACCAATACCTCCGCAGCAATGGGAATGTTGGCCTGGGTGCTCATGGATAAACTTAACACCGGAAAACCCACTTTACTAGGAGCTTTATCTGGAGCAGTAGCGGGTTTAGCCACCATTACCCCTGCCGCTGGTTATGTAAACATTACTTCGGCACTCATTATTGGTTTTGTGTCCTCAGTGATCTGTTACTATGCTGTCAGCCATCTTAAACCATTAATTGGTTATGATGATGCCCTAGATGTGTTCGGTATCCACGGAATGTCCGGTATCATAGGGACCCTGGCAGCAGGTATATTCGCCACCCCCCTAATAAACAGTGCCATAAAAGGAGGTCTAATAGCTGGAAACCCTGCTCAACTGGGAATTCAGCTCCTGGCAGTATTAGTTGTTGGACTTTACTCATTCGTAGTCACTTTCCTCATAGGCAAGTTTATTGACCGAACCATTGGTCTGAGAGTAGAAGAGGATCATGAAGTGCAGGGACTGGATCTTAACCTACACGAGGAATCCGGTTACAGACTATAATAGGTACTTATAAAAATAGAAAACTTCCATAAAGCCTTATACCAAATCATTTGAGGTGATTAAATGAAGAAGATCATAACTATCATCAGACCTGACAAACTGGAAGACGTAAAACAGGCCCTGGAAGATATTGGCTGCCTGGGGATGACAGTTAAAGAAGTTAAAGGAAGAGGAATACAGTTGGGAATAACAGAAAGCTACCGGGGAAAAGACTACAAAGTGGATTTACTTCCCAAAACCCAGGTTGAAATCGTTGCAAAATCAGAAGATGTGGATTTAATCGTTGATACCATAGTCAAAAGTGCCCAGACTGGCTGCATTGGTGATGGGAAGATTTTCATTTCCCCAGTAGAAGATGTAGTACGGATCCGTACTGGCGAAAGGGGAAAAGACGCTATTTAATATTAGACTTAATTCCCCCTAATTCCTTTTTTATAAACCCTTTTTTTATTTGAATCTGCTTTATCCCATCATTTACATCATTTAAAACAATTTTCAATTTTTTTTAAAATATACTAAAAATATTGGAATAATTCTCAATAATTATCCGGAACCCCTTACAAATATCCATAGTATTGAAATTTTAGTTACATTATGACCAAAACATTTATAAAGAAGAAAGTACAATGATCAGATGTCGGAAGTATGCTTCCGATATCCGGTAATGGGGTGAATTTTTCATGAAATAGAAAAAATTAAAAAATGAAAAAAAAATGTTTAGCTTTCTAAATAGCTAAAAAACAACCCAATATCTTTAACACTGAAAATAGTGTTCATGTCTTTGTTTACAAAATATCGTAAAAAAAAATATTTAAATTAATAAGATGAATAAAGGAGGAAAAATCAATGGACCCTGTCTTAAACAGTGGTGATACCGCGTGGTTGCTCATCTCCACAGCACTGGTAATGCTCATGACCGTGCCGGGATTAGCTCTATTCTACGGAGGTCTCACCAAGAAAGTAAATGTATTAAACACAATGTTCATGTCTCTCATCGCTTTCGCCATTACCAGTATTATCTGGGTACTATATGGTTACCAGTTCGCATTCGGAGAAGACATGTTATTCGGAATAATCGGAAACCCGGCTAATCTTCTATTCAGTGGAATAGGGGTAGACCAGTTATCCACACTGGCCACAACCGTGCCCGAAACAGTGTTTATAGCCTTCCAGATGACATTCGCCGCCATAACCGTAGCACTTATCTCCGGTGCAGTGGTGGAAAGAATGAAAATATCCTCTTGGATGGTATTTATCGCCGCCTGGGTTTCCCTGGTATACGTACCTATAGCCCACTGGGTATGGGGTGGGGGATTCCTGGCACAGTTAGGGGCTCTGGACTTTGCCGGTGGTACCGTGGTGCACATAAATTCTGGTGTAGCTGCCCTAGCCCTGATATTACTATTAGGTAAAAGGAAAGACACCAAACTACTACCTCACCAGTTAGGTTACTCCATAATCGGTGCAGGACTATTATGGTTCGGCTGGTTCGGATTCAATGCAGGTTCAGCATTAACTGCTGGAGGACTTGCAGGTCAAGCTTTCATCAACACAAACACAGCAGCTGCAGCAGCCATGATCTCCTGGATAATTATCGACTACCTCAAAACTGGTAAACCAACAGTGCTGGGCGCAATATCCGGTGCTATAGCCGGATTAGTAGCAATAACACCCGCAGCAGGTTTCGTGACTGTGCAAGCAGCAGTGATCATCGGCCTGGTAACCAGTGTAGTGTCTTACTTTGCCATAAGCTACCTCAAACCCAAACTAGGTTACGACGATGCCCTGGACGTAGTTGGTATACACGGTATGTCTGGTTTATGGGGTGCCCTGGCCACTGGTTTATTCGCCGCACCATTTGTCAATGAACTGGGAACTGGATTATTCTACGGAAACCCTGGACAACTACTTACCCAAATAATTGCAGTGGTGGTAGTGGCAGCCTACAGTTTCGTAGCCACACTTGTAATCGGTAAAATCATTGACATTGTCATGGGACTGCGTGTGGAAGATAAGGAAGAAATTGAAGGACTGGACATCACACAACACGAGGAGACCGGTTACCGGATCTAATAAAATATGCGCAATCCATGAGGTGATATGATGAAAGAAATAGTGGCCATTATTCGACCCAACAAGTTAGACGAAGTTAAAGATGCCCTTGAAAAAATCGGATGCCATGGAATAACCGTAACCGAAGTTAAAGGTCGCGGAAGACAATTAGGTATAACCGAAAGTTACCGGGGGAGTGATTACCGAATCGACATGCTACCCAAAACCCGTCTGGAAATAGTAGTCTCTGATGAGGATTTAGAAACCGTAATACAAGCAATAGTAGAAACAGCACAAACTGGAGATATTGGAGACGGAAAAATATTTATCTCATCGGTAGAAGATGTTGTCCGAATACGAACCGGAGAAAGGGGAGAAAAAGCCATCTAACAACCCTCCACAAATCCACTTTCAACCCCCCTTCCTCCTTTTTTATTTTTTTGAATCTTATATTCTTTCTAAAAATCTTGTTTTCGTGTAAAATTCCATTGTAAAAAATCTTG
>JAUNXM010000042.1:4107-14723 GCA_030539815.1 Methanobacterium sp.
ATAAATATTCCCTGAAATAACTTGTTCTATATAAACTTAAATTAAGGGTTAAAAGGACAAGATGAAATATTTATGTGGTGATAGAATGCCAGAGCTACCCAGTGTGGAAACCTTCAAAAGATACTTTGATAAAACATCCCTTCAGCAACCAGTAATCAATGTTAATGTAATCAGTCCGGAAATCCTGGTGGAAACCAGCACCACCCATCTAATAAATGCCATTGAAGGACACAAATTTATAGAAAGCTATAGATATGGGAAATATCTCTTCTGTAAGCTTGATAATGAACTATTTTTGACAATACACTTCGGAATGACCGGTTATTTGCATTATGATATAATTAATAGTTCCATATACCCTAGGCTTCTTATAAAATTTTCGGATGGTAATTTCCTGGCATTTGATGATGCTCGTAAATTCGGAAAACTCAGCATAACCAAGGATCCTGATGAATTCATAAAGAATAAACAACTGGGTCCAGATGCTCTTAAGGTGAAATATGGGGATTTTCGGGAAAGTTTCCATGGTAGGAATGGTATGATAAAACCATTACTCCTAAACCAAAACCTTTTAGCAGGTATTGGGAACCTTTACGCCGATGAAATACTCTACCAGAGCAGGGTGCATCCTATGACACCTGCAAATTTAATAGACGAAAGGGAATGGAAACAGATTTTTGCAGATATGAAAAAAGTGCTCCTGAAAGCTATAGACCACCATGATAAAATTGAATCCCTTCCAAAATCATATCTCCTACCTAACCGACATAAAGATGGTGAATGCCCAGAAGGAGGGAAATTTGAGATTATAACCGTTGGTGGACGTACCACATTCCTGTGCCCACATCGTCAAATAAAGAAGAAAGTTTAAGATCCCATGTTAATCAAGAAAAATAATAAATCAAGATAAATGATTCCTTAATCCCATCAATAACTTAAATAATCCCATAAATAACTTAGAATCCTAAAACTCCGGAAATAAGTGTTCTTAAAATAAAAGATTATAAAAAATAAATTGGGGATATTGGATTTACCATCCCCTATCCTGTAATCTTTCTGATTCGGGTATCTGGCTTATTTCAAGACCTGGCATTGCTTTACCAAGATCTCTGCTTACTTCGGCTATGATTTCAGCATCTTCGTAGTGGGCGGTTGCTTCGGCGATGGCTTTTGCCACTATTTCCGGGTTCTCGGATTTGAAGATTCCACTACCCACGAACACTCCGTCTGCACCCAGCTGCATCATGAGGGCTGCGTCGGCTGGTGTGGCTACTCCACCGGCTGCAAAGTTCACCACTGGCAGGCGTCCCTGTTTTTGGGTTTCTTTAACCAGGTATAATTGTGCTTCTTCTTCACGGGCCACACTCCAAAGCTCTTCTTCGGTCATGTCTTTGAGTTCCCGGATGGTTCCCTGGATCATTCGCATGTGTCGGACTGCTTCCACCACGTTCCCAGTGCCTGCTTCTCCTTTGGTCCTGATCATGGCCGCGCCTTCATCGATCCTTCGTAGTGCTTCGCCCAGGTTTCGGGCTCCGCAGACGAATGGTATGGTGAATTGTTTTTTGTCGATGTGGAATTTTTCATCAGCGGGGGTGAGTACCTCGCTCTCGTCGATCATGTCCACTCCCAGTGATTCCAGGACCTGGGCCTCTACAAAGTGACCGATCCGTACCTTGGCCATGACCGGGATGCTCACTGCATCCATGATCTCGGTGACTTTACTGGGGTCTGCCATTCTAGCTACTCCTCCTGAAGCCCTGATATCAGCTGGGACCTTTTCTAGGGCCATGACAGACACGGCTCCAGCTTCTTCGGCAATAGCAGCTTGTTCAGCGTTAACCACGTCCATGATAACTCCGCCCTTGGTCATCTTGGCAAAACCCTTCTTCAATAATTCAGTTCCATGTAGCATCTTAATTTCCTCCATATGGATTTATATGATTAATAAGAGACATTTAACAAAATCCCATTTAACCACTGGTTTCCAGGATAAAATATTTGTTCATAGGTTACATTTTCCTGGAAAATCATTATTTATTAAAATTTTAAAATTTTTAGTATACATATTTCAATTTTCCTTGGGGGTTATTAAAATTTTGGACCAGTTGGATTTTCTGGGACCAGTTCAAATTTGAATTATAATAATCTGTGAAAAACACCAGTAGTTAAATTCGAACACCCCAATAGCAGTGGATTGGCTGTTAAATGGGTTCATTGGCTGTTAAATAATTTTCAATGGTGGATTATCTTATTAACCATTTAATATTAAAATGATAATAATAAATTTATTATCCACCTGCCGGAGATGGGGGTTTTAAAACGGAAGACTCGAATGACAGGTTAAGTATTATTAATAAACTTACCCGATATAAATTATTTTTAGAAGAAGAAATACCTAATCTGGTTAAAAAGCTTTTTCAGTACTATCACCCTGAAGAAGAAGAAAAAATTATTTCAGGAGTACGGGATTTAGGAAAAGGAGGTCCTAAAAAAGTGAATTACATTGGTTACCATAACCCCTATGAAGCTTATCTTAATGCTAAAATTCAGTTTGACGAAGCTATGATACCTAACTTAAACCACCATATTTCCTTTTTGGAAGACGGGGAGGATGTTGATCTGGTACTGGAATCTCTGGAACACACTATTTACCAGGTTAAAAAACAGGCTTACACCAATGTAGAGGATTGGGAAAAACTCCTGGACCATTTACCAGAGGATAGGATTGAAGAAATTGAAAACAATCCCAAGGGATATGGAGATCTTCTCTTAAAGGAACTTATCTGGATCAGAAATTATGAAATGAAATGGGTGAAAAATAAAGATTAATTGGTCAACTGAATAATAACTAACCTATTGATATTCTATTGATATATTATTTTTAATATTAGATTTTTCTTTATAAGATAAATTCTTCAAGAGATTTAAGAATTCTACTAAAATATAAGTAATGTAATTAATTGTAATGACTTGTAATTATATTAAAGGTATATGATTACATGATTGATTACATGGAAATTCTCTTAAAAAAAGTTATAAAAACTCATTTTATCGGGAAAATATCAATACTAAAAACTCCTTCAATACCATTATAATGATTTTAATATCTGATGATTAGGAACTTAAAATAGTAATAATTTTTATTTATTTTTTAATAAAATTTGGGTAAGAAATATGTTTAATTGTATAAAGACCGGTTTACTGAGCCTTTATATTATATTAATCTAATATAGTCAACAGTAAGAGTTTATAACCAGGAGTTGATTAAATGGCCATTAAAGAAGCAGAAATGTTCTATAAACAAGCCATGGCATTTTTAGAACAGGGAAAAGTGAATAAATCAATAGAATTTTTTGACAGTGCACTGAAAATAGATAAAGATTATGTTTCCGCCTGGAATGATAAGGGAGTGGCTTTCATGGAGCTTGGTAAATACCAGGATGCCCTAAACTGTTTTGAACAGGTTGTCAGGCTAGAACCTGGTGATAACATGGCCTGGTATAATCGGGGATATGTGCTGTTGATTTTAAAAGAGCATCAGGAAGCAGTTAACACTTTCGACTTGTTTTTGAGCAGATATTCCAAAAAAGATGATTTTTACAAATATGCCCTTTATTTACAGGCTCAAGGGCTATATAATCTCAAAAAGTATGACGAATCATCAAAATTAATTAAAAAAGCCTTAAAAATGGATAAGAAATTTAAAGAAGCCAGAGATCTTATGGAAATGATTGGTAAAAAACAAGCAACAAAGAAGAGTGTATAATACCATTGATCTGCACTTACCATTACCAACAATTAGTCGAAATTCAAGGATTTTAAGAAAATATATGGTAAAAATATTTAATTATTGATTAATAACAATTGATTAAAAAAAATAAGGATATGGTGGATGTTGTATGCCCCTACCTCAACTTTTAAGTGGAAAAGAAATTGAACAGAATTCTTCCCAGCTTGATAACTGGTCTGTTCTTGAAAAACGTTACCTTGTATCTGTTTTTGAATTTTCAGACTTTTTAAATGCCCTGGAATTCACAGTTAAGGTTGGTTTAATAGCAGAAGAGATGCAACACCATCCCGAAATTAATTTATCATGGGGAAAGGTAGCTCTAGAAATAACGACAGATGATCTGGGAGGATTAACTGAACTGGACTTTTTATTTGCCCGTAAAGTTAATAAATTGTTTGTATGACTGGTTTATCCATTAACCCGGAAAAAAATAAGATAATTAACATTTCAGTGGCGATTCTAGGAATATTTCAACTGGATTTTTAAACTATATTGATCATTTACACTTGAAATAGGGGTCTTTTTAATAATTTGATCAGTCGGGGAATATAAGGAAAATTTTAAGGTAAATAAATTAATGGGATGCCGTGATTTTATTAACATTGGATCATTATAGATTTAGAATACGATTTTTGATTAATTCTCAGCATGCAACAAACTTTCCAAGCGTTTAATTGCTAGGTAGCCTTCTTTTTTCTCTAACCGGGCCTGCTGAATAGCGTCGCGCAGTGTCTGAATGGAATGATCGTATACTTCCCGGTCAACAGGGTAGGGGAAACCATCTTTTCCACCATGGGTGAAACTGTATTTTACCGGATCCTCCCAGCTGGCCTGGTCTCCATAAACCAGATCTGAAATCAAAGCTAATGCACGAATTTTCTTAGGTCCCATTCCCTTTAAAGAAATTAATTCCTCGTAACTTTCCGGCTGCAATTCCCAGGCATTTTGAAGGACTTCAAACTCCCGGGATGATAGATCAGTATCCAGAACAGGATGATGGCTGGGTAAAGTGAGTTCAGGGCAGAATAGATCAAGATTAGCCTGCCCTACATTCACCTCTATTTTTTTCTGGAAGTACTTCTTCAGATGCTGAGGATTATCCAGGATCAGATCCAGACTGGTTTGTCGTGAATCAAAACTCATATCAGAGGTCATATTCAGGGTTTTTTCCTGTTTAAGATCGCAGCAAATACCATTATGAGGTTCGTTTATGTAGTTATCCACTGAATCAGATAACCAATGGTATCTTCGGGCGTATCTTGTGGATTCATTCATTCCTTGCTGCACCACTGCCCAGTCTCCCCTTTCAGTCAAAAAGAACACATGATGGTAAAGCTGATAACCATCCTGAATACATGAATTATCGATTTTTGCGGAGATTTTACTGGAATAGACTAGTTTTTTCAGTTTTGATGTGGATAAAGGGAATATTTCCCCTGCATCCCGAATTTCTTGCGGTGTTTTCCGGGATGCGCGCCCTTTACCCCCTGCAATAAATATACCATGTTCTTCAGGGTTGATAGCTGTCTTAAGAGCTCCACAGGTGGTGGTGGTAGTGCCCGAACTGTGCCAATCAAACCCCAGGACACAGGAAAATGCTTGAAACCAGTGGGGGTCCGAGATCCTGGATAAAAACTCAGCAGGACCATACTCATAGATCATTGAATCTACAACCACTCTGGCCAGTTTAACCATACGATGGAACAACCAACGGGGTGCTCGTCCACCGTGGAGGGGTAAATTGGCCACACCACTTCTTGAACTCATATTATCATCTTAAATTTTTTGGGATATTAGAATTAAGTTAGAGCACTTGAGAAGTATCACTGTACCAGTTATCTCCATAAAATCAAAATATCCACTTATCTTAATTATAATTTATTCCATGAATAAAAAAAATGTGGCCCATTAGACACATACATCATTTAGATACCCTTCACTCATCTTAGATGGTAAGGAATTAATAATAAGCAGATATTAAATAGTTTCACTTTTAAGTGCATTTACCAATGAGGAAGTCTAGTTCCTCGAGAATAGATTGGTTATGGTCATGGATAAATGTTTGGTGGATATTATTTCGGTATTCATCCAGTTTAGAAAGGAAATTCTCAATATCTTCACGTTGGAGATCCTCATGGAACTCACCGTACCCCAATCTTTCCAAGTAAATAGCATTTAAAATCTGTTCGAACTGTTTTTTCACTGGAACACTTAAAACTGGTTTTCCCAGGTAGAGTGCCTCGCTTATAAGGGTGAACCCGCCATTGGCAATAACCGCTCTGGCTTGTGATAAGTCTGTGAAAAATTCATCCTCGTTGAAACTTTTAAACAGCAAATTTCCATCAACTTCATCACGGTTGAATCCATAAACAATGAATTCATCATCAAATTCCTGCAAAATATCTAGTAATCTCTCATTGGAGTCACTTGTTTGGTAAACAAGCACATGCCCCCCATTATATGGTTCAAGCCCCATTATAGCTTCCCTTAGGACCGGTGGGAAATATTTAGTTTTATTGGGATTTTTAAGTGGAGGGTAGAAGTAACTGGTTATAAGATAAAATGTGGGCATTTGAATGAATGACCTGACCACACTTTCAGCAGCAATTCTATCGGTACGAAACTTTCGGGGGACATCCAACTCTGCCTGGGTAAGTACATGCATGTTATCCAGACTAATAAGGGGAACGCGCAGTACCTTGGATAGGAGATTGGAATAAAATTCAAAATCAGAGATGATAATCTGGGGTTTAACTGCCTTGGCCACACTGTACATCAGTCTTAGACTTTTTTTCAAATCACCAGGGAGGTCCTTCATTCCCTTTATAAAGGTTTTGGTGTTCTGGACAGTGTTATCCTCATATACTGTGTTAAACCCACCGATTTTGTAAACATTGTCAAAATGAGCTGCCAGATAATCATAGGCCCGATCTGATGCAAATATATGAACTTCATTGTTCTTGGTTAAATGGTTGAGGAGAACCCGACCCCTGATGGCGTGCCCCATCCCTTCACCACATACGGAGTAGATGATCCTCTTTTGACCTGGATGTCCAAATGTGTAATCCAGGTCTTCGGCGGTTATTTGCTTGCCCCGGAACTGGTAAAATGTGCTTTTAGCATACTTGAAAACCACATTACGCATACCCTCTTCCTGAAGACGGCGAGTAGAAACCAGGAGTTTTGGGCTTCTGAGAACCTTGAACTGGCTGATGGCACCGATGCGTTCTATGTAATCCGTATCCTCTCCAAAGTCCAGGTCTTCATCAAATCCTTCCACTTCACAGTGCCTTTTTCGGGTGGTGATTATACCGTAACAACCTGCTCCGTGGGGTTTGATATTTTCCACCCTTTTCATAAAGAAATTGGCCAGATCATGGGTTATTTTATTAAGGAAACTGTCACTTAAAGGTGCGATCTGGGTGATGGCAATTCCCAGGTCCCTTTTTTGGAATTCATCCAAGCATAATTCCAGGTAATCCCGGGTTAAAATCACATCAGAATCCAGAAAGAGAAGATGTTCACCACATGCTGCTTCTGCACCACGATTGCGACCTACAGCAGGGAGACCTCCCTCCACAACTTTACATCCCCATTCTCGGGCAATGTCTCTAGTGCTGTCTTCAGAACCTGCATCAGCCACAATAACCTCATAATCTGAGAAATCCTGCCTTTTTATACTCTCAAGGAGATGAGGGAGGTAATTTTCCTCGTTAAAGGTAGGTATGATAATTGAAAGCTTCATTTTCACCTAATGTTTCTATTTGAGTTTTTGTTTAAAGATATTTTCGGATTCTAAAAGTAGGAGAAGAAATTCCAGGTTATGAAGAATCCATCAGCCCGACCTTCATAGGTCTTGAAGAGACTTTCCAGTGTGGTTTTATCACTTTGACTGGTGTCAATTCGTATCACCGTCATGTTACCCTGATTTTCCGTGCTTAGAACGTTGTAACCACTCATATCAACAGGTTCAAACTGGTTCAAGACTTTTATCTCATGATAAGAACTGTTATTCCCTGCCAGTTCCAATCCCAACCCGGATAATGCCACCAGCACAATTAGGGCCAGTGGTAAAATTAGTTGGCGGAATTGGAAGGGTTGTTTCAAGAAGTAAAGAATGAATAAAAGACCCAGTCCAATGATTAACGGCTGACTGTAAAGTCCACCATCCACCATCCCAATCAGGGACAGAGCCAGGGCAAATGCCAGGATTACCCGGTACATATCCCTTCTCCCGTTTAAAGATAACAGTCCAGTTATATATGCCAGGGGGAGGGTTATGAATATAAAGTAACCCCAGGGAACCACTTCCGGGTAAAGACTGCCCCCAGTATGAACGTGTTCCGGCACCAACCCCCCCATACTATCTGCAAAGTATCCGAAAACTGATTTAAAAACATGGGTGTGCATGGGGCTGGTGGTGGTTGATGTGGGATTGGTGGAAACAAAAATGGTCAAGGGAGATACACCATACTTTAAACGAATAGAAAACTCGATTAAAAGTCCCACCAGACAGGTTAACAGGATTAAGATTATGGTCCATTTTAGGAATTTTTTACCATCCGGACTGTATTCATTGGTTTTTTCATTTAATGGTGTTAAAAAGCGGTTGGTGTTAATCACTGAATTTAATACTAGGAAACTGCCTATTAACATCATGAAAAGGACTGCTTTGCCCTCAGATGAACCTGATAACAGTGGCCAGGTGATCATCATAACCAGCTGGTCCAGTGGTGATGTGGCGTAAACAATAAGCCCTATGAGTATCAGGATAACTCCAAATAATCCAGTTTTATCTATCTTCACTATATATCACCATTAAAAAAATAATTATAATTAATAACTACGATTCCAGGTTAAATTATTTCTAATTGATTCCGAGCATCTTCTATATATTAACTGATTTCCAGCATTCTTTCCACGGCGATTCTGGCCTTATTGGCAATTTCTTCCGGAACTTTAACCCGGAATTTTTCTTCGACCAGGGAATTTTTTACTTTTTCCAGGGTGTGGAGTTTCATATTTTCACATATGGCTTCATCCAGTAATGGGTAAATAACTTTGTCCGGGTATTCCCTGCGTAAACGGGTTACCATATCCACTTCCGTGCCTATGAGGAAACTTTTATTTTCAGATGCAGCCAGTTGTCTGATCATTCCCCCGGTACTCAGTATGTAATCGGCCATTTCCTGGACTTCCGCATCACATTCCGGGTGCACCAGCACTTCTGCATTAGGATAATTTTCCCTGGAAAAAGTTACATCGGCAGTGTTGAACATTTTATGAACATAGCAGTAGCCCACCTCGGGAATGGGGATTATTTCCTTATCTGTTCTTTTGTCCACGAAACTAGCCAGATTCATGTCAGGGCCGAAGAGCACCTGATCAGAATCCAGACTTTCTACTACCTGAACCGCGTTGGCTGATGTGCATAATATGTCGGCTTCTGCTTTAGCTTCAGCCAGAGTGTTAACATACAACACCACCTCAGCTTGAGGGTATCTCTTTTTATATTTTTTTACTTCCTCTGCAGGGAGCATGTGGGCCATGGGACACTCAGCCATGGGATCGGGAATTAAAATCTTCTTGGATGGGTTTAAGATAGCTGCAGTTTCTGCCATGAAGTCCACTCCACAGAAAACAACCAGATCCGCATCCGTGATTTGTGAAGCTTTGATACACAATTCTAGAGAATCACCTAAAAAATCGGCAATCTCCTGTATCTCTTGAGTTTGATAATTATGAGCCAATATTATAGCATTTTTATTTTCTTTAAGTTTAAGAATTTGTTCCTGTTCTTGGTTCAACCTGAACTCTCCTTTAATTAGGTTTATTTGGATTACAGTCCCGGATTTAGGGATGAAAGATGATAAAAAATGGCAATAATGACATATATAAAAAATATTTTATAATTCCTTATTAAAAAAACTTTCCCATATTTGTAAAAAATAAATTTGAACATGATATATGGGATATAACACCTGAAAATTGTTTATTTTAAATTTATTCACAATATACCATTATTAAGCTAAACTAATCTATTTCTGCACCTTCCAGGGCACAGCTACAGGGACAATTTCTATCATCAGCGATGTTAATAACCGAATTGTATATTAATTTGGTTAATTCCTTTTTTTTCTCATCCAGAATTTCAAATACCTCATCTATGGTGATTTTCTCGGGAGATACTGATGCCGCGTAGTTGGAAACCATACATATGGATGCGTAGCAGATTTCAAGTTCCCTGGCAAGTACCGCTTCGGGGAGGCCTGTCATTCCCACCACTGTGCCCCCGATCTGGCGGAACATGCGTATTTCTGCTGGGGTTTCAAATCTAGGCCCCTCGGTGCACACGTATACCCCACCCCTAATCAGTTTACCATCTACCCCTCGCCCGGCAGAGATTATGGTTTCTGCCAGCTGGGGACAGTAGGGTTGGGTGACATCCACATGAACTGCCCGGTCATCATAGAATGTGAAAGGCCTTTTACGGGTGAAATCCAAAAAATCATCGGGTATTAAGAAGTCCCCTGGTTTAATGGATTCATCTAGAGATCCTACCGCATTGGTGGCAATAATTGATTCTACCCCCAGCATTTTAAGAGCGTAGATGTTAGCCTGGTAATTAATCATGTGTGGTGGGTTATCGTGACCCTCGCGGTGACGAGGTAAGAAGGCAACCTCCTGATCTTCAAATTTTAGTATAGATACCGGGGGAGACTCACCAAAGGGCGTATTAAAAACCTTCTTCTCCAGCAATTTTCCCATTTCAACTATCTGGTACACTCCAGTACCGCCCACAATTCCGATCATGTTCCTAGTTCTC
>JAUNXM010000043.1 GCA_030539815.1 Methanobacterium sp.
ATTACCTGGTTGTTTATTGAGTTAATAACATAAATTCCATAAGTAGTAGACGTTAAAAAGTTGCTTTGAACGTAATTGTTATTGGAATTTGTATAAACATATATTCCAATACGGCATATGTTGCTTACCGTGTTATCACTAATGAGATTATTAGCACTTTTATAGAGCCGAATTCCATCATAATTTCCTGTAAAAACATTTCCAGTGATCACAGAGTTATTTGCAGAGTTCAAGTATATACCGGAGGAACTTGTAGCACCAGCTATTATAAAATTCTGTATGGTTGAACCACTACCTAGTGAATTAATAGTAATAATGGGTTTGGAGGCGTTTAAAGCTTGAATAGTAACTAAATCAGAAGCAGAATGTAAATTTATTTTTTTGTTAACAACCAGATTCTCAGTATAAGTATATTCAGTTCCATTGTTATCGTTAACAATGATTGTGTCGTTTTCCGATGCATTATTAACAACCGATTGAATGCTACTTCCAGCACTCACATTCCACTCCGCAGCTGCAACAGCCCCCGTGAAAATTGCTAACACTGCCAAAAAAATTATAAAAATTGAAAGTCCCCTAACTCCGCCCATAGATGTTCCCCCATGTAAAATTATTATTTAATAATAACATCATAATAAATATTGGGCTAAAGCTTATATTTAATACTTTCCATTCATATCGTGCGCATAAAAATATCAATATTAACATGATAAAAAGGATAATTAAAGATTTAATACACTTAAAATTAAGTTTAAATCATTATATTAGCTAAATAATTTGATATTAATTTTTAATCAACTAAATTTACTTTTTAAATAATTTTAATCATTAATCAAGAAAAATTATAATAAAAGTAAGTATTATCTTAATAAAAAGCAATTTAATAAAATCAGCAATGGAGTAAATCAATTGAAATTCTTTAAACTTCAATCAAATTTAATTATCCTTTTTATGCCACTCCCAGGCCGTGCTGATTATTTTAGTTAGATCATCATATTGGGGTTGCCATTTAAGAATGTCTCGAGCTTTCTGGGAACTTCCAACAAGGACTGGAGGATCACCCGGCCGTCTCTTGGTTTCGGTGGCTTTTATCTCTTTCCCGGTGACTTTTCTGGATTCTTCAATTACTTCCCGGACTGAAAATCCATTACCGTTTCCCAGGTTGAAAACTTCACTACTTCCCCCCGCATCTAAGTATTTAAGGGCTTTTATATGAGCATCAGCTAGATCAGTTACGTGTATGTAGTCCCTGATGCAGGTACCGTCAGGGGTGGGGTAGTCGGTTCCGAATATCTTTATATCTTCTCTTTTACCCATGGCAGCGTCCAGTATTAGTGGTATTAGATGGGTTTCGGGATCATGTCTTTCCCCCACTTCACATTCTGGATCCGCCCCTGCGGCGTTGAAGTAACGGAGGGAGACGTATCGAAGCCCATAAGCAGAGCTGTAGTCATTTAATATCTTTTCAACCATGAGCTTCCCCTGGCCGTAGGGATTTATGGGTTCCTGGGGATGGTCCTCGGTTAATGGTATTTTCTTGGGGTTTCCGTAGGTGGCACAGGTTGATGAGAAAACCAGTTTCTTCACCTTGAATTCATTCATCACTTGGAAGAGGTTTAGGGTGTTTCGGAGGTTGTTGAGGTAGTATTTCTGGGGATCTTCCACTGATTCCCCTACATAGGTGAATGCTGCAAAGTGCATCACTGCTTCTATCTCATACTTTCCAAATACCTTCCGGATTGATTCCAGATCACCGAGATCCACTTCTTCAAAGACTCCCCATTTCAGGAAGTCCTCATGTCCGTAGCTCATATTATCCAGAACCACTGTTTCGTATCCTGCAAGGTTAAGCTCCTTATTGGCATGGGAGCCTATGTATCCTGCCCCTCCAGTTACCAGTATCATGGGTAAAGGTTGGATTTTATTGCATTTAATTGCATCGCGTACCGATCTCCAATCCAAAATATGGATACATGTGGACAAATAACAAAGGGAAGAATTACTAATGGAAATAAAGGGAAGTAAATTTATATGCTATAAAACCATCTTATTAATTAAAAAGAAACTGATTGATTTTGAAAAACTATTATTAAGAGGATAAAATGCGCCGGGTATACTTTTTAATCATGCTATGCATCATAATGGTGGCTGCATCAGGCTGCACCCATAATGATTCAGTTCCACTGAACTACACACCTTCATCTTCCAATAACAGTAGCTCCAGTTCCACTGCAGTTCCAATTACCAACACTACCACCAGTTCATCTAACTCCAACAGTCCCCACGCGGAGGTCAATGGTAAGTGTTACAAGGTGGTGGATGGAGATACCATAGATGTGGAGGGAGTGGGTAGAGTGCGATTTGTGGGAGTTAACACTCCAGAAAGGGGAGATTCCGGTTATAAGGAAGCCAAGGACTACGTTAAAAATATGTGTCTGGGTAAAACCGTGGGCTTAGATATTGATGATGCTAAAAACAAGGACAAGTATGACCGTACACTGGCCGTGGTCTACGTGGACGGTGTGAACCTCAACCAGGAACTCTTAAAGAAGGGTTATGCTAAGGTGATGTACATTCCCCCATCAGAGTTCAATCCTTATGGTTGGACATAGATTCACCTTTTTTCTGGAAAATCTTTAAAAAATACTAAATACCCAAAAAAGTTTTGGATAAAATTTAAGGAGTGAACCCATAGTACTCTCCATCAGTTAGCTTAATTTTCTTTATAATTCCCCTATTTTCCAGGGAGGTTATCAGATTGTACATGCTGATGCTACTTAACTCCAATTCCCCGTAGAGGAAAGTACCCTCAAGCAATGTTCTGGAAATGTTGCCAGATTCATCAACCAGTTTTTGGATTATCTCCATGGCGTTCAGTTCCTTTTCTGAAAACTGTTCCTCCAGTTCAACTTCAACCGTTTTTTCAGTTGCATCGGTTAACTCGTCATCATGCCTCGTGATGTTGTTATTATTATTGTTATTGTCGTTGGTGCGGTTAGCTTCTCCTTCCTTAGGTAGAACCTTTTCTATTTCTACAATACCCTCAGGAGTTTCTACACCACCCTCGGGCTGATGATTATCATCCCTATTTTCCACATCAGGAGTGTCAATACCCATGTGCTCATTATCTAGAGTAAGGGCATTATCCAGGGCCCATTGGTCACTGTCAGGTAATCTTTTCTTTTCAACGGTTCCCCTAGACGTGTCCTTTGAAGAGGTTACTTTGGAAGAATTCTCTGAAAAGGTCTCTTTGGACTGTGTTTTTCCTTGAATAATTGCCCCTTCATTATTACCCCTGTTTTTTTCCAGGAGGATAATACCATCCTGAAGAGTTACGTAATTCTCCTTCTCCAAATGTTCTAAAATGGGGTTAAGGTCTTCTTCAGAAGTGCCCAAGTCCAGTTTAAGGATGTTATAGGGAACTCCCCCATGGTATTCTGCACTGAAATATTTGACGCCGTTTAAGACCCTTTTCTGTTGGGATGTAAGGATATTCATAATCTACTGTTTGGTTCCTTTCCATTAATAAATAAAGTTTTAAATTAAGGAACACCATATATTGGTGATGTTCAATTACTATTACCCGCTTATTTACTCTAAAAACTTACAAAAAAACTTTCATATTTATTTTGGAGGATCAAATGCTGGATTCACTTTATGAAAAGGCCTTAAAAAAGAGAGATAACATCCAGAAAAAAGTAGATGGAATCGGATACTCTAAGGTAGATGCTTCCCGGCAATGGGTTGATCACCCCCTAAAAGAGAACACCCATGATGTGAGTATTGCTGCCGGTGATGGAAGTATAAACAAACGTAAATTTTTACCATTCATCTTCTACGCCATTGATGCAGAAGGTGTGATACACACCCCCCATGGCCTTGAAAGAATTGAAAGCTCGGACATTGATATCATATCTCATCATAAATATGTTGATGACCGTTTGCGGAGTTACATGGGAATATTTGAGATTAAAAATGCCCTGAGGATGTTCGCTGAATATGATGTTGATTTGTTCCTCTTTGATGGTTCCATCCTGGGAAACCTCATCAGACCATTCCCCATTGAACGAGAACTCAAAGAACAGGTGAAAGAGAGGATAAGGGAAAAATATCTACCTCTCCTAGAAGAAGAGTTAAAGAGTCCCGATGTGGAAATAACCTCCTCCAAATTTGAGGATTCGATTGCAGCGGAATTTACTAACCATACTGAACCAGTGATCTACCTGGAAAACCTGGAGAACCTGCTGGTCATCTGTGACCTAATGGAACAAAACCAGAAAATAGTGGCAATATCCAAAACATCAACCAGTACTGAATATTTTGATTCTAAAATACCGGATATTGCCATATTTGATATGTACAGTAAGAAGCAGGGATATTCAAGACCACGTTATTCTAATGTTTCCGAGGTTAAGAGGGATTTCCCGGTTAGAAATGGTTTTCTGAAGGGTTTAACCTTCACCATTTTCTACGCCAGACTGGAGGATCATAAAAATATTCTGAAGTTTGAATTACCGTACCACGCTACTGAAGAGGATATAAAAAAGTTGCTAAAAAGTATAAAGAAGATCAGTGCCGAGGGATATCCTTTACTACTGAAAAAAGCCCATAATGATGTGGTTATCCGTAAAAATGATCTGAAAAACCTTTCCAAGATAATTGGGTTCCTGGAGAAGGGTGGGAGGGAAATGTTAAATGAATGAAGTTATTGGAAGATGCATAGGTGAAACCTCACTGGTAACTGTGAGTTTCGTGTCTAAAGAAATGCCCAGGGTGGGTGAATACGTCACCCTTAAATATGATGGTAAAAACGTGCTGGGGATGATTGAATCACTGGTAAGGGGCAGTGTTTCCATTAATGATCAAATCTATGACCCCCTGACCATCGAGAAAATCAAGGCTATTGAAGGTGACGACCATTACGTTAAGGGAACTGTTAAGATACTGGGTGACATTGATGATGACCTGCGCATTCCCCGTACACCAGCACCACCGGGAACCGAAATACGGGTTGCTGATTCACAGATCCTGGAGAGGATATTCAAGGTGG
Source organism: Methanobacterium sp. (assembly GCA_030539815.1). Classification (GTDB taxonomy): domain Archaea; phylum Methanobacteriota; class Methanobacteria; order Methanobacteriales; family Methanobacteriaceae; genus Methanobacterium. The sequence goes on from JAUNXM010000043.1 coordinate 5,051, forward strand.
ACCGGTATGGTTTGAAACTGGGAAACCTCATAACCCAGGAGGAAGTTAGTATAGAAGTGGATATCAACAAAATGGTATCCAGACACCTGGCAGTTTTGGCCATGACCGGAGCAGGAAAGTCAAATACAGTATCAGTTATTGTAGATGGTCTCCTGAAGGTTAAAGGGAGTGTTCTGATATTCGATATGCACTCCGAGTATGTGAACACTGATTTTGGGAAGGATAAAGTTAATGTAATGCATCCCCAGATCAACCCATTATACCTCTCCTTTGGGGAAATTAAAAAGTTGGCCAACATACCCCCCAATGCCTATGTCCAGGAAAGGTACTTTTTAAAGGCTTACAAATCCGCACGAAACAGTCTAATGCAGGGTTCAACCATGGGTAAAGACTTCATTGCCCTGATCATTAGTAAACTGGAAGGATGGTTAGCAGAATCTGAAGATCCCGAGGCTAAATCCACCAATTCCGGGGATAAAAAATCGATAGCCGATGTTTTGAACAAACTGGACCATATGAGGGATAAGTACGGGAACATACTCAGCCTGGAAGCAAAGGATATCATTGACAGTTTGAAGGTGGGGAAAGCCAACATTCTGGATCTGGGTTCAGTGGATGAATTTGCCTCGGATGTGGTGGTTAGCCATATTCTCCGGAACGTTTTAAAAAGTCGTAAAGACTTTTTAAGAAATGGGGAGGGTTTAGATTTCCCCATATTTTTGATCCTGGAAGAAGCCCATATCCTGGCTCCCCAGAATCGAAAAACAGAATCCAAACTGTGGATAAGTAGAATTGCCCGTGAGGGGCGTAAGTTTTCAGTGGGGCTGTGCCTGGTGAGCCAGAGCCCTAAATCCCTGGATTCTGATGCCCTTTCCCAGGCCAATAACATGATAATCTTGCGCCTGGTGGAGCCCACTGACCAGAGCCATGTGCAACGGGCCAGTGAAAGTTTGAGTGATGATCTCATAGCCCAACTTCCTTCCCTGAATATTGGGGAGGCTATAGTGCTGGGTTTAATGACTCGCATCCCCACCTTGGTTAAGATAGATGAATTCCAGGGGAAGATCACTGGAGGAGACCTTAACATTGTGGAGGAATGGTCAAAATCCCATGAAAGGGAGGAAAAACTCCTGGAAGAACAGAAAATGGAATATGAGGATCTGGGAGGAGATTACTGATGCAGTTTGCCCATTTAGCTGATACCCATATGGGTTACCGTCAGTATGGACTTTCAGAACGGGAAAACGATTTTTTTGAGGTTTTTGATCAGGCTATTGAGGAGGTAGTTAGTGAAAGGCCGGATTTTGCCATTCACTCTGGTGATCTATTCGAGTATTCACGACCCCCCACCAGGGCCCTGTTAACTGCACAAAAGGGTATTTTAAGGTTGAAAGAAGAAAAAATTCCCATCTACGCCATTGCCGGTAACCATGATGTGGTGATGCGTAAAAATGCCCTTCCACCCCAAATTTTATTTAAGGACTTTGGTTTGAAGCTCATAAGTCCCCGTAACCCCTATTATATTGAAAATGATATTTTCATTGGAGGTGCACCCTACACGTCCAAGTACCATTCCAAACAATTAGTTGAACGCCTGGAAGGTATTGAAAAGTCATCCGTAGATTTTGATAAGCGGATTCTGGTGCTTCACCAGGGAATTGACCGTTACATTCCCTATGAATATGAGCTTAAAATTGGTGATGTGCCCCAGAGTTTCAACTACTGTGCCTTTGGTCACATCCACGAACGGGTGGTGGATGACTTTGGAGAGGGAAAACTGGCTTATCCAGGTTCCACAGAGATATGGCGATCGAACGAGGTTGAAAGTTACCGGAAGAATGGTAAAGGATTTTATCTGGTGGATATCAGTGGAGATGTACCGGAAATCGAAAATATTGACCTTAAACTTCCCCGGGAATTTGTAAAAGAGACCATCAAGTACAGTCACCTCCAGGATGAACTATCACGGATTAATCAATATATCAACAACCTCCCGAGGAAGCCCATACTAATGGTCACCGTGGAAGGGGGAAATTTCAGCCGTTCTGAGGTTTACGAAACATTAAATCAGGCTTTATCAGATTCATGCCTGGCACTGCGTTCTAATTACCGGCCCACCACAGTTGAAGATGAGAAGAATCCTTTTGAAGATGGGAACGAAGCCCTGGATATTAAGAAGATGATTGAACAGAAACTGAAGGACTTTAACAACCAGCAGGTAAATGAACTGGCAACCGGGCTCTTGAGAGAGTTGTCTGATGGTGATCTGAAAACTGCTGAAGATATGGTCCGGAATTTCTACGAGGAGTTATATGATCATTGAAAGTCTCCATATGAAGAACTTCAAATCCCACCAGGATACCAGTATCGAATTTGATACCGGTATTTCCATAATAATAGGTGGAAATGGGGCTGGTAAGTCCAGTATCCTGGAAGCAGTGAGTTTTGCCCTGTTTAAACAGTACACCAGTAAACGGATTGAACAGTTGATAACCATTGGCCAGAAACGGATGTCAGTGGAGATCCAGTTCACTGCCCATGGCCGTACTTACCGGGTGCTACGGGAAAGGACTAAAACATCATCAAAAGCTATTATGAAGATAAAAGATGGTGGAAGATTTCAGTCACTGGTTTCAGGAGATAGGCAGGTGACCATGGAGGTTCAAAACCTGCTGGATATGGATGGTGATCTGTTCCTCAATGCAGTCTACGTCCGCCAGGGAGAAATAGCTGATCTGATTGAAAGAACTTCATCGGAAAAGAAACAGATGATCGGACGATTATTAGGTATTGATTCCCTGGAGAAGGCATGGAAAAATTTTAAAGTCATCCTGGATGGGTACAACGAAAAAAAAATCAGATTAGAGGGTAGGATAGAATCATTTAAAGACTTAGATGAGGAATTCAAGACCAAAAAAGATAAAAAAAGAGAATTATCCCTCCAGGTTAAAGATGTCAATCTTAAGAGAGAGGAAAATATTATTGAATCTGATTTACTCCGGGAAAAGAAAGAGATTCTGGATAAAAGGAGTCTTGAATTTGAAAAAACCACCACCATCCTGAAATCCAAAACTGATTTCCTTGAACAGCTTGAAAAAACCAAAAAAGATCTGGATAACCAGTTGAGTGAAATTATCCTTAAAGAAGAAGAGATTAACCGGATCAAACCACGATTAAAGAAACTTGAAATTTTAAAAAGTCTTCAGGACAAGATTAAAGAGTTAAAGGATCTGCAGAAAGATGAGATAAAACTGGTTAAGATCAGGGATGATATTGAACTTTTTAGAGATATTTTGAATGAAAATGAAGAGTATTATAATGATTATTCCCGTTTAGACGATGAAATTAATAATTTGCAGTATGCTAAGGACCAGTTTGAAGGAAGCCGTGTACTTATCCAGCAGTACATCGAAAGAAAGTCTAAAATTGAGGTTAAAATCCAGCAGGCCCTGGAAAAAATAGATCACGTTCTGGAAAAATCTAACCAGATTCTGGATACTGAATTTGATTCTGTGGAAGAATTCCAGGATCATTTATCCACATCCAAACCTCAATTAGAGGCAGAACTCATGATTGCTTCTGAATCTATTCAGGAGTTAAAAAGGGAATTATCCAATTTGCAGGTTAAAAGAGAGAACCTGGATAAACCTATAAAAGAATTGGAACGAGTGAAAGAGCTTTGCCCCATCTGTAAATCCACTATAACTCCTCAAAAAAGAGATGAACTGATAACAGATTACCAGAACGAACTAAAAAAGAATCATCAAAATTCTGAGAGTTTGAAAGATAAATTAAAAAAAATTGAGGGTGAAAAAGAGAAACTGGACTCCCATCAGTCCCGGATTCAAAGTATAAATCTGGGGATATTGAATGAATATTTGAAATCAGTGGATGAGAACCGGCAGGAAATTAAAAACATTGATTCCAGTCTCAATGACCTTCAGGGGAAGATGGTTATCCTGGAGAAAATTGAAACTGATATTGCCCAGAATAAATCTAAACTACGGGATATTAAAGGAAATTATGAGAAGTATCTTACTGCCCGTGGTTCTCTGGAATCCCTTGGAGATTATGAAGAACAATTAGCAAGTTTAGATGAAATTAAACTATCAATAAGGGAGTTGAAGAAGAAGATCAGCATTCTCATGGAAATTGCCGGGGACAGTGTGGAAAACCTTCCTGGAGAAATAGCCTACCTGGAAGATTTGAGTAAAAAACATCAGCACTTAATGGGTGAAGTCAGCCAAAAAGACTCACTCCTCAGACGGATTGATGAAAACCAAGGGTTAATACAAGAAACCCTTAAAGAGTTGAAAGAAGTTAAGAAAGTGGTTGAAGATTCCAATTACAATAAAGAATCCCATGAAAGGGTAAAGATGGAATGGGAGTTGAAAAAAGATGAATTGGTGGATCTCAGTGGCCAGAAGCAGTTGCTGGTTGGTCAACTCCACCAACTATCAGATTCAATACAAACAATAGAAGAGAAACTGAATTCCCTACGGGAATATGAAACAGAATTAAAGAACTTAAAAGACTTTTTGAAACTCTTAAATCTTATCCGGGATCTCTATGGTAAGGATGGTGTTCAGAAGGATTTGAGAAACCTATCCCGACCCCTTATTGAGGAGAAAACACGGGAGTTGTTTGAGAAGTTCAATTTTGAATACTCTGACGTGCGGCTAGATGAGGATTACGACGTGACCATCTATGGACCTAGTGGTGAAAGCAGTCTGGACATGATCAGTGGTGGTGAAAAGATAGCAGTGGCCCTTGCTTTGAGGTTAGGAATAACCCAGGTACTCTCTGGAGGTAGTTTAGAGATGATCATGTTGGATGAACCCACCATCCACCTGGATGCCTATCGCCGGCAGGAACTGATTGATCTATTGAAGAGAATGTCCATTATACCCCAGATGATCATTGTCACCCATGATGCGGATCTGGAGGATGCTGCCGATAACATTATGAAGATAGAAAAAGAAGAAGGTACTTCATTTTTGGTGGAATCTTAAATGTGGTGGAGGAAATTAAATCAAGGTTAGATCTGACTGATTTAATGGGATTAATTTTCGCGATCAAATGGGAATTGAAAAATATATATAAAATTTTTTAATCTTTTAAGATTTAACAAAAAAATTGGATAGTTATGGGATATATCTTAAGCGACATCATTTTTCACATCTTTCTTCTTTTCCCCTCTCCACCATGATACAAAGACCCCTATAAAGCACAGGGCGGTGAAGACCACGAAACAGAGCTGGATGCTTTCCAGTAACGCGGGGTACTGGTCAGGGGTTAACTGAACCCTTCCAATGAATAATGAGAAGACCAGGGTGGCTATTCCAATACTCATGGTCTGTCCTATGAGTCGCATGGTGCTCACTGTGGCGGAAGCTACTCCGTAAAATCTGCGCTCCACGGATCCCATTATCACGTTGGTGTTGGGAGATGAGAATAGTCCGAATCCCAGTCCCAAAACTCCCAACCCTATGATTATATCGTTGAGGGGAGTGTTACCGTCGATGAAGGTTAAGGTAAACAGGGCCAGGGTCACCGTGGCCATACCTGTGGTGGCAATGAGGCGGGCATCGAAACGATCCGACATCCTACCAGCAATAGGTGCAGTTATGGCCATGATTATGGGTTGAGCAACCAGTATTAGTCCTGCAGTCTGTGGTTCCAGCCCCTTAATGAATTGTAAGTAATAACTCAGGAGTAGAGTAACCGCAAAGGTGGCACTGTAGTTTATAAGGGCTGCCAAGCTGGAAAATGTGAATGCGGTGTTTTTAAACAATCTTACATTGAATACTGGACTTTCAGTTTTGAGTTCCCATCTGAGGAATGCAAAAAATCCGACAACTCCCAGTATTAACATGGCCCAACCATCCATCTGTGGTAAGCTGGAAAACCCGTACATCACCAAAAACAACATTAAACTGTAGAGTATGGAACCTGTAAAGTCGAATTTTTCCCCCCTGGATGCAGCCCATTCATCATGGAGTTTCCAGAAGACAATGGCGGTAACCAGTAACCCGAACGGTATCATCAATAGGAAGAGGCTTCTCCAACCAAGATACTGGGTCATTAACCCTCCTAGGACTGGTCCGAATGATAAACCTACGTAAACTGCGGCTACGTTAATTCCAATGGCCTTTCCACGGTGATGTGGTGGGTAGACTGAACTGATTATGGCCAGTCCAGTTACAAAGATCATAGCCGAACCAATACCCTGCAGTATCCTTGATCCGATTAATGTATAAGCAGTGGGAGACAGGGCACATAACAGTGAAGACACTGTGAACAGGATTATCCCGTAGGTGAATATCTTCTTCATACCATGGATATCCGCCACTCTACCGAAAGGTACCGCAAATATAGCTGCTGCCAGAAGGAATCCGTTGGTAACCCAGTTCAGGACTATGGCATCTGCACCGAAATCCAGTCCAATAGTGGGCAGTGCTATGTTAACCGATGAACCCATGAAGGGTGTGAAAAATGAAGCTATAGTGGCTGCTAAAAGTGCAGCGATTTTAATATCATTACTAACTATAGGGGAGTTATCCGGAGGGGTCATTTAATTCACCATAATTATTGATAAAGTGTTAATAGATTATTATAATCCATTTAATAGATTTGATTAAAATTGAATTAATAATAATTGTATTATACTGGTAGATAAGTATTAATAAAAAAATATTTATCAGAAAAATAAAAGAAGTGGGGGAGGATGGGTCTGAGACAAACTCAGACAATGTTGTGTTTCTGTAAGAGGAGTAATTCCTCGGTGGAAACTTTCTTACCCTCTAAGAACTTGCGGTAGATTTCCTCGGCTTTCTCCTTTTCCTCGGAGTTTTTCTTACGCACGATTTCGTCTTCGGCATTTCGTTCCTTGGCTTTAACCCGGTCCATACCCTTGTTGGCTTTTCTTATTTTTCCAAAGGTGGCTTTAACTTCTTCATGGACTTTGTTTGCGTTTTCCCGGGTTTCAATGAACTTCTGGTGGGTGGCATCTGCCTGGCTTCGGATTTCATCGATGTTGCGGAAGTATTCCAGCATTTTCTCGTGGGTTTCCTGTGCCTGGTCCGATAACTCCACCACTTTAGCATGATAGCCTTCAGAAACTTCTTTATGTTTTAAAGCTTCGCTGCGACTTTCCTCGTCTTCTTGCATGCCTTGAAGCTTTTTACGAAGATCTGTAACCTTTTTAACCAGTTCGTTTTCTTTCCGGATGTCCAGAACTCTGGTTTCAATGGTTTTTTCCAGACGTTTTATTTCATCCTCGATCTGGACAGCTTCTCTTCTTCCGGAAGTCCATTCCATTTTCTTGTAGGCCTGATGGGCTTCATCCCGCAGTTTTTTGTACTTCTTAACTTCCTGGTTAATCTGATCCCTTTCATCCCTGAATTTCAGGGCATTATCCAGGTTTCCTCTTATTTGGGAGTTAAGTTCATCACGTTCCTGACGGAAGACCTTAGCCTCATCATTTAGCTTGTCCCGTTTAGTTGTGAGTTCTTTAAGGGTCTTTTCCAGATCCTTCTTCTTGGATAAAAGTTCAGTAAAGCTTTCCTTAGGTACTTCTTCCGCCTTTTTGGAAGCTTTTTCGGAACCTTCATCAAATATTTCCAGTAACTCTTTTAGGTCCTTTTTCTCAACGATGACATCAGCTATTTCTTTTAAAACAGGTTTAGCGTTGAATGCTATTCCTAGGCCAGCTTCTTCTAACATGGAAACATCATTGGCACCATCGCCAACTGCAGCACATTCTTCAGCTGATATTTTTTCCAGTTTCATCAGTTCCAGAAGAATTTCCTTTTTAGAACCATCCACCAGCGGACCGGTAACTTCACCAGTTAAAACACCATCTTCTTCCTGGAGTGTGTTGGAATACACGTAGTCCAGATCAAGTTCGTCTTTCATACGCTGGGCAATACAATCAAAACTGCCAGTTATGGTTGCTATTTTGTAACCCCTCTTTTTGAGCTCTTTAACGCTGTCTTTTGCCCCTTCCATGAGGGGAATTTCCAGCATTACCTTGTTGATATCTTCAACAGATGCTCCTTTCAAGAGTGAAACTCTTTGTTTCAGGGCTGTTCCAAAATCTATTTTTCCTTCCATTGCTTGACTGGTTATTTTGGAAATTTCTTCTTCTACTCCAGTCAATTTTGCCATCTCGTCTATGACTTCACCGTCAATTAGGACGTTATCAAGATCAAATGCGATAAGTTTAATCAAAAGATCACCAAATACTACTTAAAAAGATGAATTATAATAAATCTAATTCAGATAACCTTTCTTTCGTTTTTTCTACACCAAGTTGTGCGTCTGTTATTGTTTTTGCACCAGTACATACTACCTTTCCAGACCCGAATAATAGTAATACTACTTTTGGTTCACCTAATCGGTAAACCAATCCAGGGAATTGTTCAGGTTCGTACTCTGTGTTTTCTAAATCCAGGGCTACTGCCTCCAAGTTGAGAGTTTTTTCCAAATTAGCAGAAGCAACTATGTTCTGGACTTTTATTTCGAATTCATGAGGTATATCAGGGTCAAGGGTGCGCATTTTGTCTACTGCTATGTGTATAGCCTTCTTGGAGTCCTCTATGGACTTAGCTCCGGTGCACACCAGTTTACCGGATCCGAATATGAGGGCTGCGGTCTTAGGTTCTTTAAGTTTGTAGACTAATCCAGGGAATTGTTCAAGATTATATTCTACACCTTCCAGCGCGGGTGCGACTTGGGGAAGGTCTACGGACTTTCCGAGCGTTGCGGAAGCCACTATGTTCTCCACTTTGATTTCAACTTTTGTCATCTAACATCCTCCCATGGTTACTTGTATAACCATAGTGCTATTTTATTCTTTTATAAAAGGCTTTATATAAATTATATAAATGACCGTGAATTGGACATAAAAATAGTTAGTTTTATACTACCCAATTTTTTATAAAAAGACTCATTTATCTCACTTTCATCTAGATTTGTTCATGACCATATATATTAGTTTCCTGATTTGAGTTTTTAAAAATTATATAGATAAAGGTATGGTTTACCCTGAAATTTATAGCTTAATTATTCTGCAGTAAGATTTGACAGAATAGAATTAATAGAGCTTTTCTTAATCATGTGTAAAATAATTCCACATTAATAAACCTATGGTCCCTCTAGCCTAACTAAACATATTAAATAATATTGAACATAATACCATCTAAGAATTGACTTATATATTAGATTATCCCTGGGGTGAGGAGTAATATGTTTGGTCCCAAGGTTTACCAGCAGCAACTCGATGAACTTGAAATTGATGGAATGGAAATAGATGTTTCAACCATTGAAGGGGCCATGCAGACCCTTAATGAACTGGAAGAGTATGAAGGTATTTTGAAAAAAATGCGACACAATATTCGCACGGATATAAGAAATATTAGAAAGGAATATCTCCTTTTAATAAAGGAATTAGAACCTTCACCAGAAGAAAAACAAAAAAGAAGTGCTAAAGAAGTTCAAAAAAGAATTAAAAAGAAAAAATCCATCTTAAAAAAGAGAAACACTAAAATAAGGTCTTATGAAATTATTGAAACAATGGTGG
>JAUNXM010000044.1:0-7300 GCA_030539815.1 Methanobacterium sp.
AGTTGAAGAAGTGAAGGAGAAAGCTGCTGAAGCTAAAGAGGCAGTGGAAGAGAAGGCTGAAGAAGTGAAAGAGAAAGCTACTGAAGCCAAAGAAGCTGCTGAGGAAAAAGTCGAAGAAGTCAAGGAAAAAGCTACTGCAGCTAAGAAAAAAGCCTCCGAAAAAGTGGCCGAGATCAAGGAAAAAGCTTCCGAGATCAAGGAAAAAGTGGAGAAATCCTAAAAGGATTTAATCCTTAGAAATCATCATAAATTATAAAAGGATGTATAAATATGGTTATATTAAGGAGTAAAGAGATTCGTGAAATGGGAATGGAGGAAATCCAGAAAAAACTGGAAGAACTTCAGGCAGAACATGCCAACAACATTTCCAAGAGTGCTGCCGCGGGTATTTACGAAAACCCGGGGAAGATCAGGGAACTTAAAAAAACCATTGCACGGGTCAAAACCATACTTAACGAAAAAAATAAGGAGAACTAAAATCGATGAAAGTCTGCGATGTTTGTGGTCTACCAGAGGAACTCTGCGTCTGTGAGGAAATAGCTCGTGAGATTCAGAGTGTTAAAGTCTACACGGTGAGAAGAAGATTCGGGAAACTGATGACGATCGTGGAGGGAATTGATGAACACGATATAGACATCAGAGAACTCACCAAAGAACTGAAAAACAGATGTGCCTGCGGTGGTACGGCCAAAAAAGGCCAAATCGAACTGCAAGGAGACCATAAAAGGAGAGTCAAAGAAGTTCTGGCCGGAATGGGCTTTTCTTCAGATGACATCCAGGTTCGTTAGATTAAAGGGTTAACCAAACGAAATTACATGGATGGGATAACCAGGTTCGCCTGGAATAATCATCCCTGTTTTTTTAGTAAGTTAACTGGTTTTAAGTTCATACTCCAAGAGGCTTTCCCAATCACCGGTATCAAACCCAAACTTGGAAAAGTCTCCTGGAAGATTAATACCCAATGGTTCTATGGATTATCCAGTCCCACTGGGATTACTCACTTAAACATTCACCATCTACCCTGCACACTATGATAACCATAACTCCCCAAAACCTCATAAGACATGAACTTGTGGGGCTGGAAGTGGAAATCACCCACTGTTTGCACGGAGATTTAAAGGGAATTAAAGGACGAGTGGTGAACGAAACCAAAAACACCCTCACCATTGAAGATGGCGAAGGAAAAGAGAAAATCATACCCAAAGGGAGTGCAAACTTTAAATTCTCACTACCCGATGGTGTTACAATAGAAATCGAAGGGAAGATCATTGTTTCTCGCCCTGAAGATAGGATAAAAAAGAGATTTAGGAAATATTGGTGATAATATGGTTGGTATTGAAGTTACCGAACCCAAAGAAAAATGCGATGATCCTAACTGTCCCTTCCACGGGACCCTGCCTGTGCGGGGTCAGATCCTGGAAGGAATAGTCACCAGTGACAAAGCAGAAAGGACCATTACCGTTGAAAGGAGTTTTTACAAGTTCATACGAAAATATGAGCGATACGAAAAGCGAAAATCCAAAATAAACGCCCATAAACCAGACTGTATCCAGGTAAATATTGGCGATGCAGTGAAAATAGCGGAGTGCAGACCCCTTTCCAAGACCAAGCACTTCGTAGTGGTGGAGGTTAAAGGGGATAAAAAATGAAAGCCATCACATCAAACGTCAGTAAATCACTACCCATAGGCGCACGCCTGCAATGTGTAGATAACACTGGAGCCCGTGAAGTGGAAATAATATCCGTCAAAGGATACAAAGGTGTCCGGAGAAGACTGGCCACCGCCGGTGTGGGTGACATGGTTGTTATTTCCGTTAAAAAAGGATCCGTGGACATGCGCCGGGAAGTTACCACAGCAGTGGTCGTAAGACAGAAAAAAGAATTCCGCAGGGCAGATGGCCTCCGAGTAAAATTCGAAGACAATGCAGCAGTTATTGTCAGTCCCGAAGGAGTGCTGAAAGGTTCTGAAATCAGAGGACCAGTAGCCAAGGAAGCTGCGGACCGATGGCCATCAGTGGGAAGTGCTGCCAGCATTATCGTGTAGGTGATTAGATGTCCAAACAACCAAGAAAACAGAGAAAATTCCGTTACCAGGCACCATTACACATCCGTCACAAAATGATGAGTGTCAATCTCAGCCCCGAACTACGGGAAGAGTACGGACGACGATCATTACCAGTACGGAAAGGAGACACTGTAAAAGTTCTCCGAGGTGACTTCAAGGATCACGAAGGTGAAGTGGAAGGGGTAGACCTCAAACACTACCGACTCCTAGTGGAAGGCCTCAGCGTGCAGAAACCCGACGGAAATCAAGTTTACCATCCAATACATCCATCCAATCTGCAAATCATAGAAATGGATCTGGATGATGATGAAAGAAATGAAATATTAGAGAGGAAGGGATAAAATGGCCAAAATGGGATCAAGAAAACATTTAAAAAGGTTTAAATCACCTGAACACTGGCCCATCCACCCTAAAGAGTTTACGTGGACGGTTAAACCCAGTCCAGGACCACACTCCATAGAAGGATCATTACCACTCCTAGTCGTAGTTCGTGACATACTCCAAATAGCTGACAATGCCCGTGAAGCCAGAATCATCATCAACAATGGTGGAATCATGGTGGACGGACGCATCCGTAAGGACTATAAATTCCCAGTTGGATTCATGGATGTAATCCAGTTACCAAAAAGTGGAAAAGCCTACCGGGTGCTCCCTGATGAAAGGGGAAGACTGGTACTTCACCCCATTGAAGAGGGAAATACCGAGTTCAAGCTATGCCGTATAGAGGATAAAGTCACCATTAAAGGAGGTAGAACACAGTTAAACCTTCACGATGGTCGGAACTACCTGACTGATGATGAGTACAAGACTGGTGATGTACTAATTCTCAATGTGCCTGATCAACAGATCAAAGACACCATCAAATTTGAAGATGGAACTATCGGTATTATCACCGGTGGTAAACACATCGGTGAAATTGGAACAGTAAAGGAAATTAACATTACCCGCAGTTCCATGCCCAACACCGTACTCATTGAAACTGATGGGAAGACATTCCAGACACTGCAGGAATATGTTTTTGTCCTGGGTAAGGATAAACCAGTGATTTCATTACCTGGAGGAGAATAGAATGAACCCCATGCAGCAGGTACGCATAGCCAAAGCCACTGTCAACATTGGTGTGGGAGAAGGCGGTGAAAGACTGGCCAGAGCAGAAAAACTGCTTCAGAATATCACCACCCAGAAACCAGTGCGAACTACTTCCAAGGTAACCAACCCTGAATTCGGAATCAGAAAGGGACAACCAATTGCCTGCAAAGTAACCCTGCGGGGTGAAAAGGCAGATAAGGCTGTGAAACTCATTCTCTCTGGAATTGACTACAAAATCAAACCAAGACAGTTTGACAGCCAGGGAAACCTATCCTTTGGAATAAGGGAACACATTGATATTCCTGGAATGCGCTACGATCCGGATATAGGAATTTTCGGTATGAATGTTAACATAACCTTCGAAAAACCTGGATACAGGATAAAAAGAAGGAAAGTACAGCGAAAGCACATTCCTCACAAACACCAGGTCAACACTGACGAGACCATGGAGTACATGAAGGAAAATTTCCAGATACAGCTGGTATCTGATAAAGATGAATAGGTGATAATTTGCCAAGAAAATACGGAAAGGCATCCAGGAAATGTAGAAGGTGCGGAGACCACTCTGCTTTAGTTAGAAGATATGGCCTCATGCTCTGCAGGCAATGTTTCCGGGAACTCGCCCCTAAAATAGGATTTAAGAAGTTTAATTAGAGGTGACAAGATGACACTTATGGATCCTCTGGCCAACGCCCTGACCAACATGCGGAACAACGAGATGCAGGGAAATAACAAATGTACAGTATCTCCTGCATCCAAAATGATCGGGCAGGTCCTGAGGACGATGCAAAAAGAAGGTTACATTGGTGAATTTGAATACGTGGACGATGATAAGGCCGGTATGTTCACCGTGGAACTAGAGGGAAATATAAACAAGTGCGGTGTGATAAAGCCCAGGCACGCCGTGAAGAAAGATGAATTCGAAAAATTCGAAAAACGATACCTACCATCAAAGAACTTTGGGATTATGATTGTAACAACTCCCGAAGGGATAATGACCCACCAAGAAGCTAAAGAACGTGGTATCGGTGGTAGATTATTGGTATACGTTTACTAAGGTGATAAGAATGGCTTTAGCAGTGGTTTTAAGGGAAGAAATCCCCGTCCCAGAAGGCGTGGAAGTCACCATTAACCAAGAAGTAACAGTTAAAGGACCCAAAGGAGAACTTTCACGAAAGTTTAAACAGGGTAACGTCACCATCAAACAGGAAGATAGTATGGTGGTCCTGGAAACTCGCTTCCCTAAAAAGAAGGATAAGGCTATGCTGGGTACCATCAGGTCTCACATCAGCAACATGATCCAAGGATTAACCGAAGGTTTCACCTACCGGATGAAGATCGTTTACGCTCACTTTCCAATGACCGTGAAAGCGTCCAAGGACATAGTAACCATAGAAAACTTCCTGGGCGAAAGACATCCCCGTACTGCCAAAATTGTAGGCAGTGCACAGGTTAAGGTGCAGGGCGATGAAGTGACGGTTACCGGTATAAACAAGGAAGACGTGGGCCAGACCATGGCCAACCTTGAACAGGCTACAAAAATCAAGGGAAGAGACCCCAGGGTGTTCCAGGATGGAATATACCTGGTGGCTAAGGAGTGATCCTCATGAGGAAACCAAAATTCAGGAGACAGGAATGGCACAGGTACAAAAAACTGGGCGAAAACTGGAGAAAAGCCAGGGGTAAACTCAGTAAAGCTAGAAGGTATCAAGCTCGAAAACCTGCCATACCTACCATTGGTTACTGCTCACCAAGAGCTACTAAAGGACTCCATCCGTCTGGATACCAGGATATTCTGGTGTGCAACCTAAAAGATCTGGAAAATCTGGATCCTGCAACCCAGGCTGGAAGAATCAGTTCAACCATAGGACTTAGGAAAAGGGAAGTTATGCTCCAGAAAGCTAGGGAGCTGGGAATTAAGATCCTAAATTAATTCCTTAAATTATAATTTTCAATCCTAAAGTGAAAAAAAATCATTAATATCCTAAAAACCACACTTACTCTGGTTATCCCAGAAGAGTTTGGTTTATCACTAGGAAATCAAGGGACCATCACCAGTAATGGCCGATGGCAATATGAAAAAATATGAAAAAAAGGATGCAAGGGAAGTATCAGCATCCTCAGTTCTAAAATTGAAACAATTTAGAACCTGAAAAGAAGTTTTGATCGGCCTTTTTCTAAAAGGTCGACATGGAGGTTTCTTTATGAATCTTACTACTCAGAAGAGACTAGCTGCTGACCTACTCAAAGTAGGTGTGAACCGGGTGTGGATAGACCCTAACAACCTGGAAGAGGTTTCACGGGCAATTACCCGGGAAGGAGTTAACCAACTCATCCAGAATGGGTACATTAAAGCACGACCCAAAAAGGGTATCAGCAGTTACCGATCAAAAAAGATAGCGGAACAGAAGAAGAAAGGAAGAAGAAAAGGTAGAGGAAGTATTAAAGGAGCTCAAGGGGCTAGAAACCCTAAGAAGAAAGCCTGGATGACAACCATCAGGGCACTCCGAAAAGACCTCAAGGACATGAGGGATGAACGTGAAATCAACCGCACCACCTACCGTAAGCTATACCGAATGGCTAAAGGTGGAGCATTCCGTAGTAAATCCTACATGAAAACCTACGCCAGGGACCACGACCTTTTAAGATAACGGGGGAATGACAATGGCACAAGGATCAAGATATAAAGTAGCATTTAAACGTAGAAGAGAAGGAAAAACAGACTACGGTGCAAGATTAAAATTAATCGGACTAGACAAGCATCGTCTGGTAGTTCGAGTCACTGGCAATCACACCATAGCTCAAATCATAGATGTGCAGATGGAGGGTGATGAAACCCTGGTATCAGCCCATTCCCAGGAAATTAAAAACATGGGATGGTTGGCCAGCGGTAAAAACACCTCTGCAGCATACCTCACCGGATACCTTTGTGGTAAGAAAGCCATCAAAGAAGGTATCGAGGGAGCAGTCCTGGACATGGGACTGACAACATCCATCAAGGGGTCACGTATTTACGCGGTTCTGAAAGGAGCCATAGATGCCGGTCTCGATGTACCTCATAATGATGTAATCCTACCTTCTGAAGACAGAATCACCGGAGAACACATAGCCCAGTACGCCCAATCATTAGAGAAGGCAGAAATGGAAAAAAAATTCTCCCAGTACATCCAGCGGGGACTTAACCCTCAGGAATTACCTGATCACTTTCAAAGTATCAAGGAAAAAGAGGTATCATAATGAATGATTACAACACCGAAGAATGGGAGCCCAAAACCAACCTGGGTCGCATGGTGAAGGAAGGTCAGATCACATCCATTGACGAGATCTTCGATCGTGGCCTGCCCATCATGGAACTGGAAATTGTGGATGCTCTACTCCCAGATCTCGAAGAAGAGGTTATGGATGTTAACTTGGTGCAGAGAATGCACAAGTCCGGAAGAAAAGTGAACTTCCGGGTTATTGTAGCCGTGGGAAACAAGAACGGTTACGTGGGATTAGGACAGGGCAAAGCCAAAGAAGTTGGTCCGGCCATACGAAAAGCAGTGGACAACGCCAAGTACAATGTCATCAAGGTCCGCCGTGGATGCGGAGACTGGGGTTGTGTCTGCGGACGCGAACACACCGTACCTTTCAAAGTGGAAGGAAAAAGTGGCAGTGTCCGGGTAACCCTGATACCTGCACCAGGAGGAGTGGGACTGGCCATAGGAAACGTGGGCAAAACCATCCTGGGACTGGCTGGAATAGACGATGTATGGTCCATGACCAGAGGACAAACCCAGACCACCATCAACTTTGCAGGTGCAGTTTTCGACGCCCTTAAGAAGTTAAGCATGGTGAAAGCCCCAACCAAAGACCTTAAAAAACTGGGCGTCTGTGTGGAGTAAGGTGATATCATGTTTATAGCATTAAGAGTCAGGGGAAGAACTGGAATCAAGGGTGACATAGCTGACACCCTGGATATGCTCAGCCTCACCCGAATAAATCACGCAGTCATCCTCCCTGAAAACCCCAGTTACCTGGGAATGCTCCGGAAAGGAAAGGACTACATAACCTGGGGTGAAATAGACCAGGAAACCCTAACCCAACTCATAGAGAAAAGGGGACGATTCCCTGGAAGGGAAAGGTTCACTCCTGAAGCACTCAGTG
>JAUNXM010000044.1:7310-14305 GCA_030539815.1 Methanobacterium sp.
GAGACTACTCCTCAGCAGAGGAACTGGCCGAAGCCATCTTAAAGGAAGAAACCACCCTTGAAGAAGTTGGTATGAAACCAGTCTTCAGACTACACCCCCCAAGAAAAGGTTACAATCACATAAGGAAAAGTTTCAAAGAAGGAGGAACACTGGGTTACCGTGGAGAAGAAATCTCCCAGCTCATCCAAAAGATGGTCTAATTCTAGACCATGGATCTGTGAGTGTAGAGTCCCACTAAACCCGTAAAAAAATCCTTTATAATATAATCACAATTCAAGGTGTAACATTATGATAAGAAGAACCCGCAAAATAAGGAAACTGCGTGGCTCCCGAACTATTGGGGGCGGTTGCTCTAAGAAACGAAGAGGAGCCGGTCACCGTGGTGGAAGAGGAAAAGCCGGAGGCCATAAACATATGTGGACCTGGGTTGTTAAATTCGACCCGGACAGGTATGGTAAGCACGGTTTCAAGAGACCACAAAAAACCATAAACAAGTTCAAAACAGTGAACCTGGATTATCTGGATGATAATGCTGAGAAACTGGTTGAACAGGAATTAGCTCAGAAGGAAGGAGACACCATAATCATTGATGTCACTTTACTGGGCTATGATAAAGTACTGGGTAAAGGAAAACTAACCAAATCTCTTACCATCAAGGCCAACCACTTCTCTGCAAGTGCAGTTGCCAAGATTGAAGAAAATGGTGGGGAAGCAGTAAGTCTCCAGTAGAAATAACTGTATAAACTGGAAGTCCCTGTAAGGAGTGAAAACATTGTTGAAGGAAGCTCTTCTACCCATTTTCTCATATTTACCCCAGGTAAAATCACCGAGTTACCGGGTTCCCTTTAAAGAAAAATTAAAGTGGACCGGGGTAATCCTGATACTGTACTTTGTACTCACTCAGATACCATTATTCGGCCTTAGCCCCACGGCTGTGGATCAATTTTCCCAGTTAAGGGCAGTTATGGCTGGAAGTTTTGGTTCTATAATAACCCTGGGTATCGGACCCATAGTATCAGCATCCATCATACTCCAACTCCTGGTTGGGGGTAAGATCCTCAACCTGGATCTATCACAGCATGATGACAAGGCTTTCTTCCAGGGAACCCAGAAACTTCTGGCAGTGATATTCACCCTCTTCGAGGGCGGAGTTCTGGTCCTCACTGGCTCACTTTCAGCATCATCCCCATCACTGGTATGGGTCATGATACTGCAGATCACCATTGGTGGAATACTGATCATCTTCCTGGATGAAGTGGTATCCAAATGGGGATTCGGGAGTGGAGTGGGACTGTTCATTGCCGCCGGTGTCTCATCCCAGATAGTCACCGGATCTTTAAATCCATTATCTTCACCAACATCACCGGGAGTTCCATCCGGTGCCATACCCCAATTCCTGTACTTACTAACCACTGGTCAGCCCGACTTCAGCCTACTGATACCCATCATTGCTGTGGTGGCCGTTTTCCTGGTGGTAGTTTATGCAGAGAGTATGCGGGTGGAAATACCATTATCCTTTGGAGGGGTAAAGGGAGCAAGGGGTAAATACCCATTAAAATTCATCTATGCCAGTAACATGCCGGTTATATTAACCAGTGCATTACTCTTAAACGTGCAGCTATTTGCTGCCATGTTCCAGAAATTAGGATTCCCAATTCTGGGGACAATATCCAATGGAAGAGCTATCAGTGGAGTGGCCTATTATTTAACCACACCCTACGGTCTTTCCAGTTTAATAACCAACCCATTGCAGGTTTTAATATACGGTGTGGTATTCATTGCATCGTGTGTGCTATTCGCCTGGTTATGGGTGGAACTAAGTAATATCGGGCCCAAAGCAGTGGCCAAACAATTACACGGAATGGGAATGCAAATTCCCGGATTCAGGAGTAGTCGCTCCCAGTTTGAGAGAATACTCAAAAAATACATCCCAGCAATCACTGTTCTGGGAGGGGCTTTCGTAGGTCTTTTAGCCTTCGGAGCAGACCTCACCGGGGCACTGGGAGGGGGAACAGGTGTTCTCCTGACTGTGGGTATTGTGTACAAACTCTATGAAGAAATAGCTCAGGCGCAGCTCATGGACATGCACCCCATGCTCAGGAAGTTCTTAGGTGATTAAATGAAAGTTGTTGTAGTTGCAGGAATACCCGGATCAGGAAGCACCACCGTGCTTCAGCATGCGCTTAAAGAAACTGATTACATCCACGTGAACTACGGGGATGTTATGCTGGAAATAGCTCAGGAAATGAAACTGGTTGAAGACCGGGATTCCCTGCGCAAACTCCCCCCTGAAACCCAAAAAGAAGTCCAGAAGAAGGCAGCTGGATCCATACGGGCCAGGGCTGAGGAAGCCAACACCATCGTGGACACTCACTGCACCATAAAAACTCCCTCTGGTTTCCTACCGGGACTGCCTAAATGGGTGTTAAAGGAACTGGAACCAGACATGTTCATACTCATCGAAGCCGATGGTGATGAAATACTCATGCGTCGGGTTAGCGACACCACCCGGGTCAGGGACATGGAAAGATTGCAGGAGATAAACCTGCACCAGGAAATGAACCGGGCCACAGCCATGGCCTACGCAGTATACACCGGAGCCACAGTCAAGATCATTGAAAATCATAACGACCTTCTTGAAAAGTCAGTTGAAGAAATGAAACAAACCTTAATAAAATAGGAACAGTTATAGATAGAGTTTTATAAGGGGAGAATCATTTATAGATAAGAATTTGAGGGATCATTTAAGAGTATAAAAATTCTAATGAATAATAACCCTTTAAGTAGATTAATAACCTTTAAGTGGATTAATACATTTTGGGAATTATAAAAACCCCATTGTGGGAATAAGAGGAAGAAAAAAATGGCATTTGAATTTATAACTCAACCAATATTCAATGCACTGGACTTTGTGTTCATGCCCCTGGTCAACATGTTTGGCCCAATGATTGGGGTGTTCATAATATCCACCATAGTGGCCTTTTTCATAACCCTGGCCAACAAGCTACTGGTGGACCAGGACCGGTTGCAGTTTGTGCAGAAGGAAATGAAAGGATTCCAAAAGGAAATGATGGCAGCCCAGAAATCAGGGGACCCTAAAGAAATGGCCCGGGTTCAGAGTAAACAGGCCGAATTCATGGACCTGCAGAAGGAGATGATGACCAACTCATTCAAACCAATGATCGTGACCATGATCCCCATTCTCCTCATATTCTGGTGGATGGCTGCTGAACCAGCAATTGGTAAACTGGTAGTGGAACTACCATCATTCGTATTCTACGTGCTACTGGTGCCACTGTTCCACATGTTCTATCACCAGTCACCTGGAGTTCCCTACATGGCCATTGAATGGCTGGGATGGTACATTCTCTGCTCATTTGCCATGTCCCTGTTATTCCGGAAATTCATGGGACTTAAAACCGGAGGAGTATAAGATCCTCCCACCATCCGGTGTGAAATTCATAAGATGAATATTTTTCACTGAATCAACATTAAGGAGATAAAATAAAATGCCAGCGTTAAGATACAGATCACGAACGTATAAAAGAACCTTCCGTAGGACTCCTGGAGGTAAAACAGTCCTCCACTACAAGAAGAAAAAACCTAAAAAGCACCACTGTGCTGAATGCGGTAAACTCTTACACGGTGTTCCACGAGGAAGACCTTACCAGATAAGAAAACTATCCAAATCCAAAAAACGACCTAACCGGCCATACGGAGGTTACCTGTGCACCGAGTGCACACGCCGAACCTTCAAAGAACAGGCCAGATCATTAGCAACATCCCCTGAGACTGAAGTCCAGGAATAGATCCCAAATGATCATAACCATCGGTGGACCTGCTGGCAGCGGAACCAGCACAACCTCCCACATACTATCTGAAAAAACAGGAATCCCCTACATATCTGCAGGGGACGTGTTCCGGCAGATGGCCGAGGAGAGGGGTATGGATGTACTGGAGTTCAGTAAATTCGCCGAAGGAAACATTGAAATTGACCAGGAAATAGACCAGAGACAGGCTAAACTAGCCGCAGAAAGTGAAAATCTCATAGTGGAAGGCCGCCTGTCAGCTTACTTTGTGGATGCTGATCTAAAGGTATGGTGCAACGCCCCACTGGATGTCCGTTCAGAGCGGATCAGTAAACGGGAGAATAAATCCATAAGCCAGTCACGCCAAGAGATAAGAACCAGAGAGCGGAGCGAAGCCCAGCGTTACCTGGAAATACACCAGATAGACATTAACAACATGGATGTCTATGACGTGGTAATTAACACTCACGCCTTTAAGGCTGATAAAGTCGCTCAAATCATAGTAAAAGTAACTGAGGTGATCAAATGCCAGCAATAGAAGTTGGAAGAATTTGTATGAAAATCTCCGGAAGAGAAGCCGGTGAAAAATGTGTAATAGTCGAGATCATAGATGATAAATTTGTGGAAGTATTAGGAAGCACAGTCAAAAACCGCAGATGCAACATCAAACACCTGGAACCATTGGAACAGGTAATTGAAATCAAGACTGAAGACCCTGAAGAAATCAAAAAAGAATTCGAAGCCGCAATTGCTTAAGTGCCAATCCGGCTGAAATTCACAAACTAAAAGGTTTATACAACATGGCAGAACTCCTTCAAAAAGCCTACGGGGAAACAGATCCCCAGTACGGCTCTACGCCGGAAGAAAGGCCTATTGAGGAGCATCTGTCCAGGGGTATTATTAACCTGGATAAACCCTCCGGACCAACCTCCCATGAAATAGATGCGTGGGTTAAGCGGATCCTCCACTCGGAGAAAACTGGTCACGGTGGAACCCTGGATCCCAGGGTCACCGGAGTACTGCCCATTGGAATTGACAATGCCACCAGGGCCATACAACTACTCCTGGAAGCACCCAAGGAATACGTGTGCCTCATGCGCGTCCACGAAAACGTGGGGAAAGAGCGCGTGGAGAATATCCTGGAGGAATTCACCGGTAAAATATTCCAAACACCCCCGCTGCGTTCAGCAGTGAAAAGGGAACTCCGGGTGCGAAGCGTGTACTACGTAAACATCCTGGAGATAGATGGCCAGGATGCACTATTCCGTATTGGCTGTGAAGCAGGCACCTACATCCGTAAGTACTGTCACGATATTGGTGAAGCATTAGGCTGCGGAGCCCACATGGCAGAACTGCGCCGAACACGGGTGGGAGACTTTCAGGAAGATGAAACCCTGAAAACACTCCAGGACATCACCGATGCCTACCATTACTGGAAGGAAGATGATGACGAGACACCCCTCCGGGAGTGCGTGCTCCCCATGGAAAAGGCAGCCAGCCACCTTAAAAAGGTGGTGGTAAGGGATTCAGCAGTGGATGCCCTGTGCCACGGTGCGGATCTGGCAGCCGGTGGAATTCTCCAGCTAAGTGAGGGTATTAAAAGGAAAGAAACCCTGGCAGTTTTAACCCTTAAGGGTGAACTGGTGGCAGCCGGTGAGGCAATGGCCACTACCACTGAAATTGACCAGGCCGAGAAGGGCATCATGGTAAATATAAAAAAGGTTTTTATGGAACCGGGAACATACCCAATGATGTGGAAGTAAAAAAAATTATTCATCTACTCTTTCCTGGACTTTTACCTAAAACCATATAAATGGGTTTTTAATATACCATATAAAACCAGTAGAATACCTGTTCTCACAGAGATAATTATCCACCCGGATAAAAATAATCAGCAAAGACTTTATATTACATAATGAGTAGAATATAATCTTATGCCGGGATAGTCTAGCCTGGTAAGGCGCAAGACTGGAAATCTTGTGGAGCTTTGCTCCGCCTGGGTTCAAATCCCAGTCCCGGCGTTTCATCAACAATATATTTTTGAGTTAGATGGAATAATTGAATCTTAATTATTATTAAGCTCAATTAAAGGGAATTCAAGTAAAGTTTCAGCCAACCCCAACCGGTTGCAGCTGATGATCCGCATGAACTCCCCCCGAGAAATTAGATTAATGTATGCATATGGAGGAAATTTTAAATGGAAGACGATTTCAAACATATGGTCCGGATCGCCCGTAAAGACGTGAACGGGAACAAGACCATAATAAACGCCCTGACCGATATAAAGGGAATAGGCAAGGCATTATCCGGTGCCATCTGCACCACCATGGATTTTGATCCTAACCAGAAAATAGGATACTTACCTGACAAGGAAGTACTACGCCTGGAAGAAGCTGTTAAAGATCCACAAAACAGCACCATACCTGAATGGATGCTAAACCGTCGTAACGACTACGAAACTGGAAAAACCACCCACCTGATAGAATCTGATCTGGTGATGTGCCTACGGGACGACCTCAACCGGATGAAGAAAACCCGAAGTTACAAGGGACGAAGACACGAAGTGGGACTACCAGTTAGGGGTCAGAGAACCAAATCCACATTCCGTAAAGGAAGCTCCGTTGGAGTTAGAAGGAGAAGAAGAGGATAATCACGGGAGACGATTAACATGGGACATCCAAGAAAGGCTAGGAAAAAGTACGATACCCCTTCACACCCCTGGAATGCAGACCGCATAAAACAGGAAAACAAATTAGTTCAGAAATACGGCCTGAAAAACAAAAAAGAAGTTTGGAAAGCCGAAACCATGGTTAAAAGGTACAGGAGAGACGCCAGGGAATTACTGGGTATGTCCAGTGAGCACAACTCCCAGGAAAGAGAACAACTCCTGGGGCACCTGATCCGGTACGGAATACTACCAGAAACAGCTAAACTGGAAGACGTGCTAAACCTGACCTCAGAAGATGTGTTACGCCGCAGATTACAGACCATGGTCCACAAGAAAGGCCTGGCCTACACTGCTAAGGAAGCACGAGTATTCGTGGTCCACGGGCACATAGCCATGAACAACAAAAAAATAGACTCCCCCAGCTACCTGGTGAAAAGGGGAGAAGAAGAACAAATAGGATACTATCCTGGTTCAGCAGTTATAAAACTCAAAATCCCTGAAAATCCTAAAAAGGAAAA
>JAUNXM010000223.1 GCA_030539815.1 Methanobacterium sp.
CAGTGGACATACCAGTACTTAAACTGGATGATAGAATGGCATAGCCTCCGTAGTAGTGGAAAATGTATAGGTCATTATTTTCCAGTTGGTCTTTGGGCAGGGTCATGCCCATTGATTTGCGAACCTGATCAGCCACACCCAGGGCAGTGGCATATACCAAGTATTTATTCCATACTACCACAGACTCCGGAGGATATTCTTTGATAAGGGAGAAATCTTGTATATATTTCTTAAACCCATGCCATTTGGCATCATAATCAATACCCTCTTGGGTCCAACGGCCTCCTACCTTTTGAGGTAGAATTATTGAGATAATACCAGCAATACCCAGAATAATAGCAGCTATAAGTGCGTATATTGATGAAGGTAAAGAGCTGGTTATGGTTAGATAGAAAACTAATCCAGCTAAAATAAGTGCTCCCACGCCGTAGATCTTCAGATAAGTGTCCCCGGTTTTTATGAAAAATTGTTCAATCTTCTCATTTATGAAGAACCTTTTTAAATCCCCTTCCCAAGCATCATAGTGGTGCTTAAATGATTTGGCTTTATCCTTATTTTTCAAGTTCTTTTTCATCTGGTTTAAATCTATCACGTTATTAACAGTATTCTTTTTCAGGAAGTTAATAACGTGTTTTTCAAAGGAATACAGACCATTATAGGGTTTACTTTTCATTTCCAGGAAAACCTTTTTTTTATTCCCATTCTCTTCTGTAGAAACACTTAAGTATCCTCGGTTAATCAGGTCCATAATGGTAGCCTGGAATCCGTCCATGTTTGGATTTCCAACGGCCTTACTGAATCCTTTACCTGAGATAGCATTAACCACAGCCGGTGGATCATTTGTCGGTAATTCTCGCTCATATTCGCCCTGATACCTACTTTTTGGTTCCCTTCCATATTTAAAGTAAATAAAAACAGGAATGGTAATGCTTATAATCATTAAAATTGCCAGTAAGGAGTAAAGTGTGTTGTAGAAGTTTATCTGGTTCTGGTAATCCTGTTGGATCTTTTCCATCTGTGCCAGTCCATCCTGGTTTATCTGACGTGCCAGCACTGGATTGGTGAACTGATCCTTGGGTATGGCCAGGCGGACTTCGAAGAAGTTACCCTGGGAGATGGGCTGGGTAACGATCTTAAGGGTGGAACTATCCCACATATCACTCAAAACATAGTATGGTGGGTTCAACCAGTACTTAACACCCTCCTGGGACTTCAAGTGCACGTTGGTGGTTAATTCCCCCACATCAACTTCCCATTCTTCACCCCATACCTTGAACTGTAACTCAGCAATATCATTGTAGATCTTTACCACGTTAACCATATCATACTCAATAGTCACCACCACGTCTTTATTGGTGATTGGGTTTGTTTTTTGACTATTGGAGTATAAGAAAATTTTCAAGGATGTCATGTCACTCTTATTGGTGACTTGGTAATCAGAATATGCTCCAGAAGTAGATATTTTAAGGTTTTCTATCCTTTCTCCAGTTTTAAGGGGTATGTCACGGTACACACCATTGAAAGTTCCGGAAAAAGAATAGTGTAAAGTTTCTTTAACCCTTAAATTCCCATTCTCCTGGACGTAGAGATCAAAGGTGGCCTTGGGTATGGTGTAACTCCGGTCATCATCTGCAGCGAAGCTAATGGCTGGTAAAACAGATAGTAACAGTATTAAAAGCAGGAGTAGGGAAGTGAATTTGAATTTATCCATTTATATATCCTCTCCTCAAATTTTATTTTAAGCATTAATTCATTTGATAATATACCTAGAATTCAACTTTAGGCACGCTCCGAGCAGATTCTTCAACTTCAAAGAATTCTGCTTCCTCAAAATGGAAGGTGCTGGCAATGAGGTTGCTGGGGAACATCTGACACTTGTTATTGTACATTAAAACCGTGTCATTGTAGAACTGGCGGGAGTAGGCTATCTTATCCTCGGTTTCTGCCAGTTGCTGCTGCAGTTCCAGGAAATTCTGGTTAGCCTTAAGGTCAGGATAATTCTCTGCAACCGCGAACAGTGATTTCAGTGCTCCGGTCAGCATGTTGTTAGCTTCCTGGGTTTCCTTAACAGTTTCAGCACCCATGACTGCAGAACGAGCCTGGGTAACCCTTTCAAAAACACCCCTCTCATGACTGGCGTAACCTTTCACAGTTTCCACCAGGTTAGGTATCAGGTCTGCCCTCCGGTTCAGCTGGACATCTATCTGGGACCAGGCATTTTTAACCCGGTTTCTAAGACTTACCAGACTGTTGTAGAGCCATACTACCACTCCTAAAATTAGGAGTACTACTATTAGAATTATTATGTATAACCACATAGTTTCATCTCACAAATGGATTGTCACTAAATATTATAGTTAAATGATATGATGTTTACTATTCCTTTAGTATATTCAAAGGATATATTTTATAGCTGGATAACTA
>JAUNXM010000045.1:0-1939 GCA_030539815.1 Methanobacterium sp.
TGGATAAAAAATTAATCGTCAACATAGCTATTGTCTTGCTGATTTTTAGCATTGGGTTTTCCATGAGAGTGGGAACTATTACTCTCAATTCCATTCCAGAATATCAAAAACCTTTCTATCAGGATCAAAGTGACCTTCCTTACATGTACGAGCTGGACTCTTACTATAATTACCGTTTAGCAGAAAACTATTTGGACCATGGATATTTGGGGGATACAATAATTAAAGGTGTTGAATGGGATCTTCATTCATACTACCCTCCTGGAGTTCCACTTGATTATCCCCCTTTAATAGTCTATTTAACAGTTTTTATTTATAAATTTATTAACCTATTTGCAGATTTACCTCTTTTTGTCATCTGTTTCTGGTTGTCTGCGTTTATAGCGCCACTGGCTGGAATTATGGCCTATTTCTTTGTTAGCAGATTAACTAATAAATATGGGGCAGTGGCTGCAGGTATTTTATCAGTAACAATTCCCTATTATTTTACCCGAACTGTCCCTGGATGGTTTGATACTGATATGTTCAATTTATTATTTCCTTTTTTAGTGGTTAGCTTCTTTTTCATGGCCCTAAATAATATAAATAAACCTCAAAAGGCAATACTTTTTTCTTGCCTAGCAGCAGTGTCTACTTTCTTATTTGCCCTTGCCTGGAATGGTTGGCAGTACCTGTTTTACCTCATGGTTATCTTTTGGGTTGTTCTCATTCTCTGGACTAAGTTAAAGGGTGGGATAGTAAAAAATCACCTATACAACCTGGTATTGTTTTTGGCAGTGACATTGATCCTAGTAGGGGTCTCCACCGGATTAATAAATATTTTTAAACTGTTATACGGGCCGATTCAACTTATTACGTTATCTTCTGGTAATGGATCCTGGGCTGATTGGCCGAATCTATACATTTCAGTTTCTGAACTGACTAAACCTTCGATTGAAGTAATCATTTCTGCTTTGGGCCTTTCCCTCTTTGCAGGGTTATTTGGACTTTTATGGACTTTCCGCATATTATTAAATGATGAGTTAAGCCAGAAATTATTGAACAGAATTAACTGGATATCATTTTCTTTCCTGGTTTTATGGACCCTAACAGGTTTTGGTGCTTTAAATGGTGGTGAACGTTTCATTATATTGTTAATCCCACCACTGGTGGTTAGTACTGGAATAATGGTGGGCATATGCATTGAATATTTGGGCTTATTGAAAAACAGTGAAAAAATTGTTTTTTTCAAAAAAAATCCCGGTATTCTCAATGTTTTCGCTATTTTAATTGTAATATTAGCAACTTTTCCAGGAATATGGGTCAGTGGAACTAGCTTTATGCTAACACCCGGGATTAATGATGACATTTGGGATGCTTCAGTTTGGATTAATAATAACACTGCAGATAACACTGTTATTGTCGGTGATTGGAATAATGGCCATTTATATGCTGCTATTGCTGATCGTCCGGTCCTTGAAGATGGTAGAATGGGTTACATAGAAACATTATCTGTTCGAAGTTTTGATGATTTGTTCCCATATAAAGATAAATCTCCCAGTATTTCAAGGGATTACTGGATAAATAAAGCATTTTCAACAGACAATGAGAGCCTTTCTGTTGGTATCATGCGAATGTTATCCACCAGTGGAGATCAGGGTTATGTAACCTTGGTTATGTATGTACAAAATACTAGTAAAAGTGTGGATATTATGGACAATATACTAGGTCAGGATGAAGCTAATGCTCGTAATTTGCTTTTAAATAATTATAATTTAACAAGTAATCAGACTGATAAAGTTTTGAAATATACCCATCCTGAAAATCCATCTCCTATGGTTGTAGTTACCAATGATAAAATGATTGGCACTGGACACTGGGTATTTAAGTTTGGTGAGTGGAACTTCAATGAAAAGTCTTCTAAAAATTATACTTACTCAGTGGGAACTGTGAAAATAGC
>JAUNXM010000045.1:1949-13965 GCA_030539815.1 Methanobacterium sp.
CTATTTTAATTCAACAAATGATGTATTTATGGATTTTAAAACCCAAACTTTAACCTGGGGAGGCGAAACGCCCTATTTTGTAGAATTCATTGACAATGGGACCATCTTAAAGCATTATATGGATCCTAATAGTGATTTTGCTGTATTTATAATAAATCATGAAAAAGCAGTAGTAATAGATAAAAAATTTGAGAATTCAATTTTCACCAAGTTAGTTATTGAAAAGAGTAATTCAACTGTGTTTAAACCTTTATTCTACAGTGATAAAGCAGTTGTTTGGGGAATTTGATAAAATTATTATATAATAATCTTAAAAACTACATTTTACCAATAGCAGCATTTCTCGCAGTATCAATCACTTGAGTAATATTCCCTGCAATTGATTGGGTAATATTTATTATGTATCCGCCTGCGACAATTACAATAACTAACATAGCTCCAATTAATAATATCATTTCAGCGCTAATCTGACCTTTTTCATCCATTTAATCCACCTTTTATATCGTAATAAAATTATAGAATCATAATTTAATCCAGTACTCTTATTATATTTGAAAGATTCTGCTATAAATTATTTTTCACTCGGGAAGAATCTCGAATGGATTGGACCTGATTTATCATACGTCCTAATTCTTCAATTAGGTTCCTAATTATTATTTTTTCTAAAGATTTGAGAGATAAATTAGAAAATAAGAAATAATTAGAAAATAAATAAAAGAAAGAAATTAGTCCCATGTTTTATTGAAGTGCGCTTGTGGTTCTTATGGTTTCAACGTCCTGAGCGGCGTTTAGTGAAGAAGCGCCTTGAATGTATGATCTGTAGACTAATAATGCAGCTATTGCTATAACAATAATTCCACCAAACAGTAAGATATATTCAGCTGCTCCTTGCCCACTTTCATCTTTTAAAAAGCCCATATTATTTACCTCCCAACATGAACCCCAATCACAGAATGTACTTTAGTTAAAATATACTCTAATATCTAAATCAACATGATCATGATAGTTGAATAAAAAAAATACCATAGTGGGTATTAACCATTATGGGTTTCTTTATTGGAGCACGCTTGTGGATCTTATGGTGTTAACGTCCTGAACGGCGTTTAATCCGGAAGTTCCGCTGAAGTATGCTCTGTAGATTAGTAATGCAGCTATTGCGATAACTATAACTCCACCAAACAGTAATATATATTCAGCTGCTCCTTGTCCACCTTCATCTTTTAGAAAACTCATATTTTTACCTCCAATAGGGGTTTTTACAACTTATATACAACTCCTCTGTTTATAGTTATATATAAATATTTTTATTGCCTTTTTGTAACAACATTCATATTACAATTTAATGTAATTACTAATAACATTTAGTGTTCACTAATAATTATCTTTTATATACTTCTTTGTGCATATTATCACACACTAATTAAGAGGGCTTGTGACCATGCCTAAAAACTACAATTTACGAAAATTAATCCTGGAAATCTTAGAAAATGATGAGCTATCCAAAAAAAGAATATTGGAAGTTATAAGATCAAAATCAGGGATAGGCACATCAGACAAGACTTTTAACGAATCATTAATGGCACTTCTGCGTGAAGGACAGATATACATAGCAGATTATGATTTTACAATATACAATGGTGTCAAAAGGATACAATCTATAAGGCCAGAGGGTATTGTTTTCGGTGTTTCCAGAATGGATTTTGTGGAAATCGAAACCATCCTTAAACAGATGGAAAGCAAGGATCACGATGAGGTTTACCGGGCATCTAAGAATCTTAAACGGATTTTCCGCAGGAGGATTGATGAACTTCAAATTGAACGGGAAACTCTCAAGAACTCCAACGAAGCAGACTCTCTATTTAACCAGACCATTTTCTACATGAACTCGATGGGTGAAGAACAAAAAAGAGCCCTTAGAAACAAATTAGCCTGGGGATTAAGCAACAATAAAGGATCCCTTAAATTATTCAAAAACATTATTTCTTTTGTCCAGTCAAATGAATAATTATTTTTTTTTCAATATTGCTGAGGGCCGCCCAATCAATTAAATGAATTATATCAAGTGATCTTTAATTGAAAATAAGAAGAAAAATCAGTTGTCAAAATATCAACGTAATTATTGATATAATAAAATATGGAGTTTAATATACGTATTTTTAATAAAGAACTTCTAATTGTCGGGTATAAAAAAATCCCTATTGAAAACTACTCTAATCTAAAAATTTTAGCTCTGAACATGATACATTAACACGAAATATGATAAACTCATTTTTTGTAGGTGTTTGAAGGGCCTCTAGATACCATGTACTTTATAATTACAGTATTAAATTAAAATGATAAAAATAGAAAATTTTCTATGGTGCCTGAGTCAACTTAATAATATAGGCTTGACAATATCTAGTTGGAGTTCTTAAAATTAAGAAATAATGATTTAAATGATCAGTAACGTTATAAAGTCCATGCGCCCCAAGCAGTGGTATAAGAATTTAGTCTTGTTCATTGGGGTTCTTTTCTCTTCTAATATGCTGAATCTGACCTTTTTAGTTGATTCAGGGGTTGCTTTCCTTGTTTTTTGTCTGTTATCTGGTTCCATTTATCTTATTAATGATATTTTAGATATTGAAAAGGATAAAAATCATCCAAAAAAACGTAAAAGACCAGTACCCTCTGGAACTTTGAAAGTATCCCATGCAATATTCTTCATTGTATTATTCTTAACTATCTCTTTCACGGTAGCTTACTGGGTTAATCAGTATTTCTTTCTTATTACTTTGTTTTTTATTATATTGCTCCTTTCATATTCATTATGGCTTAAAAACATCATCATCGCAGATATACTTATCATATCATCGGGATTTGTTATTAGGGCTGTTGCAGGAGCATTGGCCATAAGTGTTTTTGTTTCGCCATGGCTTATCATCTGTGCCTTCCTTCTGGCTTTGTTTTTAGCACTGGGAAAAAGAAGGCATGAACTCATAATATTGGGAGATGAGGCTAAAAATCACAGAATAATACTGGAGGGATATTCCACTCAAATGCTGGATCAGATGATAACCATTACCACCAGCAGCCTCATAATGTCTTATTCACTCTATACTTTCTTCGTGGGAAAAATCTATATGATGATAACTATACCATTTGCTTTTTATGGGCTATTTAAATACCTATTCTTGGTCCACAGTAAAAACTTGGGCGGAGAACCAGAACTCATTTTCAAAGATAAAGGAATGATATTAAGCATGATTTTATGGGTAATGATCGTTTTTATTGTAATTTATGTGGATAAAATTAGGGGAATTTTCTAAAAAGTAATAATTAGGGATTATATTCTTTCATAATGGATAAATAGAACATCTTAAACTTATAGATAAAATTGAGTTGTTTGACTTTCGATGCTTAAAACCGGAAAATTTAACCATTCGAATACTGGTATTTGCAACTCAACATAGTGCGTTTAACTACGGGTAGTGATGCTCATTTGCAAATGAATAGGTGAAACTTGTTAAAAATGGAACACAATAGGCAAAGATTCATTAAAAAGAGAAACATCGCATTCTCCCCATTAAAAACGAATACCCAATATTGGACAGAATCCTCAGTTGTTAATACATGACCACAAGGTGTTAAAAATATGGCGAAAGGTAAGATCTGGATAACCCTTCTTCTGGCAGTGACTATTTATCTTGCTCTCTGTATATACGCAGATATTGACAAACTCATCCAGGCATTTGAAAGTTTCCAATGGGCATACTTGATATTATTGTTAATATTTACTACCATAGGGTATTTTATCCGGTTTATAAAGTGGAATTACTTCCTGGAGAGTGTGGGTATCCACATGAAAACTAAAGACAATATCTTTGTATTCTTTAGTGGCCTTTCAATGATCATAACTCCTGCGAAGATGGGAGAAATATGGAAAGGATGGTTAATTAAAGAAATAAACGGAGACAAACTTTCAAAAACTATTCCGGTTGTGATCATTGACCGAGTAACGGATCTTTTAGCACTTATAATATTGTCATTAACTGGGATTGTTTACTATGAAAAAGGATCCTACATTCTCATTATTGTCTTCCTGTTTTTTGTTGTTTTTTTCATGGTAATAAAATCAAAGTATATATTAAAGAAATTAATATTTTTCATGGAGAAAAGGGCGGGAAAATACTCTCCTAATGTTAAAGAAATGCATCAGACATTTGAGACAACAATGGTATCCAAAAATCTTATGGTGGCCATTATTTTAAGTGTACTCGCCTGGTTCTTTGAATGTATGGGACTTTACTTGGTGGTTATGGGATTCAGCCAGCATATTATCTTAACCGTTTCCACATTTATTTTCAGTTTCTCCTCACTGGTGGGTGCAGTGAGCATGATACCAGGAGGTTTGGGGATTGCCGAAGCCACAATATCAGGTTTACTCCAATTTTTTGGACTCACTGCCACAGTATCAGTGGGAGTGGCCCTGATCATCCGCCTGGGAACATTATGGTATGGAGTGATAATGGGACTAATGGTATATTTATTGTTTAAAAGAAAAGTAATGTAAAAAGATATTTCAGAAAAGATCTATTTAACGAAGGTTTATGATATGTCAAAGGTTGCGATTTTAAAAACTTCACCTGAAAATGTGGTCACAGATTACTCGGATTTAATGCGGCTGGCTGATTATGATAAAATAATTACCAAGGATAAATTAAACATCCTTAAATTAAACCTCTCCTGGACACTTTTTTATCCCGCATGTTCCACTCCACCCTGGCAACTGGAAGGAGTCCTGGAAACCCTGAAAAGTGAAAATTACTCCAAGGTCCTGGCGGTGGAAAACCAGACTGTGGTGACCCATCCATGGAAGGGTGCCTACTACAATAAATGGTTGCCATTATTAGATTGTCATGATGTAAAGTTCCAGCCCCTCACCGATGTAAAATGGGTTGAATATGAACCCCGAAGTGAAATGTTGGCAATGGATGAAATATTTGGGGGAGTGCTGATCCCGGAGATATTTAAAGGTTCCAATATCATCCATTTTCCAACCATGAAAACCCATGGACACACCCAGACTACTGGGGCCATGAAAAATGCCTTTGGTGGTTTGATACCGAAATATCGGCATCATGCGCATAAGATGATCCATGAAGTACTGGTAGATCTATTGGCCATCCAGAAAGAGATACATGATGGTATTTTTGCAGTTATGGATGGTTGTGTCTGTGGAAACGGTGCCGGGCCACGGACCATGGAACCATTTTATGGGGATATGATTCTGGCCAGCAGTGACCAAGTAGCTATTGATGCCATTGCCGCTAAGATCATGGGTTTTGAACCTTTAGAAATAGATTACATCAAATTAGCTCATGATCAGGGTTTGGGAATGGGTGACACTGATCAGATCGAGTTTGTGGGTATTGACCGAGCGGATTTAGATATCACGAACTTCAAATTCCATACCCAGAAAAGTCCAGTGATACGTTGGGATCAGATCATCCGGAAAAAAACCATGAGAATACCCACCATACACAATGCTCTATTCAATTCTCCCTTCTTTAAGAGCTTCATATTTGCCTCAGAATTCTATCACGATCATTTTTGGTATCCCACCGCAGGTAAAAAGAACATAAACAGATTCAAACAGACTAGATGGGGGGAATTATTCCAGAAATATTCCTTTGGTGAATTTCCTGAATATCCTGAAATCAAGGAATGGGATCCCTATTGAAGACATAGGTTTAAGACAAATATTCTGAGAGTTGATCATTATCCACATAGATAAATTTATTTAAAAAAGACCACAATTGATTCTTATTGTATTCCATTTTTAATGTTTTAGATTAATGTTTCAAAACTTTTCAAGGCACTTAAATGAAAGTACTCCTAATACCCTGTGGTATTGGAATGGGACACACCTCCCGTTCAGTGGCTTTAGCCCAGAAATTAGAGGAAATGGGTGATGAGGTTCTCTTTGCTAGTTATGGTTCTGGATATCAGACCCTCAATGAGTACAGTGATTATAAGGTGGAAGAACTCCCCACCATCAAGTTCTACGGGAGTTCCGGGGAATTGAACTTCAAACACACCGCCCGCAAGTCCATAGATGCACCCTACATATTTCTGAAGAGCATCTACCATGAATCCCGTATAATCAAGGAATTTGACCCGGACGTGGTGGTATCAGACTCCCACTATTCGGTCCCCATCACCTGCCGGGTGCTGGGCATTCCCTGTGTCCTGGTGAGCAACGACCTGGCACCGGAACTCAAGGAAGAGTACCACAAGGACCGCACCCTGGAATACCTGGAAAACGGTTTGCAACGTTTCATCAAGGATGTATCCCGCCTTTGCCACTCCATCATCATCCCGGACATAGAAAACTCCTACCAATTATCATCCTCCATCAAAGACCGGGTGAACTTCACCGGACCCATCCTGAAAATGGACCCCCAATCAATGGACAGT
Organism: Methanobacterium sp.; assembly: GCA_030539815.1. Classification (GTDB taxonomy): domain Archaea; phylum Methanobacteriota; class Methanobacteria; order Methanobacteriales; family Methanobacteriaceae; genus Methanobacterium. The sequence continues at coordinate 8,406 of JAUNXM010000045.1, forward strand.
AAAAAAGAACTCCGGAAACGCTTTGGATTCGGATCATCAGAGAAGATAATAATGGCCACAGTGGGAGGATCCCATTTCGGTAACAAGCTCCTAAGCCTCCTGCACCAGGCAGCACCTGACCTGGACTGTGACCAGTTAATACTGGTAACCGGGCCCCAGGTAAAACTGGATCTAGCATCATCCCCTGGAATAATATGCAAACGCTTCCTGGGAGATATCATGGAGTGGATGAAACTATCGGACTTCCTGGTGAGCCTGGCTGGACACACCACCTCCATGGAAATAGCTTCCCTGGGCATCCCCAGTCTCATGGTTCCCATAGAAAACCATCCGGAACAACTGAAAAACGCCAAGAAAATGGAGAGCTACGGAATAGCCCAGGTGGAAAAAATGAATACTTTAACCTCCCCGGGTTTATCCGAGAGGATCAATACCCTACTGGAAGACCAGGACCTCCAGAAAAATGCAGCAACGGTTAAGAAAATATTCTCCCAGTACAATGGCACCGAAAATGCAGCAAGCATCATCCGAAATTCAGTTAACATGGGAAAACACCAGGAATAAGTTTTGAAATCCTTGAAAAAATTATAGTGAACCGGCACGATCCTATAGGGAAAATCCGGAAAATATTAATAATTGTTGTTGCACTATTTAAAATTAGAAATTCATTTTTTTAAGACCCAAATTGAAAGAATGATAAAAATTGGTGTGTGATGAAACTAATAATTTATAAATAATCCCTAACATAATAAGATTAGGAGGTATAAGATGATCAACTTAATTGTCAGCGTTTTTGGGGCTCTCATGGTTATCGGTGGTTTTTATTTCATGTACCTGGGTTTTAACATCCCACCTAACCCGTTAGCTTTCTTTATAGGGTTAATAGCATCGGTTTTAGGACTTATTTTAGTGATATTTTTCGGTAGCAAAATAGATTTATCCAAAGGGGCCATGCCCGGGTCAAAAAAGGCAAAAATTCCCAAGAAACCAGGTGCCACACCGGTTAAACCCAAAAAAATGCCAGTTAAAGATAAAAAACCATCAGAACCAGTTCTGTCTTCAGAAGCCCGTCCCATTAAACCCAAACCAAGGGTTAAACAACAGGCAAAATTCGGACCATCAACCACATCCACACCACCTCCAAAAAGGGAACAGGAAAGTCCCCCTGGAAATATCATAAAACCGAAAAAGGTTATAAAACCACAAAAAAAGACGGAAACCACTGGTGCCATAAAAAAGACACCAAATTCAGAGAAATCAACCACTTTACCTCCTGACCTGGCCACTAAACCTAAAGAGCCACCTAAAAGAATTGCCCCGGTTAAAAAAGCTCCTGAAACGAAAGAAACTGAACCTCCCCAGGTTAAACCATTCAAACTTAAAGAAAAGGATGATAAGATCATTCCCGCCCCTAAATCAGTACTGGAAACCGCTGACAAGGAAAGACTCAAGGAATTGCAAACTCGAACTGGACGGGATGACCAGTTCGTTAAAAACAGGCTGGACAAACTCAAGGAAAACTACATCCAGAATGCTAAGGACATTGAAAGCATCATCGATGAAAGGTTAGATTCTTTTAAGGGAACCATTGATAAGTTGAAGACTGATTCCACTGAACCCTCCATAATCTGGTCATTCGAGGCCCAGGATGTTCAGGGAGCCATGAAGGACACCATAGTAACTGCCGAGAGCAAGTTACTGATGATGTACCCCTGGGTGCGTAACATTGACGTGGGAATCCTTAAAAAGTTCATGGACACTGAAAGCCGGATCATAATCCAGGAAGCAAGCTTAGACGATGATGCATCAGTGGAATTAATAAAGCTCCTCCAGGAAAAGGATGTCCAGATAAGAACCATGCCCCACGTCCACACCGTGGCGGTGGTGGCTGATGAAAGTAACGGTCTTATAATATCCACCGACCCCATATACGAAAGTTACGAAGTGGGAGTCATCTACAAGGATAAAAAATCCATACTGGAAATTGAAAGAATGTTTGATGATGCCTGGAGCATATCCCAGGAAGTGGATCTGGGGCTGAAAGAATGAAGATCCAGTGGCTGGGACACTCTGCCTTCCACGTATCAACGGACCATACCAATATCCTGATTGATCCATTCATCCGAGAGAACCCCTCCTGCCCACTTGACCCTGGAGAAGTTAAAGCCGACATCATATGTGTCACCCATGGACACAACGATCATTTCGGTGACACCGTGGAAATAGCCAGGGAAAACAATGCATTAATTGTCTGTAACCACGAGCATTCAGTTTACCTCTCCCAACTGGGATTGGAAACAATGGGAATGAACATGGGAGGAACCATTGAAGCTGCAGGTATAAAGATCACCATGGTCAATGCCATCCACTCCTCAGACATGGACTTCATAGATGGAATCGGGCCCGGTGGAAGTTCCTGTGGTTACATCCTGGAACTGGAAAATAAGAGGAAGATCTACCACTCCGGAGACACCGGTATTTTCGGTGACATGAAAACAGTAATACGGGATATTTACCAGCCAGAAATTGCATTAATGCCAATAGGGGACAGATATACCATGGGGATAATGGAAGCTTCCATTGCCGCCAGCTGGATTGAACCGGAAGTCATAATACCCATGCATTACAACACATTCCCACCCATAGAACAGGACCCTTACCAGTTCAAAGAAATAGTTGAAAAAAATACCGAGACCAAAGTAACAGTGCTTAAACCCGGTGAAACCTACCAAGAGTGATTTAATGGTCGATATCATGCGCATTTTCAGAAAGAAATTTTTCACAGACATCTTCAACAAACTAATTGGAAAAGAAAAAAAACTAAAAATAGGATTCTACGGCCACCCCAACTCTGGAAAAACCACCTTGGCCAACCGGATGACCAGAGACTGGACCGGGAAATCCCTGGGACTGGTTTCAGAAATACCACACGAAACCAGGAGAGTCTACCGGCAGGAAAGGGTTACCCTAAGCTACGATGGTGTGGAACTGGATTTCGACATCATTGACACCCCGGGAATTGCCACCAAGATCGATTATAAAAACTTCCTACAATATGGCTTATCGGAACAAGAAGCCAAAGAAAGGGCTAAAGAAGCCACCAAGGGCATAATAGAAGCTATAAAATGGTTAGATGATGTTACTGGTGTCCTGTTGGTGGTAGATTCCACCAAGGACCCCCTCACCCAGGCTAACATTACCATAATCGGTAACCTGGAAGCCCGTAAAATACCATTTGTAATTGTGGCCAACAAGGTGGATCTACCAGAATCCAATCCTGAAAGGATTCTCTCAGTGTTCCCCCAGCATAAAGTGGTTTCCATCTCAGCCCTCCACGGTGAAAACACCGATAAACTGTACCAGGCCATGGTGGAGAGGTTTAACTAACAGGTGATAGATATGGATGACGCTGATACCAACAGTCTCAAAATGGATTTCCTCTCATCAGACGCCCTTAAAGCCCAGAGCAGTATTGAAAAAATATCAATGATTGTGGAAAAGGTTAAAAGGGGTGAGCTCCTGGTCATCGAGGGTGGCCTGGCTCCAGAAGAAGAGGCAGAGCTCATTGAAACCACCATGCGGGAGATCGATGTGGAAAACTTCATGGGTATTGATATTTACACCTTGGAAAAGGATGAAAGCTCATTTTTCGGACTTTCCAAGAAGAAAACAGTGGGTATAACCATTATTGGCCCGGCTAATGTAATGAAAGCAGTGAAAAGGAAGTCCAACTTCCTGTCCATGGTGGCCAGCCTCGGTGGTAGTGATGCATCGCTGTATTAAGTGCGGCCAGGAATACCAAGATTCAGAAGACTTGATCCTAAAGGGCTGCCCCAACTGTGGTAGTAAATTCTTCGAATTCCACCAGGAAGGAAAGGTCAAAGAGATAAAGGAGATAAAGGCCAACTCGGTGGAGACCATTATGGTCAAGGAACACGGGGTCTACGAGGTTAACCTGGAATCCCTGATCTCTGATGAATCGGTGATAGTTTCTGATGAAGAAGGAAAATACCTGATTGACATTAATTACCTCCTGAAAAAGAAGATCAAGGAAAGAGAAAAATTTTAATGATTTAATGTTCTCATTTCTTTGATAAATCCTCACTATTTTAATTATTATCTATTTATTTTGAATTTCAATACCTAAAAATTCATTTGAATACTGTTATTTATCTACATTGAAAATCTGAAAAATTTATATTTATCTAAGAATGAAAATTCTAAAAGATTTCATTTATCCTAAAACCTATAGATTTCATTTATCTTAAAAAAATATTAGATTATAAAAAAAAATATGTGGGGAATGGATTACCTTCTTCGGTTATCCACAAAATCACACTTACCCGATGGTAACACCCGGATCACATCTTCCAGTGACAGAATTCTTTCAGGGTCTATTTTTTTAAGAACTGCCCTGGCAATTTCTTCTTTCTTGGTAAAACCAGGTTTTAAGACCACGTAGTTATCAGTGTATTTGGATACTGATTCTGCTGGACCGGCCATGATCCTTTCTCCCTCGTAATCCACAATACCCACCGCTATCTTGAGGGGTATTCCCCTGAGATAATTACGTGAGCCCCTAATTATGAATGCCCCTTTGGCTACGAATTCCCCTGATTGGGGTGTTTTGGAAACCTGGTCCGGGTGCACCCAGTAAACATCCTGAGATCCGTAACCCTTACTCCAGGCACTGGAAAATGATGCTGCCAGGGAACCGGCCTCCATTATGGATGATTCGGGAATCTCCTCCATTTCACCTTTTTTAATCACCACCGATGGAGCACCGTGTATATCGGAGTGGAGGTAGATGTCCTGGTTGTCCAGGTAGCGCTTCACCACTAATTCATTGGTTCCTGCATCCCGGCCACCAATAACCAGCAATCCATCGGAGGATAAGAACCAGCGGAGCTTTTCGAACCATTTAAGCTCCCTGCGCACCCTCTTCTGGGGAACTTTCACCCGTTCCAGGGCCAGTTCCCGCTTGTTACGCATCCGTTCCACGTCTTTACGGGTACGTTCAATGGCAATGTTAACTCCTTTGATCTTCCGCTTGGCCTTTTTACCCTTGTTATAATATTTCTCGGCATTTTCAGGGATTTCCAAGTTGGCATCCACAATAACCCGTTCATCCTCCAGGTTAAGGGTGAGCACTCCCATTTTATCCATGGATTCAATTATCTGTGCCTCTTTCATACCCTCTTTACGGGCCTTTTTAAGTTTGGAGGCGATTTCCATCCAGGAAAATTTCTCCCGGGCCTGGTGGATAATGTCCAGGAGATTTTGAATTTCAGAGTAATGGGAGTATAAAAGGTTGCCCTTCTTTTTAGTATCAACAATGGTTTCCTGGAACTTTTCCAGGGTTTCCTCCTGTATACGGAGTCTCTTTTCATATTTACCCACTTCTTTAGCCCAGACATCCTCCTGGACCTTCTTGATATCCGCACCCACCTTTCCACTGTAGAACTCATCGGCAGCCTGGTTAAAGGTGTCAAATCTTTCCTTCTTGAAATCCTGGTAAGTTAAAATATCCAGAGGTAGTACGTCTTCTTTACCCTTGGGA
>JAUNXM010000224.1 GCA_030539815.1 Methanobacterium sp.
AAATGAGAATTGAAAAGGATGAGAAATAAAAACATAAAGGATGCGGAAACCGTGAAAAAAGGTGAAATAATAAAAAAACATTGAAAAAAAATTATTTTAGATAAATGCCTATTATGTTGCCTGGAAACTGTTGATCACCAGGTCGAAGTTGGCCTGTTGGGCATCGTAGGCTTCTGTACGGGCACTGCACAGGATCACGTAGGTGGTGCTGCCTTTCTGGATCCATACTGCGCGGTACTTCTTGGCCACTCCCTCCTCCGAGGATGTGTACACGTTTTCATAAACCTTAGCACCGTTAAGAGTGAGTTCTGCCTCTGAAACCTTGTTTTTACCAGTTTTATTGAAGAATTGTGCGTAGTTAAGATCATAGGCTGTTTTAAGAGTGGTTCCTGTGGTTATGTTTGCCTTCTGGATTACCACCGATGTGGTAGGGGTTCCATTAACCACGGTGGTGGGGTCTCCCACTGCAGCCACCCCATTGGGTGAAGTTACTGAAGCAACACCCCACGATATGGGGTACTGGAAATAAACACCGTTTTGGGAGAAATTATTGGTCTGGTTGGCCTTATCTTCGTTGGTAATGCATCCTGACACTAGAACCACCATTACCATGGCTGCAATTAAGGGGAGAATTTTATTCATAAAACAAACACCTGTTACCGTTTATCCATTTCTTTAAATTTGTACTATAATCAATTGGAAATTAAATTAACTAATCCTATAATTTGATTCTACTTCATCGATTTTCCATTAATCAGTGCCATCTTATTTTAACCAGGTGAACCTTATTTGATTTGATAAATTCTTTTGATGTTATTTGAAAAAACTACAAAAAAGGGAGAATTATTCCCTCAAGTTTTTTGGTAAAATAATATGGTGGATAAAGTAATTTTATCCATCAACCTGTATTATTACCGGGACTCGGATCTGGTGTTGGTGTTGGTGTAGGTGCCGGTGTTGGAGTGGGCGTGGGAGTGGCCTTGGTTGTGGTCGTTGTAGGCGTCTTGGTTACCGTGTAGTTACTAGGAGTGGTGGTGGTGGTGTTATTTTTAACTGGTTCTGGTAAAAATGCACTGGCATTCACGGACATGGATACTTGAGGCACTTCACTGGGTTTGGTTATGAACATGGCCCCCAATGAGGTCCCCACAACAAATGCCAGTAAAACAAAGGCCACTAGCCCTATTTTTGCCCGTTTACCCATCCATTCCCTGCTGGGCAGTTCCCGGGATTTGGTTTTAATGGATTCCGGTTTGGTAATATATTTTTTAAGCATTTCCTGCTTTTCAGCTTCATCAGCCAGTTTTTTCTTCTCTTCTTCCTCATCGGTCCAGTGGTCCAGGGTTTTTTCAGATCCCTGACCCTGCTGCATTCGGCGAACTCTTTCAGCGGTCTGCAGGGTTTCCATTTCCCGGCCAATATCCCTCTTCTGGGCGAAGTATTCCTTCTTGGATATGTTTCCTTTACTGTACTCTAATTCAAGCTCTTCCAATGTCTGGTCCAGCTTTTTTTTACTTGAAACTATTCTAATCATCTCCTTCCTGAGGATATGATCCTAAAATCTTTATGTATCCTACCTTTGATCTTACCCTATTTATAACATTCATGATTTTTAAATCCCTATGGTGACCCTCCATATCCACGAAAAAGATGTAGCTTCCAAGTTTCTCCTTGGAGGGACGGGACTCTATCTTAGTTAAATTTATGTTTTCCCGGGCGAATATTCCAAGTATCTCATAGAGCCCTCCGGGCCTATCCCGAGACAGGCATAACACCGCTGATGTTTTGTCCCTACCAGTGGGAGTGTGGTCCTCCTGGTCCACCACCACAAAACGGGTCATGTTATTGGCATGGTCCTGGATATTCTTTGCTGCTACTTTAAGACCGTATAGCTCTGCTGCCCGTAGGGTTCCAATGGCAGCTGCTTTTTTATCATCTCTTATCATCTCCGCGGCAGCCGCGGTGCTGCCTGTGGCCTGGGTTCGTACACCCATTTTCTCCAGGAACATTCGACACTGTGAAAGTGGCTGGTAATGCGAATAAACCATCTCAACATCCCTTAATTCCGCATCTGGACTTATGAGAAGGTTATGATTAATGGGGAGTATTATTTCATCCCTGATTTTAAGGAGGTACTGGTGGGCCAGGAGATCAAGGGTCACCCCCACTGATCCTTCGATGGAATTTTCTATGGGCACCACCCCCAAATCCACTTCACCTGTGTGGACCGCTTCAAACACCTCTGGTATGGTGGGGTAAGGTACCAGTTCACCCTCTAACCGGGATGCAGCTTCTTCAGTGAAGGTTCCTGCTGGTCCAAAATATCCTATTTTCATAATTTTACCTAAATCCTTCTGCACTGTTTATTTGATAATTCTTAGATTAATATGTAATTAATCACAGATT
>JAUNXM010000046.1:0-6813 GCA_030539815.1 Methanobacterium sp.
AGCCCTTTCATATTGACACCTGATGCTAACAATCCGGTGTCCTTCCATTTCTGCAGTTTGCAGAACACCCATCTGGATTAAATCACCAGCCGGCGTAGTTAAATCTTCCCATGACTCCTTTAGTTTGACCTCGGACAAAAAAGATTTCATCTGTTCATCAAACTGACTGGCTGCTTTATCATAATTATTCTGTAACAGTTGAGACACAAATCTCTCTGCTAATGCCTTTAGATTCTCAAAATTTAAAGAACTCATAAAAATCCCTGATTCCAGTTAAGTTTTTCATTATAAATGATTTTATCGTATATAACTAAAATAGCACCAACTGATATACATAATTCTCTATGATTAGCCATTATTCCCCAATAGTTCCCTATAGTGAGATTGTAGGTTAGCTGGTTCTGGGTTAAATAATGGATGTGCAGTAGATAATCTAATGAACTACATAAAGAAATATGAACAGAATGGCTGGAATAAAGATCTAAAAAATAGGAATGTAAGTATCTTTCGAGTATTATGTGGGGGAAAACATGAAACCAGAATGGTATTATAACGAAAAACAATCTGGAGTTGATTATTCAAATCCGGAAATAGTCCGGGAATACGATAATCAACACCAGTTCCGTGATTTTGTAGAAGAAACAAAAGGGATAGTTCACAGGTTAAATATTAAACCTAAAGACACAGTCCTAGAGTTTGGTTGTGGAACCGGAGGGATTACCTTAAATTTGGCCAAACACTGTCAGAAGGTTATTGGTGTTGATGTTTCAATGACGATGCTGGACATCCTTAAGAAAAAGGCCATTAAAAGGAATATAACTAATATTAGAACATTTCATGCTGGTTTTTTAAGCTACAATCATGACCCATCTTGTGAAGTGGATAAAATCATCTCTGTATTAGCATTGCACCATCTTCCTGATTTCTGGAAGTCAGTGGCACTTTTTAAAATGGCTGAGATTTTAAAACCAGGGGGAAAATTGTATCTTTTTGACGTGGTATTCACTTTCAAAGTTCAGGATCATCAAAGAGCCCTTGAAGGGATGATAAATGATATGCAGGATCTTGCTGGTGATTCCATGGCCCGTGAAACCATTACTCATTTAAAAGATGAATTCAGCACTTACGACTGGATTATGAAAGGGCTGTTGGTGAAATCAGGATTTAAAATTGATTCCGTGGAAGTTGGTGGAGATAATATAATTGGGTATTTATGTTCCAAAATTTAGTTTCCATGATAATAGCGATTTGACTTTACTGAGTTTGATTACTTTAATATGATAAAATACCTATAAGCGGGCCCTATATCGGAGTTCCTGGAATATGATGGTGAATGATGTTCCACGGGACCTATCCATATGTATTGTGCCATCTAACTGTTTTACCAGGCTGGTAACCAACTGAAAACCTAAAGTTTCCATAGTGCCCAGATTAATATCGCCAGGTACCCCCACTCCATCATCAGATACTATTAAAATAAAATTTTCTCCTTCTGTTTTGAATTCAATGGTAATTGTACCAGACATATCATCGGGAAATGCATATTTAAAACTATTGGTTACCAGTTCATTCAATATCAAACCACAAGGAATGGCTGTGTCCAGGCCTATTTTAACCTCTTCTATGTTGAACACAGTTTTAATTTTCCCTAATTTTTGATCATAGGAGTAAAAAAGGTCTTTAACCAGTTTTTCAGTGTATTCTTTAAAATTTATACTCCTTAGATTAGGGGACTGGTAAAGTTTTTCATGAATCATGGCCATAGTTTTTATCCGGTTCTGACTCTCTAACATTATGTTAATAGTTTCTTCCTCTTCCACAAACTTTTTCTGGAGATTCAAGAGGCTGGAAACAATTTGCATGTTATTTTTAACCCGGTGGTGAATTTCTCTTAGCAAGACTTCCTTTTCATCTAAAGATTCTTTCAGGGCTTTTTCAGCCTTCTTTTTATCAGTAATATCACGGATAAAGGCCCCTACACCAATTTTTTCATCTCCAAGATTCACCGGGAACTTCACAGATTCATATACCCCCTCACCCAAAATTTCTTCAGTGACAATCATTTTTTGCACGTTTAAAGTTTTTACATCAGTTTCACGACAATTCTGGGCCGATTCAAGGGACATTAACTCAAAATCAGTTTTACCAAGTATTTCATCTTCAGATCTGTTGAAAAACCCTATAATAGCCTGGTTAACCATTATGTATCGGAAGTGGTTATCCTTGATATATGCAAAATCTGAGGTGGAGTTGATGAAGGCTCTGTATTTGTCTTCACTTTTAATCAGTTCTTTTTCGGCCTGAATACGCTGAATGGCAATGGAAGCTTGGTGTACAATGGTTTCAATAACCTCCTTATGTTGGAGGGTTTCTCCTTGAGGGATTTGAATAATCAAACCACCGTAAAGATTTTTTTCCCATAAAAAAGCAATGCTGTAAATTTCACCAATATTCACGTATCTTTCAATTAATTCACATACCTTACGAGGTATTTTATTCATTACAACCCCGTATATACCATCTTGAGAGCGGACCAGTTCTCCCTCCTGGTGCTTTAATAGTTGTTTTGATTCTATTTCATCAATAGGAAAAGTCAGGGCCAATGGGTCTATCTTGAATTTTTTTATGACATCTTTGAATTTTTCCATTCCCAAGATATCCACAATTTCAAAGTGTCTTTTATCCGGTGTCAGGGAACTGATGGTAATCACCGAATATGGTAAAAGATTTTTAACTGATCTAGCTATTATCTTGAATATTTCCACATCATTTTTCACTTCAAGAAGTTTTAGTAATGTTTCATTTATGGTTTGGAGTTCCTGATAGTACTGACGCTCTTTTTTTTCAGCAGCACTTATTTCTGTTAAATCCACCATGGATACAATGTCAAAGTTTTCCATGGGACGCAAATAAAATCTGAATAATTTTTTTGATCCTGATTGTGATGTGATTTCAGATTCCACAGGAACAATATCTTCCCCAGTTGATTCCGCATTTTTCCTAAGATTAATCCAATCATTTCTGTTTTTTTCACGGGTGAATTCATCAGGAAAAGCTTTTTCCCACCATGTTTTCATGTTAGGTACTTCATTCAAGCTATAACCAGTAGATTCTGTGAATTTATCGTTTAATAGTTCTATGGTTCCATTTTGAGAGTTAACAATACCCATGGGAATCGGCACGGAAGTTATAACTTTCAGCAATTATTTAAGAATTTTTTAAATCTCTTCATTTGTTTACAGAAGTATTTTCTCCTTAAACCCCTTTTCACCGATTATTTCAGCTAGTTCCAACTGAAATTTCATTACATTATGAATGTAATCCTCATCAAAAACCGGTACTTTCCTTAAAGAATTGATATATTCCTCTGGATGGAATCCAAATTTTTGGGCCTGTTTTCTGAAGAAATCCTCATTTGGAGGCTTGAAAAAAAACTGGCCAGCGAATACATTGGCTAGGTGTTCACCACCCACGTATACTGGAACTGCCATGTCCACCAATCCATTGAGGCAATGATAACAGGAATATTTCCCACCCTCATTTAAATTTCGGGAAAGATGTGTATCGCTTTCCAAACAATTTTTAAGTGTTTTTGGATGCTTTCTATGAAAATTGATGCAAATATCCTGCCAGCCCGCTGCAACCCAAGTTCCATCAGGACAGGTTAAAATATTACCCTTAGAATCAATCAAAGTAGGAGTTATACCAGTTAGATCGTGGAATGTTTCCAGTATTTTCCTTATTCTTTCAGGATCTATTAAGTCAAGGAAGGTGAAACTAACCATTTTGTCACTCGTGTAGAATGTGTTATCTAAGACGTGTGAATCTAATATATCCATCTGGATTAATAAGAATTATGATGATTATATCAAAAGTTAAATAATACTTTTCAAACCCTTGGAAAAAATTCATTTATATATCCGTTTACATTTAATCAAAAAGGTATTGGGAGTGTGAACATGGAAATAGAAATTAAAAGGATTCCCCAGCAGCAGATGGCATATATACACACGAAAGGTAGTTATGTGCAGATACCAGGAACTCTTGGAAAAGTGGTGGGGTGGCTAATGACCCAGGATGTGGAGATACAGATACCAGTATACGGCATGTATTATAACAATCCCATGGAAGTCTCTGAAGAAGAACTGGATTGGGAAGTAGGTGCTGCTTTTGTTGGTGAATTAGTTGGTGAAGGGGATATTCAGATAAAAAAAGTGCCTGAACATCAAGTGGTTTCCACCATATTCAAAGGACCATACGGAGATGCTGCCTCAGTTTACATGGACCTGGTTGAATATGCTCAGAAGGAAGGTTACCAGATTGTGGGACCAGTTCTGGAAAGTTATCTCAACAGCCCAGATGATGTTCCAGAAAGTGAACTTTTAACTGAAGTACAGTTCCCAGTGGTGAAAGGGTAGTATCTTTTTTTTAATAAAAAAGGAATTAGTGAATGGATAACGGCCCTACTAATAAAATAAGAGTATTTGATGAGATAAGGGATTAAAATCCATCCCTACACCCATCAATCACTGGATTAATTTTTTAATTATTGGATGGGCCATGTACACCAAATTAGCCCAGGCAAAAACATAATATGACAATGCAAGGGCTATTAGGGATAAAAATGGTAAAATCATGCTGGTCCGGGTAACCATTCTCTGGGATGCTTCATCTAAATTTTCATCTATCAATCCCTTACGTACTGCATAGATCCAGTTAACACAATACAGGACACCGGCAAAGAAAAGGTTCAACTGGAATATTACACTGGCAGTGAAGTAACTGCCAAATTCACCGATTATTTCAGTGGAAAATGGAACCAATGCTATGAAAAGTAGCCAACAAACATTGATGGTGATCATGGTGGCGTTGGAACGTTTAATGAAGAAGAACTGCTGGTGATTTACCCTCCAGAATCCGGCAAGTATCCAGAAACTGAGAGCATACATCAGTATTTTAGGCAAAAGATCCCCTAATTGCTGTTGAAATGCTGCTTCAGTTAATGCGGAAGATACATCCGGCACCCCAATACTTAAAACCAGAAGGGTCATGGCAATGGCAAATATACCATCTACCAGTGTTTCAATCCGGCTGGTGGTCATCCAATTATTTAAATCAGAATAATTTGTCATGAAAATAATAGTTTTTTTCATTTAAGATATAATTATGGGGTTTTAATGTGATGAATATGACTCACTTAACCCCCTAAACATCCATTAAATCCATTTAAAGCCTTATTTTTATATTAAATCATCTTAGGAATGTATAATATTTCATAGATAAATTATTTCAAGTGGAAATCACTAAATAATTTTAAATTAGAGACTATTCCCTTTAATATATTAATAGAGGGTGATTTCGGGGTTGGAAGTTCTGTTTTCATTTATTAACATGTAAAAGTCCTTTACTTTTTCTGGTTTTACTCGGGACAGATTAAGATAACAGAATGGGCAATAAGTCACCGTGATTTCATTATCTTCTAAAGCTTTAAATGCTTTACTAGTTGCTATTTCAGGGTTATGAGCCATTACCCCAGCTCCAGCTCCACAACAGGGACTGTTGGTTTTATTACTAGAATTAGGAAGGAAATTTCTCACCACTGACCCCTTTTCCCGTGCGTGGCATGGATCCTGAATGGTGAATTCTGCACTTTCAATGGTAATTTCACTGATTAAATCAACGAGCAATATTATTTCTGGATTGAATCCATCATAACTCTGGTAATATTTGTTAAATGCATTATAACATCCCGGACACAATGTTATGATTCTTTTAACTCCTCTTTGCTGAAATTTATCCATGTTTCGTCTTACTGCTTCTTCACCAGCACTTACTTCACCCAAATTGAATAGTATATTACCACAACAGGTTTCATTATCCAGAGTAATGTATTCAATTTTTTCAGCTTTCAGAAGATTATCCGCTGCTTTAAGTATCTCCCGGGTTTTATATGATGGTGTGCATCCTTTGAAGAGAATGGTTTCCGCATTAGAAGATTTATTATTCGCAAGTACATTATTCGCATTTTCAGGTTGAATTCCATACGAATTCCCATATTCAGAGATGTTTTCCCTAATTCCGGCAACATGCCGGGCAATGATACCTTTTTTCACCCCTATCTCCCTTGCACTTAGATTTACTCCTGCAAGATGACATTGGTTGCATAAATTACAGTTATAAAGATTTTCAAGGTCTCTACCTTTGAGATCACCAGTTATCCTTAACTTCAAATTACAATACATGGAACTTAACGGAGAACAATTAGAACTCCTATTTAGCTCATTATCTAAATTTTTATTCATTTTTAAAACCTCTTTTTTTATTTTCCCCTGATATCTCTCCATTTTTCTAGCTCTTCAATGAATTTACGGCTTTGTTCATCTAAAAATTCCAACTGCTCCCCAAAGTCTTCCAACATCTCTATTTCACTTTTGAAATCTTCATTATCCTTATATTTCTGGATTAATCTAGGTAGTGTTTGAAAAAAGGGAAGTAATGACTGGTTATAACGTTTTTTCTGAAGCTCGGTGTAAAGTGTAACCAGGTCTTTATCCATGTATACGTAGACTTTCCTTGATTTTGGTTTTTTAAACCGTTTCACCATGTTGTTTTCTTCCATGGCCTTGAGAGTGGTGCTCAATGCAGAGAGACTGTAACCAGTCATCTGGGATAATTCACCTAGTGATATCTCTTCTGGCTCACTTTGAAGAACTGACATCAACATGGATGGGAAATCATCCACCCCCAAAGCTCTGAAACTGTTATATATGGCTTTTTTAAATTCTTCCTTGGGAGAATCTTCATTATTCACCA
>JAUNXM010000046.1:6823-13894 GCA_030539815.1 Methanobacterium sp.
ATGATATCATTTCCAATTTTTAAATTACCTGAAGTACGTGAAAACGTTTTTATTTCTTGTTGGGGTGTTTAAATTTTCTCCGACCTTGTAACCCAGGGTAATTCCAGATTGAACTTCATAACCCTCAGGTATGTTGAATTTTTTCAAATTTTCTTCGTTGAGGAAATAGAATTTGGCAAATCCAATCCAGCAGGACCCTATATCCATACTTTCTGCTGCCAGTAGCATGTTCTGTGTTGCTGCTGAGGCATCTTCAGTTGGAGTGGGGCTTTCCTTATTGGCAGACACAATAATTGCCGTGGGGGCATGATGGAAGATGTTTAAGTCCTCTGATTTCCCCATATTGGCAATCCAGGGAATGTCCATCTTTCTCATCACTTCCTTAGCCCCTTCATTGATCTGGTTTATCAGCTCTTTTTTCTGAATTACGGTAAAATGCCATGATTGAGTATTGGCCCCGTTAGGTGCGTATATGGCTGATTCTAAGATTTTTTCCAGTTCTTCATCTTTAATCTGCTTATCCTGATATTTACGAATACTTCTTCTATTTTTAATTGTTTTTAGAATTTCATTCATTTTTTAAACCCCGTTTAAAAACTTTTACTATTTTTTTAATTTTCAGTATTTACTGAATTTTATGAATAGTTGGTGAAATCCACATATAAAGGTTTCGCTAAAAAGTAGCCATCCCCACAATATCAATATAATATTAAGAAATAAAAAACAACAAAGTAACGGTGAAACCATGGAAGTAATAGAAAAAAGGATTGCAGAGGCCAAGGTGGCCTATATTCCATACAGTGGAAGTTACGATAGGATTCCCGAATACATACAGGAAGTAGGCCAATGGGTTATGGGAAAAAACCTTGAAATGACCGGTAGAATCTATGGAACATATTATAACAGCCCCGAAGACGTGGCTGAGGAAGATCTGAGATACGAAATCGGATTTTCATTCAAAGGAGATGCAGTACCCGAAGATAAAATCGGTATTAAAGAAATCCCCGAACACACTGTCCTTGCTGCTATTCACAAAGGACCATACACTGATGTCGGGCCAGTTATACATGCAGTGGTGGATTATGCAGTTGAAAATGGTTACGATATCGTAGGCCCCGTGACTGAAGTGTATCTCAACAACCCTGAAGAAGTTCCGGAAAGTGAACTTTTAACCGAAGTTCAGTTCCCAGTTATTAAAATGAAATAACCCCCCAATGAGTATTTTTTTTAACTTTTTCAGGTTCAACTAAGAGTTTTATCCCCAATTAGCAGTTTTTGACAATTATAAATATTTAGGGCTGCTTAAACTTCCCCCAATTTGTTAGATATTTGGGTGTAATTTGGGCATAGCTATTTATTATTTGGATTAAATAAAATAGTGTAGTTCTCAATTAATTCCAAAAGAATTAAAAGGACCACATGAAGAATCGTTATGACTGGAACCATTTGAAAACGGTCATGAAGATTAAAAAGTTTATATAACAAAATTTAAGAACTATGATGAGAACCATAATATATTATTAATAACCTTACAAATTATATTAAAACACCTGGCTCGTGTCTACCTTGAAATAGAACCAGGAGGAAAAATGCGTAACCTTGAAAAATTTAAAGAATATATTCCCCGAATGGGAGAATCCCATGTTAAAAGCGTTGCTTTATTAATTGATGGGCCTAACATGCTACGAAAGGAATTCGACTTCGATTTAAACGTAGTACAAGAAATACTGGCAGATTATGGGAAAATAAAGGTGGGAAAGGTTTTCCTTAACCAGTATGCATCAGATAAACTTATTGAAGCCATAGTTAACCAGGGGTTATCCCCTATTATTGTGGCTGGTGACATAGATGTTCAGATGGCAGTGGAAGCTTTTGAAGCCATACACAATCCCAACGTTGATGTTGTGGCACTGATGACCAGGAACACTGATTTTTTACCACTGATCAACATTGCCAAAGAAAATGGAAAAGAAACTCTGGTGATTGGAGCTGAACCTGGTTTCAGCATAGCCCTTAAAAACTCGGCAGATAGTACCATAGTACTAAAAAAACAACAACAACCCCACGGAGCAGTTTAAAAACAACTCCCACCTTATTATTTTAATTATAAATCTTACTTATTTTTAAATGGATCTGTTTTAGGAACTTTAACTTAGAAAAAATAGTTTATTACATCATTAAACCTATTTTAACCGGATATTATTCAGTAAAAACCTGTTAATCCCAGCCAATATCATAATTATTCTTCATAATATAGAAACCCTAGAATAAGGTTTTTACTGTTTGTCGGAAAACTTATATGGAATTTAGGGTCTATATTTAAGTCCTCCTATCATTTTGGTTTAGGATTCTAGAGAGAAAATTACCGAATAAACTGTATAATTATTAATAGATGGTGACTAATTCTATATGGTGCACAATCATTTCCAAATATTTAAATCTTAAAAATGATTAGCACGGGTTATTATGGTCATTATAAGAATTATTGCTACTTAAAAGGTGTTTCGAGATGTACGTGGTTGTAATGGGTGGTGGAAGAGTCGGATTAAATCTGGCTTCTTTTTTAATTGCAGATGGTCATGATGTTACCCTGATTGAAAATGATGAAAATTTATGCACCAATGCTGCAGCAGAACTAGATGCACTGGTGATTTGTGGTAATGGTACCGACACCAAAACCCTGGAAGAGGCTAATGTATCCAGTGCAGATGTTTTTGTTGCCGCAACAGGAAATGATGAAGCCAACCTCCTGGCATGTATCCTGGTGAGGGAGTTTGAACTTCCTAAAATCATTGCCAGGGTAAGTGAACCCAGCCATGCCGAGGCATTTCGTAAGGTGGGCATTGACTCGGTTATCAGCCCGGAAATCACCGCGGCCAGTTACCTGGAAAAACTGATTATTCGCCCTAAAATAGCGGACCTGGTGGTGATGGGGAAGGGTGATGCAGAACTACTAGATTTTAACCTTGAAAATGAGAAAGTGGTGGGTAAGAGAGTAGGAGATATAAGCCCTACTGAAGACTTTATAATTGTAGCAGTTTATGAAAATGGAGATATAACCATTCCCAAACCAGACATAGTCCTAAAAAAGGGTATGAAGGTTTCCATACTGGTGAAAACCAAGTCAGCCCGTGAAGTAATGAAACGATTCACTAAATAACTCTTAATTCTGCCTAATTTTAGAATATCCCGACTACATCATTAGTATGGAACCAGCAGCTATGAATAACTGGTGGTTCCACTTGAATTAATCACTGCCCCATAATGAAATAAGATACACTCTAGCAACAAGATATTGCTAAAATTCATTGTTAAAAATCGATCCGAGCCTAGATATACATCAATATTTGGTTGGTAATCTGCGAAAAATCATCCTTTTATGAGACTAATCACTTTTAATCTTTTTTCGAGAAATTCATCTGAAAAATCAGGAATTTTTTTATCTATTTTGGAGTAATTCATCCAACATATCGGTAATTTTTGTATTGGACAGACTGTAATGTACCCAAACTCCATCCTTACGCCATTTTAAAAATCCGGCCTTTTTCAGGATGTTCAAATGGTGGGATACTGTTGGTTGTGGTTTTTCCAAGGCCATGATGATTTCACAAACACATAATTCGCCATGTTTCAATAAATGGAGTATTTTAAGTCGGGTTGGATCAGCAATAGCCTTAATTACGTCTGCATTTTCATATAATACATCTTCAGCAGGAATTTGGGAGGAAATCTCTTCCAATCTTTCCAGTTGCTGTTGATTTGGTCTTTCCCCATCACCAATTTGGCATGATTTCATGAGCATTCTTTAGTAAATGATATATTTAAATATATGGATATCTTATTTAGGGGTAGATACCCATGATAGTGCAAAATAAAAGTACCGTTCTATTCATCTGCAACCATAACTCGGCACGGTCCCAAATGGCGGAGGGTCTTCTGAAATCACTGCATGGAGAACATTATGAAGTGTGTAGTGCAGGAATTAATCCAAATGATGTGAACCCTTATGCCGTGAAAGTTTTGGCAGAGTTGGGTGTGGATATATCCCATCACCGATCAAAGAGTCTTCAGGAATTTGAGGGTGTGGAATTTGATTATGTTGCCACAGTTTGTGGAGGAGATGGGGAAGTATGTCCCTTTTTCCCAGGGGGAAAAAATTATTTCCACGAAGCATTTGAAGATCCAGTGGCAGTTAATGGAACTGACCCTGAAAAGATTGAAGCCTTCCGAAAAATTAGAGATGAAATTAAAGAATGGATCAAAGAATCATTTTAAGGTATGTTAAAAGGTTGCAATGCCCATGGATATGTTCTTCACAATTAATACTATTCTTAAATTATTTTTTTTAGATAGTCTCCGGATCCTGTTCCGCAACACAGAACCCACAAACCGCCCCCGGGTTGTCTTTTTGCCTTTCCTTTACAGGGCAAAGGTAGTTTTCACCATCATATTTAACAGTTAAACCACCCGGGAAAGGTGTGCCCACAGGATGCACTGGTTCCTCTAGTATGAAAGTGGTGTAGATGGAAATAATCTTATAAATCTGGAAAAAAGCTGGATCGAATCCATCTTCACTCCCGACCTGTTTTTCCTGTTTTAGAAGTAGTGCCACGGCATCATGAACTTCCTGAACATCCAATGGTTTGTTATTAGAATTTTGGTATTCTTTTACCTCTTTAATGCGGTTAATAAATGCCATGGTGTATGCTTTAATATATTCCTTACGATAACTTCCCTGAATATATTGGGCATCATCAATAAGGAAGTAACTGGCCTGCATAAGGTCCTGGAGGGTAATAAGCCTTGCTTCAATTTTTAGCATGCCCAGTAGATTTTCCCTTTGTATTTCATTGAAGGAGAGAACATCCTGGATTTTTTTAATTGACATCACCAGCCCACTTATTAACTATTTTAAGTAACTAATACACTAATTTAGATGAATAAAAAGTTAATTTTTATTCAAACTCTTTTAATTCTTTTATTATTTTTTCCTTCATGTGTTTAACACAGTTTTCCCCGTTTTCATCCAACCTACACACATCTGTGGGTTTTAAACCTGCTTTATTGAGTTCTTCCATGACGTTAATGTTTTTAGCAGGTTTAACTCCTTTTTGTTCTAATATTTTAAGGGTGCAGTCCCCGTCACATCCACTGAGGGCTATTATGGGATATTTTTTAATTAAATTCCTAAATCCCTCCCGATCAGCAGACGTAGCACCCATACAGATGGATATGGTATTATCAGTTTCTGCAACTGTGTCTGCTGATGTTACACGGGTAACTAAGCCATAAGGACTCATTCCACTACAGGCTGCTAGGGCAATCTTCTTCTCACTCATATTATCTCCTTCCGTATTTTTAGTTGAATACTCGTTTTAGTGTATTTAGTTATCGTTTCTAGCCCCTAACAACATGACCTTGATTTCTTTTCAGCTAATTTTGCATTCATTTTATCAAATTTGTCTTTAACATGTTGATATCCCTTTTCATCAAATGGACAGTCTTCTATACAGTAGGTACATCCATGACTGCAACCAATACAACGTTTTTGTATGAATTCGGTTGTTCTTCCACCGCAACAGCTTTCACTTGCAATCAGTGCCTTTTCAGGGCATGCTTTAATGCATTTACCGCATTTTTCACAGTAATCAGATATCCAGGAATGGTTATCATCAGTTTTCTGAGGTAGATTTTCTATACTAGTGAATATAGCTGATATTTTCTGCCGTGGACCTAGTTCAGGACTTATTAGAAGACCACTTTGCCCGATCCATCCTAAACCTGCTTTTTCACCAAGTTGGGAGAAACCTACCATACTTCCATAGGGATGGGCTACTTGAGTGGCGAAACCGTGACCCCTGATAAAGTCTGATAGTGCGTAGGTTATGTTACCCAGTTTGGCATAGGTGGCATCATTTAGTTTTTGGGCCTCCGGGCCATGAGGAGTATTGATAATATCTTTACCCATTTCCAGAGTTAATACAATGGTATTGGGATAATCTGGTTCTGCGGTGTTGATTAATTCCGGGGCAATTTGAGTATATCCAATACTTATGATGCCCATTGCACGAGCAAATTTTTCGAATGACTCAAAAAAATCAGGACCTGCCCTATTTTCAGGTTCATCTGGATTTTTAATGAGGGATTGATCCGGGAATTCTCCACCGCATCCACATCCGCATTCACTACTTTCTTCTAAGCCTTTTTCAGACATTTCAACTTCAGTACCACATCCTAAATCTTTCTTAGGAGACTTCTCAACACCCTCCCCAAAACACCCTAAATCTTTCTTAGAGGATTTTTCAAAACTTTCCCCATAATTTGCAGTTTTATTATTCTTACTCATTGTTTCTCCTTTTAATGCTCTTACCTGTACACTGATTATTTTCCCTAACAGACGTTCATCGAGATCTTTTTCTGTGAAAAAGTGCCCTTCTATGATTTTAACATCTTTAAATCCTGCTTTTCTTATGGTTTCCAGATATTCTTCCTTTTCAATGGCCCCTGCGGTACATTCAGACCAGGCTTGGAAGCTTTTACGGATTTCATCAGGAAGTTTCCCCTCGGTGACTAAATCCGATATCAATATCCGGCCACCGTCTTTTAAAACCCTGAATACCTCTTTAAAGGCCAATTCTTTGTTGGGTGTTAGATTTATAACACAGTTACTGATTATAACACCAACGGACTCATCTTCAATGGGCAGGTTCTCTATTTCACCCAGTTTAAACTCCACATTCTGATAACCACCTGCTTTAGCATTTTCGGTGGCAGCCTCTACCATGGCCTCGGTCATGTCCACCCCGATAACCTTTCCCTGTTCACCCACCTTGTTAGCAGCCAGGAATACATCTATTCCCCCACCTGATCCCAGGTCAAGAACGGTTTCTCCCTTTTTTATCTCTGCTAATGCTGTTGGATTACCACATCCCAGGCCGAATATGGCATCTGAAGGAATACTTTTTATTTCATCCTCAGAATAACCCACTGCTTTGGCCTGCCCAATTATACCAGCCATACTATTACTGGAACAGCATGAACAGGATGAATCTTCCTTAGTGGCAATCTTTG
>JAUNXM010000047.1:0-12141 GCA_030539815.1 Methanobacterium sp.
TTATGATTTATTAATGAAATATGTGGGGTATAAACACATTTTGAAACAATAACTCCTATATTATTATTTAATTTTATATTAAAGAAAATACCCATCCACAACATATTTATATAACCTCTAACCCACTGATAAATTACCAATTGAGAAGAAAAGGAGATGATATTGTGGCACAATTAGGTGGACAAGGACAACCTATTATTATAATGCCCGAAGGCTCTTCAAGAGTTTTAGGGAGAGACGCTCAGAGAATGAACATCATGGCTGGAAAAGTCCTGGCTGAGACCGTGAGAACTACTCTAGGTCCTAGAGGGATGGACAAAATGCTGGTTGATGGTATGGGTGATATTGTAGTAACCAATGATGGAGTAACCATCCTCCGGGAAATGGACATCGAGCACCCCGCCGCCAAGATGCTGGTGGAAGTAGCCAAAACCCAGGAAGACGAAGTGGGAGATGGAACTACCACGGCAGTGATTGTTGCTGGGGAACTACTCAAAAAAGCAGAAGAACTACTGGAACAGGAAATACATCCTACTACTCTGGTAATTGGGTACCGCAATGCAGCAGCCAAGGCACAGGAACTACTAAACCAGATAGCAATTGATGCCAGTGACCGTGAAACCCTTCAAATGGTGGCCATGACTGCCATGACTGGTAAAGGAACAGAAAAAGCACGGGAACCTCTGGCTGAACTGGTAGTAGATGCTGTACTCCAAGTGGAAGAAGATGGTGAAGTTGATTCCGACCACATTAACATCCACAGAATACAGGGAGCAACTGTCCATGACTCACAGATCGTTAACGGAGTGGTTATTGACAAAAGTAGAGCTATTAATTCCATGCCTAAAGACTTAAAAGACGCCAGTATCGCTCTTTTAAAATACCCTATAGAAGTCAAAGACCTGGAAACTGATGCCAAGATCAAACTCACTGACCCTGCCCAGATGCAGTCCTTCATTGAACAGGAAGAACAAATGGTCAAGGACATGGTGGACAAGGTTGTTGAAAGTGGTGCTGATGTTATCTTCTGTCAGAAAGGAATTGATGACCTGGCCCAGCACTTACTGGCCAAAGCAGGAATTTTAGCAGTTAAACGCGTAAGAAAATCTGACATGGAACGCATAGGAAAAGCAACCGGAGCTCAAGTTGTTACCAATGTCGAAGAACTCACTGCCGAAGACCTGGGACACGCTGGGCACGTTTACGAGAAGAAGATCTTCGACGAAGTACTGATCTTTGTGGAAGAATGTGACGAACCTAAAGCAGTATCCATCATCCTCCGTGGAAGTACCCGACACGTGGCCGAAGAAGTGGAAAGAGCAGTAGAAGATGCCATAGGTGTAGTTTCAGCCACAGTGGAAGATGGACAGGTAGTTGCTGGTGGGGGTGCACCAGAAATAGCTCTGGCTAAAGGACTTAGAGACTACGCAGACACCATCAGTGGCCGTGAACAGTTAGCAATCGCAGCTTTCGCCGAAGCACTGGAAATAGTCCCTAAAACCCTGGCTGAAAATGCTGGTATCGATCAGATCGATGCAATCGTGGACTTAAGGGCAGCCCAGGAAAACAGTTTCTACATGGGACTGGACGTATTCAATGGTAACGTTTCCGACATGAAAGAAGCCAAGGTAATCGAACCTAAACGGGTCAAAAAACAGGCTATCCAATCTGCAGCTGAAGCAGCAGAAATGATACTGCGTATTGACGACATGATCGCATCCTCTGGTTCAGGTGAACCTGATATGGGTGACATGGGTGGTATGCCTGGTGGTATGCCTCCAATGATGTAAGTCCCCGGACTTACACCATTTTTTTTTATTTTAATTTTTTTTATCCATTAATATTTCATCCCATTTTCTTCCCTGATCCTCAAGTAATAAATCTTCATAGGAAATTTTATTTCATAGGAAATTTTCATTATCACTCTAAATCTTCATTATTAATCATTCGTCAACTTCTTAATTTAAGATAATATCATAAGTTCTAACATGTGTTTTAGATGCAATCAGAGACCTAATGTAAGTTGGATTCAAAAATGAATGTTCTTAGGTTATCCTAACTTTTATATACTATTAAATCCACATTAGTTTAGGTGGTCCTAAATGTCTTCTGAAAAAACATTGAGCGAAAATGCTGAAGAATATCTTGAAGTATTATACAAGCTCTCCTTGAAAGAGCGTCCGGTGAAGACTACCAATATTTCAAAAATGCTTAATATCTCCCCGGCAAGTGTTACCCAGATGGTAAAGAAACTTGAAAAAGAGGGTTATCTTCATTACTCCCCATATAAGGGTGTCACTCTCACTGAGGAAGGATATAAAATAGCTTCCAATATTACCCGAAAGCACAGACTTCTGGAGAGATTTCTCCATGACGTGCTGAAAATAAAGAAGGAAAAGGTTCATGATCAGGCCTGTGAAATGGAGCATGTTCTTTCTGATGATGCTGAACGAGCATTATGCCAACTCTTAGAAAATCCTGATGAATGCCCCGATGACGAAGAACTCATACCAGTATGTGATTTTGAGTTTAAAACCTGTGAAGAATGCCGTATGCGTAGACAGGAAGAAGTTAATGAAGTGGGAAAACGTAACAAAAACCTGGTTTCCCTTACTGATATGGAAAAAAATGAAAAGGGAAAAGTCTCGTTCATCAGAGGCGATTACAAAGTTATACGGAGATTAATGGACATGGGAATAACCATGGGGGCTGAAATAGGTGTGCTGGAAGTTGCTCCATTTAAAGGTCCAGTGGAATTACTGGTCCGGGGATCCAACCTAGCCCTGGGAAGAGATATTGCTAAAAATGTTTTCGTGGAGATCATAAAAGAGAACACACCAGAATCCAAAGGAGCATTGGCACATGGTTAAACTCCCCGAGTGTATTGAAAAATCCGATTACGAAGAAAAGATTTCTACTCTTGATAAAAATGAATTTTCCTCTTTTGGTGATGTTACTCTAGCCCTTGCTGGGAATGCCAATGTTGGTAAAAGTGTTATTTTTAATTATTTAACCGGTTCAGATCAGGTTGTTGGTAATTGGCCTGGAAAGACTGTTGACCGTGCTGAGGGAAATTTTCAGTACGATGGTCAGAAGATCCATGTAATTGATCTACCGGGAATATATTCATTCTCAACCTTTTCTATGGAGGAAATTGTTTCTAGGGAATACATAGCCAATGAAAAGCCAGACGTGGTAATAAATGTTGTGGATGGGTCGGTACTTGAAAGAAATCTATTTTTCACATTGCAGCTCATGGAAATGGAAGTCCCCATGGTGGTTTGTGTTAACCAGATGGATGTTGCAAGGGCCAAGGGATTCCAAGTCGATACTGAAAAATTAGAAAAGGCATTGGGAGTTCCTGTAGTTCCCACAGTGGCAATTCGTGGTGAAGGCTTACAAAAACTAATAAAAAAAGCTATTAGTATAGCTAAAGATAAAAAAATATCCGAAACAGCCATTGAATACGGTGGTGAAGTTGAAAAAGCAGTTAAAGAGCTCCAAAACTTTCTGGAAAGAGAAAAATTAGGTTTGGGATATTCCAACCGATGGGTGGCCATTAAACTTTTGGAAAATGATCCTGAAATCATTAAAAAGGTAGAAATATTATCTGATGGTGCAATTCAGTTAGCCAATCACCTGGCACTTGAGCTAGAGCGTATCCATGATGAACCTTCTTTTTCCATCATTGCATCGGAAAGATACACACTGGCCAACAGAATAGCTGCCGGTGCTCAAAAACAAACAAGATATAGAATTACATTATCTGAAAAATTAGACAAAATTCTTATACACCCTATTTATGGTTACTTTACCTCGGCAATGGTAATATTAGGACTTTTAATTTGGACCTTTGTTCTGGGTAATTTTATATCAGAATTAATCACCAATGCAATGAGCTTTTTCCAACCAGTGGATCCGGCACTATCCGGTCCTGCTCTGGCTGTCCTATGGAATGGTGCATTTGGGGGTTTAGTAGCCGGATTAACTCTGATAGTTCCATTTGTAATTCCATTTTATATCATGTTATCCTACATTGAAAACTCAGGTCTTCTAACCCGTGTGGCTTTTATGATGGATAGTTTTATGCAGAAAATAGGATTACACGGGAAGGCACTTATACCTCTTATATTGGGTTACGGATGCAGTGTCCCGGCCATTGACAGTACTAAAATTCTTGAAACAAGAAGAGAAAGATTACTGGCAGCATTTGCCATAACATTCGCTCCTTGCTCTGCTAGAACCATAATCATTCTCAGCTTAGTGGCAATATTTGTAAGCATCTGGTGGGCTCTTGCTCTTTACGTTTTGGATTTGATAATAATTTTTATAATGGGAAAATTAGCCCTTAAAGCTATGCCTGGAGAATCTACCAGTCTAATTATGGAGATACATTCTTTAAGAATGCCATCTGCATCGGTAATTCTTAAACAGACATGGAACCGTACAAAGTCATTAACTTATCTTGTTTTCCCAGTATTCATAGCAGGAAGTGCTCTAATTCAGTTATTTTATGTTTTAGGCGTATTAGAACCCATAAGTAATTTAATGGCTCCTTTAACTGTGGGTTGGTTGAAATTACCAGCGTTTGCAGGGATATTATTAATTGTAGGGGCTGTTCGAAAGGAATTCGTTCTTCTAACCCTGGTTTCATTTGTGGGTACCGATCTTTCCCTGGCACTAACACCAGTTCAGTTCATTGTTCTGGCATTAATTGGTATGTTATATATTCCCTGTCTTTCTACCATCAGTATTCTCATCAGAGAATTTGGAGTGAAGGCGGCCAGTGTTATTTCCGCTGCAAATTTGGTGACGGCTATAGTGGTGGGTGGTATTGCGGCACATGTTTTATCGTTGTTCATGTAAATGTTTTAAGAGTAAAAAATATATAGTAACTTTCTATATTTATTAGTTTAAATTAACTAAAAAGTGAATTGATTAATTTAAAAAGACTTTTATCTAAAAATTAGTTAAATAGAAGAATTTGTGAATAAATAGGTGATAATAACATGAAATGGTCGATAGTTGCAATTGCCATTCTGGTGGTAATTGTAGGATATTCAGTGGTCGTTGTTTCCAGTGGCCCATTTACTCCTTTAGGCAGAGTTTCTTTCGTTAAATTAGCTAATCCTGATTTTTATCCAGGACATCCTCATTCAGAACTTTTATCTCAATATGCAGAAGAGAGGGGTTCAAAGTGTGCTTTGATATGTCACTTTGCAGGGAGTTCCAATTACCGTAGCTATCAAGATGGTAATGTGTTCATAATTGAATTAGCCCTTATTGATACTCAAGGTACTGGTGCTGCTGACCCTACCAACTACTGGGATTCCCTGCAACTAGCTTTATTTGGTGCTCCTGATGGTCGATATAAATATAAGTCGGATGGAAAGGTTTTTGACACCTATGAAGAAGCCATGGAACATGTGTACTCGCTGGCAGATAAACATGGTCAGGAGGGACCTCTACCCATTGCGTGGCATGGTAATGCCCGACAGGGTAATGCAGTATTTATTCAAGGATGTGGATTTCCTCTTTACTTCCATATTATGCAAAAAACATACGGTATGGTGCCCGCGTATATATACACATTTGCCGGTATGATTTTCCCCTACATAAATAATCCTTACCGAAATTTTGAGTTGAGACATGCTACCGAGCTTCAAGAGCTCTACCAGGGTGGTGATTTGGATTACACATTGTAATCTTAGTTTGTTGAAGAATTAACTACTTATTTTTTTTTATCAATAACTAATTTATAATGATTAATCATAATTTATAATGATTAATAATAGTAATATATATATAGTAAGAACAACTTAGTAATGTACAGTCTTAAAAACAATTTAAAATGCTAAAAAAAGGGCGGATGAAAAATGGTACGGGATACAGCAGTCCTTCTTGATGAAAGAAGGGTTTTCGAACCAAAAAAAGAAATACTGGAAAAAGCCCATGTTAAAAATTGGGAAGAAGAGCTTGAAAAAGGGAAAAACTTGGAAAAATACTGGTCCGAAAAGGCTGAACAGTTTGAATGGTTCCAAAAATGGGACAAAGTTCTGGATGATGAAAATAAACCATTTTACAAATGGTTCACTGGAGGTAAGATTAACCTAGCCTATAATGCCGTGGATAGGTGGATCGAGACCGAAAAAAGAAACCAAGTAGCAATTCTTTACATCAACGAACGTGGGGACGAGAAAAAAATCACATATTACGAGCTCTACATCCAGGTTAACAAACTGGCCAATGCCCTAAAAAATTTAGGGGTGAAGAAAGGGGATACAGTCTCCATGTACCTCCCCATGTGTCCAGAACTCTTAATAGCCATATTAGCCTGTAACAAGATTGGAGCAGTACACAGTGTGGTTTACTCTGGATTAAGTGTAGGTGCATTTGTGGAGAGGATGAACGATGCCAAGGCCAAAGTGCTTTTCACCGCAGATGGAACCTACCGTAGAGGAAAAATCATTGACCTTAAAGCAATTGCTGATGAAGCAATCCTACAATGTCCCACCATTGAAACCATCGTGGTTGTTAACCACACCGGAACCCCTATACAGATATCAGAATTATCTGGAAGGGAAATATTCTACGAAAGACTGGTTGATGGTGAACCTGCCTACTGCGAACCAGAATGGATGGATGCCGAAGACCCATTATTCATACTCTACACTTCTGGAAGTACGGGTAAACCTAAAGGGGTTCTGCATACAACAGCCGGATACATGGTGGGAGTTGCCACCACCCTCCGCAACATATTTGACATCCATGATAATGACCTCTGGTGGTGTACCGGTGATATTGGATGGATTACCGGACACAGCTATGTTATCTATGGTCCATTACTCCTGGGAACCACAACTGTGGTTTATGAAGGGGCACCGGACTATCCAGATCCCGGAGTATGGTGGAAAATCGTGGAAAAATACGGTGTAACCAAGTTTTACACTGCACCAACAGCTATCAGGCACCTTATGCGTTTCGGAACTCGATACACTAATCTCTACAATCTGGAATCACTCAAGATCCTGGGAACCGTGGGAGAACCCATCAACCCTGAGGCATGGATGTGGTACTACCAAAATGTGGGTAAAGAAAAATGTCCCATAATGGATACATGGTGGCAGACTGAAACCGGAATGCATCTCATTTCCCCACTTCCAGTTACACCTTTAAAACCCGGATCAGCCACAATGCCCTTCCCGGGAATAGATGCTGACGTTGTTGATGAAGATGGTAATTCTGTTCCCATGGGTAAAGGCGGTTACTTAGTTATTAAGAAACCATGGCCTGCTATGTTCCGCACATTATATAAAGATGAGGAACGATTCATGGATGTTTACTGGAAAGAATATTCAGGATGTATTTACAAAGCCGGGGACATGGTCCGCAAAGATGAAGATGGATACTTCTGGATACAGGGGCGTAGTGATGATGTCCTAAAAATTGCCGGACACCGTATAGGTTCTGCTGAGGTAGAATCTGCTTTCGTTGGACATCCAGCAGTAGCCGAAGCTGCGGTTATTGGAAAATCAGATCCTATTAAAGGAGAAGTAATTAAAGCCTTCATCATCCTCCGTGAAGGATACGAACTGAAGACCCAACTCATTGAAGACCTGAAAAAACACGTACGATATGAACTGGGGCCAGTGGCCGTGTTGGGGGAGATTGTGCAGGTGGATAAACTACCCAAAACCAGGAGTGGGAAGATAATGCGCAGGATCCTGCGTGCACAGGAAATGGGTGAAGATCTGGGAGACACCTCCACCTTAGAAGAATAAAAAAATGATCATCCCTAACTTTTAAAAATAATCCCTATTAGTGGCAAAAGTTACGGGAGGTAATTTTATGGATAAAACAGCAAATCAAAGGATAATGGGAATGGATGCTCAGAATGGAAGATGGATATTAATTGTCTTGGGTATGATCATCAACCTCTGTCTGGGTACCATCTATTCCTGGAGTGTATTTGTTGCACCCCTTACTAACTACTTCACCACCCAACTGGGGCAGACTGTAAACGCCAACGAAATCCTCCTGCCTTTCTCAGTTTTTTTGGCCTTCTTCTCCATTGCCATGCCTTTCACAGGGAAATACATTGAAAAATACGGGCCCAGAAACATGGTCATTGTGGGTGGTATTCTAACCGGCCTGGGATGGCTTCTATCATCATTTTCCACATCAGTGATGATGCTATACCTATTCTATGGAGTTATAGCAGGGATAGGGGTGGGTATTGCCTATGGAGTACCTGTGGCCATTGCTTCCCGCTGGTTTCCTGACAAACGAGGGCTGGCCGTTGGACTCACCCTATTAGGATTTGGTTTCTCTGCTCTCATAACCGCCAACATCGCAGGTTATCTGATCGCGGCTTCTGGGGTTATGAACACCTTCCGGGTCTTTGGCATAGCTTTCGTTATCCTCATCGTGCTACTTGCCTTACCCCTCCGCTTCCCATCAGTAGACTGGACTCCGAAAGGATGGGCCCCTAATCCACCAGAACCTGGAAAGGATGCCCTTTGCGAACTCATGAGGGAGGATATGGTCCGTACCAAGTCCTTCTATGCGCTCTGGATATGTTATTTTATAGGCTGTTTGGCCGGACTTATGGCTATTGGAATTTCCAAACCCTTAGGGGTAGAAATAGGCGTCGAAACTACTTTAGCCACAACTTTAGTGGGCGTTTTTGCTGTTTTTAACGGTTTCGGACGCCCGATCTTCGGATTTTTAACCGATGGACTCACACCTCGCAACACTGCGGTGCTGTCATTTATTCTCATAGCTTTGGCATCACTAATGTTAATGGTCATGCCCAGTGTCATAGTATATATCCTGGCCTTTGCTATCCTGTGGGGATGTTTGGGTGGTTGGTTGGCTATTGCTCCCACCACTTGCGGTAGTTATTTTGGTAACCTTGATTATCCTCGTAATTATGGTCTATTATTCCTGGCATATGGTGCTGGTGGTATTGTTGGACCCCAACTGGCTGGTTTCATAAAAAGTTCCACGGGTTCCTACTTGGGAATATTTCCCTATGTATTAATCCTTGCCATTATTGGTCTTATACTGGCCTTCACCCTGCTCCGACCACCGCAGACAACAGTGAAAACCCAATAGGAAAAAATAATTTTCACACCGCTTCCCATCCCGGGATTCGCTATCCCGGGGTGCTCTTTTTTTTATTAATACAAATTTAATTTTTAAACTTCTAGATCAAAGCCCAGATCAACTGCACTGGCCGGCTGTCCACCTCTGATTCCCCAGTTTTCCAAGGGTGGCTCCAGTAGGATGATCATTATGTCATTGCCATCAATACCCGGATTTTGACCTAAATTTGCAATTATATTAGCATAAAGTTTCTTTTTAGCTTCAAAGGAGCGTCCCGGGAATAATGTAATCTGGACGAAGGTCACTGCATCCGTTCGATCTGGTGGGCATTCAAAATTTTCCTTATCCAGTTCATAGATTCTCTGAAAACGATCACTATTTGGTATGCCCAATGCATCCACCAGTGCCTGGTGCACACCATCTAAAATTTCTTTTTTATATTCTGAAGAATATCCTTTACGAATTTCGATTTTAACAAAGGACACATTTTATTAACCTCTAATATCTTCTTAACTAGAGAATTTTACTATAAACATTCACATTTTTATTTTAACTCTACTAATAGAGATTAACTCCATAATTGTTTAATTTTATATAGCTTCTAAAATTATTATTATTTGAAAATTTTCTTTAAAATATATTAAATATTTTATTTTTAACCAAAATCTTTATATAGTCCACTTGACCACTAGTTATATAACTGACCAACTAGTCATAAATTTGAAGGATTGGTCATAGGAATTATCATCATTGAAATGGGTGAAAACACATGTCACTAAGAAAATGGAAGGAAAGAGAGAAGGAACAACGTCGAAATGATATAATCAAAGTTTCAAGGAAACTATTCGCCGATAAAGACTTTGATAAAGTATCAATGGAAGAAATAGCCAAAAAGGTGGGTCTTGGCAAAGGCACGCTTTATCTTTATTTTAAAAATAAGGAATCATTGTACTTTGCTGTAGTCTTAAAGGGTATTCAAATTTGGGCTGAAATGGTTAAAAATGAGGTAAAAAAAGGAAAAACAGGTCTGAAAAAGTTAATGCTATATTTAGAAGCAAATAGGGAGTTTTCTAATGAATATCCAGATTATTTTCGGCTCCTTTACTCCCCAACATCCATTAAAAAACAATTTGACATGGATAAAATGACAAGTAGTAAAGAATTCCAGGAAGTAAGAGAAACATTCAAAGAAATAATGGGTTGGGGGATGGATTCAATAAAAAAAGCCATTGAAGAAGGCGAAATCAGGCAGGATGTGGATCCAACTGAAGCGGCAATTCTCCTATCGGTAATATACAATGGAAAGGCCAATATGGGGGACTGGGCTAAAGAATTACTGGAAAAAAGGGGAATTGATGAGGAGAAATTTAGCAAGGATATTGGTGGTCTATTTTTGCATATGATAAAGAAATAGGAAATATCTCTGGTTAAATTCAGGTGAATCTAAGATTAGCTTAATAAATGATGTTAATTATTGTAAAAAGGTGATTGATATGGATAATGAGGAATTAACAACAAAATTTACAGGACTATTAAAATTAGAAAATCAACCAGTGGCCATAAAATGGGCTGTTGAAGAACCCCAAAATATTGGAAAAGAGGAGGGTAAATCTAGGTTCTGCAGTAAACTCGGTAAAGCCATGAAGGGTGAAATTTTCTATTCCACTCTAGAAGAAGAGGAATGTATGGGTGGTGCCAGATATTCAGGACTTAAAAATATGAGTGAATACCCTGCAAATGTGCAGAGCGGGGCATTCATGGTTCCCAGGGGATTGTATAAGAACATACCCGCAGTACAGCGTTCAAGGGAAAACGAAACATACATAAATCCTGGAATTTTCCGCGTAATTATTTTTGCCCCTCTTAATAAGGCAGAATTTGAACCAGACGTGATTTTCATGGTCTTGAATGCAAAACAGGGGATGGAAATACTTCACGCCAATGCCTATGATTCAGGAACACATGGAATAGGTGCCGATGCAGCCCCTGTATGCAGTTCAATGGCTGCAACACCATATATGGCTGGAAGAGTAACTTATGGATTCGGTGATGTTGCTTCCAGGCAAAACATGGATATTAAAGAAGAAGACATCATGGTCAGTATTCCTGGAAGCGAGATGTCCCGTATAGTTTCTAATCTGAGCGAGATGCGTACTAAAGTTTTATTTAAGGATGAATAATTTCATCTAATCATAATTCCTTTTTTTGGAATACTTCTTTTTGGAAATTATTCCAATTAACTAATCCAGAATTAACGGGGATTATTATTCTCCTTTAACCGCTAAAAAAACTCTTTAATAGTAATCCCTGTCGAAGTGGGATACAATACACCCAGTGATATTATGAATAATGAAAGCTACAATGGGCAAGCTAAAAATAAAATAAAATTTATAATGGTTGGATTAATGGTTGGCCTCCTGGTCGCAGCCTTTGATTATTCAATCATGGGAACTGCCATGCCTAAAGTTATTCAAAGTCTGCAGGGAATGGAATATTATACATGGCCCTTCTCGATTTACATGCTAACATCCACCATTGCTGTAATCCTGTTTGGAAAATTATCAGATATTTACGGTAGAAAACACGTTTTAATTGGGGGAATACTCACATTTGTAATAACTTCCGTAATGTGTGGTCTGGCAACCAACATGATCCAGCTGATAATATTCAGGGGGCTTCAGGGAATAGGAGGGGGTATACTACTTTCTCTCCCATTCATTGTGGTTGGTGAAATTTTCAGCCCCCGGGATCGGGCCAAGTACATGGGAATATTGGGATCCGTATTCGGGCTTGCCGATGTACTGGGACCAATTCTTGGTGGGGTGATTACCGATAATTTAGGCTGGAGATGGGTATTTTTTATAAATGTCCCTGTGGGGATTGCTGCGATAACCATAATATTCTACTCTCTCCCCAACTTCAAACTACCGGATGTTAAAAAAATCATTGATATATCCGGGATAATCACCTTCACCCTGGCTTTAAGCACCATGTTCCTGGCAATAACCCTTGCTGGAAATCTTAACCATTCTT
>JAUNXM010000047.1:12151-13786 GCA_030539815.1 Methanobacterium sp.
ATAATTGGACTACTTGTATTCTCAGGAGTAATGTTGACACTATTCATCTTTGCCGAAAAAAGAGCAGTAGAGCCTATCTTACCCTTACGTCTATTTAAAAATTCAATATTCAGTGTATCCGCAGTGGAAAGTTTTTTAGCAGCTGCCTTAATGTTCAGTGGAATTATTTACCTTCCATTATTTGCCCAGGGTGTTCTTGGTATGAGTTCCACAAATTCAGGGTTAATTATGGTACCCATGTTACTCAGTTTAACATTGGCTTCCATAATCACTGGAGAAATCATCTCCCTTACTGGAAAATATAAAAAGCTGGTTATTGCTGAATTCATTATAACCGGAATAGGAGTCCTGCTTCTGGCCACCATGAATGAGAATACCTCATATTACATGTTGATATTATATTCAACAGTGCTGGGTATTGGTTCAGGAATGGCTTATAATATTTTTAACGTTGCAGTGCAGAATGCATTTCCAATGAGGGATATAGGTATTGTAACTGCTTCCATGAGGTTTTTCAGAAACGTGGGTACAATTGTATTCGTTCCCATATTTGGATACATAATGAACTTCACCCTGGTAAATTCAACTGCAGTTACTGACAGTTCCACTCAAGCATTGGTACTTTCTATTCAGAATATTTTCCTTACAGCCATAGTACTGTCATTTGTAGGATTGATTGTAGCTTTCTTCCTTAAAGAATTACCTTTGGGTGTTGGGGAAGGAAATCTCATGATATGATTAAATTTTAATGAGGAGTTTGATAAAAATGATTAAAGTTGCGGTAACCGGTGCAAATGGAAGGATAGGTTCTAAAATTATTAAAACCATGTATAAAGAGAATGATATGAAATTAGTGGCTGCCATTGGATCACCGAATACATCTCTGGAAGGACAGGATATCGGTGAAGTGATAGGTGTGGGGAATATGGGTGTTCCGGTTAATAGTGCCCAAAATCTAGCTGAAGTTTTAAAAGAAATGAAACCTGATGTATTAATTGATTTTAGTATTGCCCATGCAGCAGTGGACACCATCAAAACTTCAGCAGATTGTGGTATTGATGTAGTTCTGGGAACAACTGGATTAAAAAATGATCAGTTGATTGAAATAAGAAAATACATTCAGGAAAAAAATATAAAGGCAGTTATTTCACCTAACATGGCCGTGGGTGTGAATGCGTTCTTTAAAATCATCAAATACCTTGCAAAGATCCTTCAGGATTATGATATTGAAATAATTGAAGCCCATCATAAACATAAAGTGGATGCACCCTCTGGTACTGCGGTTGAAGCTTACCGGCTTATGGCCGAGGAGCTTGGTAGAAATCAGGAAGAAATCAGAGCCCATGGTAAAGATGGAATTGTTGGGGCACGTACCCCTGGAAAAATAGGAATACATGCAGTACGTGGTGGGGATATCACTGGTGATCATACAGTACTATTTGCTGGTGAAGGGGAGCGAATTGAGATTGTGCACCGAGCCCACAGCCGAAATTCATTTGTTACTGGAGTGATCATGGCAGTAAGGTACGTTGTTGAAGCTCCCGAAGGAAAAATAAGTGATATGGGGGATGTAATGGATTTAAAATAGTATTTTGGAAAATTAATCCATAATGATTATTTTTTACATAAATCTTT
>JAUNXM010000225.1 GCA_030539815.1 Methanobacterium sp.
CTTTTGTGGAGGGATCACCCCCCTCCCCTTCACATTGTGAAGGGGAACCCCCCCTCTTATTTGAGGTTTTTTAGATTTACCCCTTTATACCCCTCCTCCTAGTGGGGAGGGGATAACCCCCCCTCTTTGAAGGATGTGGGTTGGTTTTATGTTTAACCCCATTGTCCCCTCCACTCCCCTGTGGAGGGGCACCCCCTCTTAACGAGGGGATAAATGCAATTCATATTCACCACATAAAACAATAATTTACAGTAAATACCAAGAAATACAATTCATTTAGCCATGAATACATAGACTACAGTTCCCTGATTTACTGTTACTTCCAGGTTGCAAAAAGTCATGAAGTAACATAAATCAAATCAATTACCATAAAAATTCATTCATTAAAAAAAATTAAAGGTCCCTGATCTTCACCGGTCACTATGGGGACTTGCAGTTTATCATGCTTAACCAACTTCATAGGTTGTTTTATTTGGCACGGCGGCCATAGCGGAGGGGCCACACCTGGTCTCGTTTCGATCCCAGAAGTAAAGTCCTCCCACGTTTTGATGTTGTACTGTGGGCGAGAGCCTATGGGAAGCTCACACCGTCGCCGGCCATTATTTTCACATAAAAATTAAAATCCCTTTTTTATCTTAATCCATTTTTATCATACTTCCAATTTGATCATGATTCCAAATCCAATCTAAAATTAAAGTTCTATTCATTCTATCAAACTTAAATTTTTTCAGACTTAATTCTCTTAACACTCTTTTTTTCAAGACTCATCACGGCTATTTATGTTATTTTTAAGTTATCTATAAAAGGTTAATATCTTCACGTAATCACTAATAGAGCCGGATTTTATTTTATAATAATAAAGATTATTCTAAATATATAAAAAAGCCATCATAATAAGTAATTAACTGTTCAGGTTGTATTGAGTATATAATAACGCTAATTGACTCATATAAATACAAAAAAAATAAAAAGGGAAAAAGGATTTATTAAATCCTTTTATTGTTTTTACGTGTTATGGCTAATCCGCCGAGTACACTTAGAACTGCTAAGGCCAGTGGTACTATTGGTTCCGGTGGTTTGCATTCCCACCGTGTTAGTTGTGGTTGCTGCGTTTACTGTTGGTTGTGCGTTTAGAGTGAGGGAACTAATTCCCATGCTGTTGATGTTGAAGGTGTCTGAGGTTATTGATGCCGTGAATAGGTAATTTCCTGGTCTTGTGGTCCATCCTGTGATGTACAGGTAGGGGTCGCCTACGGTAATGTTGGTCATGGTCCAGGTTATGGTGTTTCCAGTCACGGTCCAGTTTCCATCGCCCTCAATTTTGGATATTACGAATCCTTCTGGTAAGGGAATGGTTATGGTAACGTTGGTTGCATCATCTGGTCCATTGTTACCCAGTTTATAGGTTAAGGTGAATGTTTCACCCACAGTGGGACTGTTTTTGTCACTGGTTATCTGGATGTAAAGGTCTGCTGTAGGCACATATAACTCGCCAGTAGCGTTAGACCCCTGATAGAATCCGGTTTCATTGAAAACTGCCATGAAAGTATGGTTTCCAGGTGTTTGACTGATTACATATGTGAATAATGCGGTTCCGGTGCTGTCTGTGGTGTTCTCTCCAACTTTAGCACCGTCAACCCAGAATTCAACAGTCTCACCAGTCAGGGCATTTCCCAAGTAATCAGTTAAAACAGCTTTTAAAGTGACTGTTTCACCTTTATTTCCACGGATATCATCCACAGTGACAATGGTCGGTGTGATATCTGCTGTTAAATATGCGGTGTAATTAGCATATCCCTGGTAAGGCGATGTGCTCTGGGTTAGTGTTTCTGCGTAGTTGGATACGGTACCAGTCTGGTTGACTATCACTTCTATGGCCAGCCATCTTGAACTACCTATCGCGGTTGATAGATCGCCTGCATTCCAGTGTGTTCCGTTGAATGTGTATTCTGGGTCATTGAATACCCATGTGGATTCTGTATTGGGGTATGATACTACAGTTCGGTAAACATAGTAGTTCCCGGTCCAGGTTAGGCCATCCAAGAGATCCAAGACACTTATTGAAGATGTACTATCTGGTCCGGAGTTATGCAACTTCACGATGGCGTAGATCTGGTCATTGTAGTAAGCAGTAGTTATAACACTGCCCCATGGAAGATCCCTGAAATGCTTGCTAACTTCCACAAAAGACGCAGGGATGATGGTTACATATGCTGAAACGTTCTGGTTATCGGTACTGGCGTTGATCTGTTGAATTCCTGCACTACCTGCCGTGAAAAATGGATTGTTCATTCTTTTACATTTTAGTAATACAAATGGTTAAATAATCGTAATGCCCAGTTTAATAAGAAAATCCCATATTTATGAAGATTAATAT
>JAUNXM010000048.1 GCA_030539815.1 Methanobacterium sp.
GGTTATTGCAGAAAGCGTGTTTTCTAGATGATGCTGGGCCGGTGCAAATGTGGACACTTCAAAAAAAGTTTTTAATAATTCCCCGTCTACCATTTTAAGATCAGTGACTTCCACTTTAAATGAGGTTTTATGGAGGTTATATTTGATTTGATGTGCCTTAACATGGGCATTATTTTTTTCCCCATCTTCAATGGAGAATGTGTTAGCAGTTTTTACAGGAAATACCAAGGGTAGTGATGGGCAATGAGATAATTTGGATTGAATAAATGATGAAGATTGATTAAAATATCCATTGGATGATGAAACTTGATGAGAAGATTGATGGGATGTTAAATGATAACTGGCTGCTGTAGAATAGTTGGATGCTGAAGATTGAGTAGAATATATTTGGAAATCACCTCCACAGACTACAGTTCTACTTTTAAACATTTGGAGTTTGGCTTTACTGGCACTGCTATTTCCCTGGGCAATGGAATAATCCTCGGCAATGTTGGTGATGATCCCCACATCTGCCATTCCAGTTCCCCCAAGGGAACTTTCAAATATACAGACACCAACTCCCGGGATTCTATTATTGTAGAATTCCTGTGCCAGTCGCCAAGCAGTTATAATACTGGCCGGAGTTATGCTAATGTCTCTGTGAAGAGTAATATCTTTACCATCCTTAACTACCTCCACTCCAAGACTGCTCAGTAAAAGAGGATTTTTATCCCTGAATATCTCCTTAAGCATGGCAACAGTACTGGTTTTGCCTTTCACGCCAGTAATTTCAATAATTGGCACCTTTATTTCATCCTTCAAGAGGTATCCTACTGCCTGGTGATGAGTCATGTGCGGAGGATGAGGTAAATTACAGTGAACCGGTGCTATCACCAGTATTTCTGATTTTTTATCCCCATGAGAATGTTTTTCATTATACAATTGATTATAAAAAGATTCATCAACCAGTTTAATTCTCTGGATTTCCAGTCGTGATTTATCCTCTCCACTTAGAGTATGATAAATATCCCATGCAAAGACTTTGTATTTCCGTTTTTTGGAGAATTCTTGGGCCAGTCGAGTTCCCCCGTGGGTCATGTCCACTATGAGAACTTTCATTAACTGATTCCACCCTGAGTTAACTTTTCTCGAACTTTCCGGTAGAAATCTTTAGTGAGACGGACGAAGTATGCACAATTATCTGATTTGCGGAAGATGATCTCGTCCATGTAATTTATTTCCTCCTCAAACTGACCATCAATAACTGCAATGGCCTTTTTACCTTCCCTAAGGAGTTTAACCTTGATTATACTCTCATCGGAAACAACTGTGGGTCGAGCCCCTAACTTAAATGGACAAATGGGAACTATTATAAATGCTTTGACCTTTGGATCAATAATCGGACCACCCGCAGACATGGAATACGCGGTAGATCCGCTGGGTGTGGCGATTATCAATCCATCAGCACGAAGCTCCTCCATTATCTCATCATCCACACTGATCTGGATGTGGAGCATTTTGGCAGGTTTACGTGTCATGAGCACCACTTCATTTAGAGCCGGAGGTAATTCATGGTTGTGCCATACCAGAAGCTGGTTTCGCCTTTCCACGAAATAATTGCCGGCTAAAATTTCCTCAATGGCAGTGAAGGCATTTTCGGGATCTATTTCTGTTAAAAATCCCACGGTTCCCATGTTAATTCCAATTAGTGGGATTTTTTTGTGACTGATGAAGCTTTGGGTGCGGAGTATGGTTCCATCTCCCCCTATGGCAATTACCATATCTACATCCATTTCTTCCAGTTCACACCTCCGATCCTGGTATTTTTCCAGTTCCATTGCCAGGGGCATGTCCAATAAAATATCTACCTTTTTTTCTGTTAAAAAGTCAGCAATTTTCAAAGCAAGCTCTAATGCCCCATCTACATCACTACGAGCAACTAAACCCATGATCATTAGATCCCCTCCAGTATTTTCATTATTTCTCCATGAATAACTGAATTACAAGTAGCTACAAGGGAAGTTTTCTCCATAACATTCAATGCGCCATTAAGGGATTTTCCATCGGAATCAGTAACTATTCCCCCACTTTCTTCCAGTATAAGTTTGGCTGCAGCAACATCAACCACTCTTAAGTTATTCCGCACATCTACAAATGCATCGTAGGTTCCATCAGCAACGTAAGAGATTTCGATGGCCACTGCCCCGAGAATTCTCATTCTCCTTACACTTTTACACAGAACCTCTATTTTCCCCATGTCCATCCTGTAAACGTAAGCGCCCAGAGATATATGTGATAAATCTTGTTTAGGAGATGGCGTGAGAGATTTACCATTATTAAAAGCCCCCTGCCCCCTTACTGCACTGTAAATATCATCAGTCGCGTAATTTTTAACCACACCCAGCTGGATATCTTTAATAGTTAAAGACCTCTTATGTCCTGGAGGGATTGGTGCTACTGCCACGGAAATACCATAGGCAGGTATGTTCTTTATTGCATTGCTGGTTCCATCCAGTGGGTCCACTATTAGTACTGCCTCAGGATGACCTTCACCCATGTTAACTTCACCAATTTCTTCACTGATGAGAGTAAGAGGCCTGTCAACCCCTTCCAGAACTTCCATAACCTTATCTTCTGCAACTAAATCAATTAGAGTAGTAGGAGTTCCATCAGCACCCATTTTAACTATTTCTCCACCCTTTTGAGACCCTATTAGGGGAGAAATAGCTCTCTGAGACTCCTTAATTAAATCATAGCATATTTCGCCCCAAAATTCCTGATCTTCTCCATTCATGATGTTTCCTCCTTTACTAATTTAGGGCCCGAATTGATTAAATAGTTGAAAACAATATTTTGGTTGTATCCTTCATTATAAATCAAATTAATGGCTTCTTGGTTAATACCCAATATAAATCAAATTAATGGCATGATAATTATCCAATACTACCTCTGGACATTTCATTCCAGATAGACTACTGCTGCCAGTGCCACCCCTTCCGTTATAACTTTATGACTTTCATGAGCTATGATGATTTCCCTAAGAGTTAAATCTCTCACCTTCATCATGTACCTTACCATGGTTTCTGCTTCCCCTTTGATCACTTCAGGGTCCTGGTTAACTCCAGAGTGTTCCACCACACACCCAAATTCATCAGAAGTGGCCACTGCCACCACCGCAGTTATTAAATCCCCTGGATGATTAGAGTGTGCGCAGGATAGGACACAATTCACCATTTTACCCTCTTCAAGAGAGGGGAGTTCTATTATCTCTGTGTTTCTGGGAAGGATACTGGATACTGGTATAAGGTTCACATCACCAATGCCTGCGTCTAAGAGAGCATTGTCAAAGGCATTCAATCTGGTGGGTCCTTCTGATTTTCCGGATGTTATTGAAACTTTCATCATATCACTCGAAATTCACTTAAAAATTTAAATAGGGAAAAAAATATAGGCATTTCTATATCAGAGAGAGGTATCTATAAATATATTTATACCCTGTAGTAGAGTTATAATAATAAGAATTATACTAATATAATAGATTCTATTTCTAGGTTCTAAAAATTTATGGATCCCACTAGATGGATCAGATTTATACATGATAATACGGAGGTAATGAGCATGTCAACTAAGGTAGTGGAAGTTAAAACTCTTAAAGTAGGTAAATATGTGGTTTTGGATGGTGAAGCATCAAAAATTGTAAGTATTCAGACTTCATCCCCTGGAAAACACGGCGCAGCAAAGGCACGGGTGGATGCTATTGGTGTATTTGACAATCAAAAAAGAGGTCTGGTAAAACCAGTAGATGCCAAAATAGAAGTCCCTATAATTGATAAACGAACTGCTCAGGTACTAGCATTGATGGGTAGTGACATCCAGCTCATGGACCTGGAGACCTATGAGACCTTCGAAGTCCCAATACCAGATGATTTAAGTGACAAACTGATTGAAGGGGCAGAAGTCGGTTACATTGTTGCCATGGGTAACAAGAAACTCATGAGGATTAAATAAACCTCATGAAAAATTAAATATCGATTTTTTAAGAGTTAATGAGGATTTGGATAAATGTATTTATACACTGAAAATCCTCTTAAATTTGCTTTTTCACAGGCGGAGTCTGATTACTCCCCTTTAAATGATAAACCCCTTTTTGGTATTTTAGGGGTGCCCTTTGACAGCACCACCACTTACCAGTCCGGGGCACGTAACGGACCCCTCTTTGTGAGGGAAGCCTCCTACAATTTTGAAAAACATAATCTATTTTTAGATAAGAATTTGAATGCCAATGTGCAGGATGTGGGGAATCTGGAATCTGTGCCGGGAAACTTCCAGAAAACCTGTTCGAATCTGAGATCAGTTATATCCTCCCTTTTAGAGGACAATATTATCCCCATAACCATTGGAGGAGAACACAGCATCACTCAGGGTATTTTAAAGTCCTATGATACTTTAGATGATGTTACCATTCTCCATTTTGATGCCCATATGGATCTCAGGAATGAATATATGGGGGAAAAATATTCCCACGCCACTGTTATGCGACGGGTACATGAACTGGAACCCCTTAATATAATTCAACTAGGAATACGTTCTGCTTCCCAGGATGAAAGAGATTTCGCTCAGGACAATGGAATAGAATATCACACTTCCCATGATGATACCTCCATAATGGAAAAAGTCATCAAACAGATTAAAGGTCCACTCTATGTCACTGTGGACATAGACGTCCTTGACCCTGCCTATGCCCCTAGTGTTGGTACTCCCACACCCGGTGGATTGAACCCCCGTGACCTGGAAAAACTCATCTTTGCATTGAAAGGGAAAAAAGTCATTGGATTTGACGTGGTTGAGGTCTCAACAAATTCCATTGGAGATACTACTTCAATCAATGCTGCAAAAACAATTTTAGATTTCTTGTTCGTGCAATAGAATATAAAACAAATTTTACGCTTTTAATTGATTTGATTTTTATGATATGGTCTTTTTTTCATATATCGTATAAATATTTATAGATATCCAGCCAAATATTTAGAGATAATAGAATTAAATATGATTAAATTTTTAGTTTATAGGTAAAAATTGAGATTCATACTGATAAAAGTTGAACCAGGGACTATTCCCCCGATATAAAGGAAAATGATCCTTGGTTTTGTGAAAATAGGAGGATATAAATGTACAACCGTGAAGTGAAACTTACTGGACATATTATTGACTCACTCACCCTTCCCAGGGCCCTGGATCTAATCATGGACATGGGGGGTGACTTCCAAATACTGAAATTTGAAGTAGGTAAACGTAAAAAAGACACCAGCCTGGCCAGGATAAAAGTTTCAGCAGAGAGTGAATCCCTTTTAGGTGAAATTTTAGATGAACTCGCTGAAATTGGAGCCATGGTTGTGGAGATTCGTGAGGTTAACATGGAGGCCGCCAGCAAGGATAAAACCCTGCCTGCAGATTTTTATTCAACCACCAACCACCCAACCTTCATCCGCTTCCAGAATGAATGGATACCGGTGGAAAACATTGAAATGGATTGTATGATAGTGGTTGACCCTGAAACACCCAAGGCAATCATAAAACCCATTGGCAGGATAGAAAAGGGTGATCTGGTAGTGGTGGGTCGTGAAGGAATTAAGGTTATGGCCCCCCAGAGACCTAGGGGTAAGAAGGGAGTATTCGAGTTTATGGGTAGTGATGCTTCATCGGAAAAACCACTGCAAACCCTTATTAAGAGTATTGCCCAGGAAATAAGGGAAATTAAAAGCCGTGGAGGTAAGATTGCCGTGGTTGGTGGGCCAGCCATTATCCACACTGGTTCTGGCCCGGTGCTGGCCCAGATGGTTAAAGAAAGATTGGTAGATGTTATCTTTGCTGGTAACGCCCTGGCCACCCACGATATCGAAAGCGCACTCTACGGAACATCCCTGGGGATGTGTGTGAAGACTGGTGAAGCTGTGGCACGAGGGCACCGCCACCACATCTACGCCATAAACCAGATAAACCAGGCTGGATCCATAAAGGATGCCGTAGAGCAGGATGTGCTTAAAAAGGGAGTTATGTATGAATGTGTCAAGAATGATGTCCCTTTTGTACTGGCTGGGTCTATACGGGATGACGGACCCCTTCCAGATGTTATTACCGATATTATTGAGGCCCAGGATGAGATGAGGAAGTATGTGCAGGGTGTGGATATGGTGATCATGATCGCCACCATGCTCCACTCCATAGCCGTTGGTAACATCCTCCCTTCCCAGGTTAAGAGCATCTGTGTGGATATAAATCCGGCAACTGTCACTAAACTTGGTGATCGTGGTAGTGCCCAAGTACTAGGTATTGTTACCGATGTTGGAGCCTTCCTGCCCATGCTTTATCATGAAATAAATCATGGGGATGAAGATTAGAAATTTCATATTTTATTTTATTTTTTTGAAAAATATTGGGGAAACAACGAAAATATCCAAATGGGTACAGGGTTATCCAGCATAACTCAGCACAGTGTAAAAGCATCGGAGGATGTAAATGATTAAAGGAAACATTATAAACCTTTTCACAGAAGAAATTTACCCGGTAGAGGTGGAAATTCAGGGTGGTCTCGTTAAATGTATTCGAGAAGTGAATGAGGAGTTTGAAAATTACATCCTCCCTGGTTTTATTGATGCCCACATCCACATTGAAAGCTCCATGCTCACCCCATCCCGTTTTGCAGAGGTCGTGGTCCCCCACGGAACCACGGCAGTGGTGGCGGATCCCCATGAAATTGCCAATGTCCTGGGAGTATCCGGGATCAAGTACATGATGAAAGATGCCAGTACCGTTCCCCTCCGTTTTTTCTTCACTGCACCTTCTTGTGTGCCTGCAACACCTTTTGAAACATCAGGGGCAGTTTTAGGGCCTGAAGAAATTGATGAATTACTCCAGTTGGATGATATGGTGGCACTGGGGGAGATGATGAACTTCCCTGGAGTGGTGGGGGAAGACCCAG
Source organism: Methanobacterium sp. (assembly GCA_030539815.1). Classification (GTDB taxonomy): domain Archaea; phylum Methanobacteriota; class Methanobacteria; order Methanobacteriales; family Methanobacteriaceae; genus Methanobacterium. The sequence continues at coordinate 6,959 of JAUNXM010000048.1, forward strand.
TAGTTCTGGAGAAGATCAGACTTGCCCAAAAACATTCCAAACCGGTTGATGGCCACGCACCCCTCCTTTCTGGTGCTGATCTTTGTAAGTACGTTGGTACCGGTATATCCACAGATCATGAGTGCAGCGTGCGGGATGAGGCACTGGAAAAGAAAAGGTTAGGGATGAAAATAATGATAAGGGAAGGATCATCAGCCAAGAACTTGGAAGAACTGTGGAAAATGGGTGGTGATTTCCTGGTATCTGACGATCGCCACCCTGAAGACCTTCTACATGGACATGTGAATCAGATCCTTAAAAAGGCAGTGGAGTGGGGGGTAGATCCTGTGGAAGCCATTCGCATGGTAACTGTGAATCCTGCGAATCATTACAATTTACATAGTGGTTTAATAAGTCCCGGTAAAATGGCAGATCTGGTAGTGGTGGATGATCTGGAAAATTTCAACGTCAAAAAAGTTATAATTAATGGTGAACTGGTTGCCAGGGAAGGAAAGGCTCTTTTCAATGTTAAACCAGCCAAGATAAAAAATTCATTCAATTTAAAGAACACCAGCCCTGTTGATTTTGAAATAAACCCTACAAGAACCAATAATGCCAATGTGAGAGTAATTAAAGTGATTGAGGGTCAGCTTCTTACCGAAGAATTTAAAGCTAATTTAGAGATTGTCGATGGTGTTTTTAAAGCTGACCTTGAACAAGATATTCTAAAGATTGCAGTGGTGGAAAGATATGGTCATAATAAAATGGCCAATGGATTTGTGAATGGTTATAATCTTAAAAAAGGTGCAATTGCATCCAGTGTAGCCCATGACTCCCATAATATCATCGTTATTGGCACCAGTAGTAAAGATATGTCCCTGGCAGTTAACACTCTTAAAAATAATCAAGGAGGACTGGTTGCAGTTTGTGATGAAAACATATATTCTCTTAAACTCCCTGTAGCTGGATTAATGAGTGTCATGAGCGCTGGAGAAGTATCAGCCCAGATGAACAAATTACATAAAGTGGTTAACAGTATGGGTTGTGAATTAGCTTCACCATTCATGACCATGTCTTTCATGGCCCTTTTAGTGATTCCCCAACTTAAAATAAGTGATCAGGGCCTATTTGATGTGGAAAGTTTCCAGTTTGTGGATGTAATTAAATAAATCCAAGGATGTTAAATACTGTAAATGCGGATGTTAAATTAAAATTTGATGTTATAGATGGGTGTTTTAAATGAATATTATACCTCTGGCCTTTGAGAGTATGGGTGTGCGGTCCATGGCCACCTTCGTGGAAACTGACCAGAAGATACTCATTGACCCAGGGACATCCATTGCCCCTAAAAGGTTTGGATTTCCCCCCTGGAAGGATGAATTCGAAGCACTCCATAAAACCAGGGCCAGGGTGCAGGAATACGCTGCAAAGGCAGATCTCCTGACCATCAGCCACTACCACCATGATCATTTCACTCCCTTCAGCTTGGGAAGATACCTGGACTCATCACCCCGGTACGCAGAAAAGATGTACCAGGGAAAAAAGTTATTCTTAAAACACCCCACTTCCCACATAAACAAAAGTCAGCAAAAACGGGCCAGGGACTTTTTGAAGAATTTGAAACATTTGAGAACTAGTGATATCCACTATGCCGACGGTAATTCATTCCAAGTAGGTGATACTCTCCTTAAATTTTCAAAAGCCATACCCCATGGTGTTGAGGGAAGCCGCTTAGGGTTTGTTATAACCACCACCATTGAATGGGATAAACAGAAATTAATTCACGCCTCCGATGTGCAGGGACCCCTGTCCAAAGTGGCGAAAAAAATAATACTCAATGAAAAACCAGATATTCTTATTTTAAGCGGCCCACCAATCTATTTAGAGGGTTTTGTCCTGGAGAAAAAGGATGTGGAATTTGCACAGAAAAATTTGATAGAAATATGCCAGGAAATTCCCAGGGTAGTGGTTGATCATCATCTTTTAAGGGATCTTCGCTGTTTTGATTTTATAAAAAAGATAACAGAAGAATCAAAGGGTGAGGTGCTGGTGGCATCGGAGCTTTTGGGCAAAGAACCGTGTTTGCTGGAAGCAAGACGAAAAGAGTTCTATTTCTAATGTAATAAAACACGTTATTGATTTAAATGAGTTTTGTGTTTGTAATAGTTTAAAAAATCTATTTAGGAAACAAACCTCTATTTAGTGCAACAACCCTATTTCTGCAAAAAGATTAATAAATGGGATTTAAATCTTTTATTCTTCAAGGGATTCTAAAATCTTCTTCATGGCCTTTTTATGATCCTCAGAACCAACCTTGTTTACTACCCTGGAGATTTCAATTATCTGATGAAGGTATGCCTTTTTTTCATCTTCAGATACCATATCTATCCTGCTGAGATACACCAGGGCCTCGATTATTCCGTAAATGGCCCGGTTTAATGGTTGAACATGTTCCTGGTTTTTAACAACCTCCATAACACCAGCCCTAATCACGTTGGTAATGGAGATTCCCAGATGATCCTTACGCTGAACCAGTTTTTCATGGGTAACTTCAGCCCTGAAAAAGGCTTCAGCACTCTTAATACAGAATCCACCATTATTAGCCTGAAATTCAGCAGATTCCAAATTTCCTATGGTTGATTCTACAAATACCCTGGGATCACTGATTACGTTAACATGGAAACTCTTTTCTCTTTGCACATTGTCAAAGGTTTTGGATCCCTTGTGTAGATAGAAAACTATCTCATTATCTTCTTTACAGATAACACCAATTGGTGCTGCGTTGGGAGTTCCATCCATGTTTTTAGTGGTGACTATGGTCTCATAAAGGAGACCTTTCTCCATACCCAGTGAGTAAAGACCTAACATGATAATCAAATCCTTTCTTACCTCATCCCATTTAATATAAACTTAATTCAAAAAATTTGATTTAAATAAAAAAATGTGGATATTGTATTCATCTTATTTTAATAAAACAACTAATTCCCATTAATCTCTTTTATATATCTCCCCGTTAAGAACACCGTTAATAATGCAGTCAAAATCAATTTTTTCATCCCAACCAGCTTTTTCAAACATATTCATATAACATAACCCTATGAGTTTTCCACCAGGTTTGAGGATTTCTTTAACCATATCCTGCACATCAGTCAGATCTACCTGGTACTGCGGCATTGAAAGCCCACCTAAAAGAGCAACTAAACTGCTACTCGGGTCTGCTTCTTCTGTAAATTGCATACCCAATGGTGTGCGTTCAATTTTGCGAGCTGTATCTAGATCGGTTTTTGAAACGAAAACAGATTCTTTATCCCTGATTACGTGTGCAAAAAGTTCTGCAAATGGGCTGCAGACACCAGGAATGCCCACAAAAGTAACTTTGTCCACATCCTCTACTTCCCTCTTGAAAGCCATCAGGTTTCCATTTAATCCTCTGAATTTTTCTGTTTCTCTCATTGTATCACCGTTATACCCCTTTAAAATATAATTAGGTTATTGAAAAAATAATAAAAATAAACACTAAAGACTGTGAAATTCAGGACAATAAAGTTAAATGCCCATATAATCTCAGGATCCCTTCAAAAATATATAAATGATATAGGCTATCACCAGTATAATTATAACTGGAAGTAACCATATGAATAGGTAGAAGAAAACCACCGCCAGCACTAGGGCCACCAGTATGAGGAAAATATCTCGAAGTTCCATATTTATTCTTATTACCATTTTAACATAAAAATATTTCCATATAAGAATTAAATGCCTGTAAATGACCAATTAATTAAAAGAAAACTGGTATATTATATTAATTGTAAGAGAAAAACTGGAATTATTATGTACAGAATTATATGATTATATATGTTCCTAAGAAATGATGCTTCTTCAATCAGAATTATATTTAAATAAGAATTTTAAGTAAATAAATAAAATTAAGAGGACAATTAAAATGATACTAGTGGTTAATAATCACGGACAGTACAATCATCGTATTCATCGAACCCTGCACTACTTGAAAATTCCATCTGAACTGGTACCCAATACCACCAGTATGGAAGAAATTGAAGACAAGAATCCTCTAGGTTTGATCCTTGGAGGCGGACCTTCGGTGGAAAGATCTGCAAACAGCATAGAATATGTTAAAAAACTGGATTACCCTATGTTAGGCATCTGTCTTGGTCATCAGATCATTGCCAAGGCTTATGGGGGTGAAATTGGTTCTGCAGGCTCGGAAAGTTACGCCCAGATCCAGATTAACATTGCGGATGAAAATGATATTTTCAAGGGACTTGGACCACAATTGGATGTGTGGGCTTCCCATAAAGATGAAGTTACCAAGTTACCGCCTGAATTTAAAATTCTGGCCTCATCACCAATCTGTGATATTGAAGCCATGAAACATCAGGAAAAACCATTGTATGGGATACAATTCCACCCTGAGGTATATCATACACCTGAAGGACCAAGGCTTTTTGAAAATTTTTATGAAGTCTGCCAGAATTACTCCCAAGACCGTTAATGTGTAAGCTACGAGTGGTTCCTTAAATCATGGCCCAGGAAATTTCTAAGATTCTCGTTTTATTCTTAGATTCCTCAATCAATGTAATTTTTCCATTTTTAATGTCCATTGAAAATAATGTCCATAAAAAAGTACTAATCAAAGGGAATTATTAATTAATTTAGAAGATATAAACTGAGAATGTTGCTCTTAAATAACTGATTAAAAGAAAAATGTAAAGATTATAGTATAAGTGGTAAAAATGTTAGATCCGTCTTCTTTTATTAAAGAATCCATAGATGAAATAAAAAAAACTATCGGGGACAAAAAGGCAATAATAGCATTATCCGGTGGTGTTGACAGCTCAGTGGCATCAGTTCTGGTTTCAAATGCCATTGGAGAAAATTTAACCGCAGTATTTGTGGACCATGGTCTCCTTCGTGAAGGGGAAGCTGATTATGTTCAAAAAACTTTTCATGATCGGCTTAACTTAAAGTACATCAATGCCCAGGAAGAGTTCCTGAGCAGGTTGGAAGGGGTGGAAGACCCTGAAGAGAAAAGGAAAATTATCGGAGAGGTTTTCATCCGGGTTTTTGAAAGGGAAGCTGAGAAGGTAGATGCCAAGTTTCTGGTGCAGGGTACCATTGCTCCCGACTGGATCGAAAGCCACGGAGACATCAAATCCCATCATAATGTTGCTTTACCCCACGGAATGGTACTGGAAGTTGTTGAGCCTATAAGGGAGCTTTACAAGGACGAAGTAAGAATTATAGGTGCTGAAATGGGTTTGCCTGAAGAAATGGTGAATCGTCAACCGTACCCTGGCCCGGGTCTAGCTGTGCGCATAGCAGGCAAGATAACCCCTAAGAAAATAAAAATATGCCGTAAAGCAAACGCCATTGTGGAGGAAGAAGTCCAGAAGGAAGGTCTGGATAAGACATTGTGGCAGTACTTCGCCGTCCTCACCAATACCAAAGTTACAGGAGTGAAGGGAGATATTAGAGACTATGGATATTTGGTAGTCCTGAGAATGGTTGAATCCTTGGATGCCATGACTGCTGATGTTCCTGAACTTCCCTGGGAAATGGTGAAAACAATGTCCCGGAGAATAACTGCTGAAATCCCGGAAGTAACCCATGTGTCTCTTTCAGTGAGTGATAAACCTCCTAGTACCATTGAACTTGCCTAAGTTTTAAAACTGGAATTAGACAATAATTCCCTATTTTTTGTTAATCCTTTTTTCAATGTTCTTTTTAGATATATTTTTATTTAAAAAAGGACTTTTCAATCCCCAACCCACTGAAAATTGTGATATAAGGATTTCCCGGAAATTCACAGTTAGTTCTGAAGAAATTTTAATAAAAATATCATTTCAATATACGTATTGTGATTTATTTAGGGAATTTTTAAAATGTTTGAATAAGTTTATAAGGTAAAAGATCCAAACCTTTAATCGGAAGAAGGATTCCGTATTCCTATAAGGTGATTGATTTGGAAACCAAAAAAATTTTAGTAATAGGAGAGTCAGATTCAGGTAAAAGGACCGCCCTAAAGCATGTATGCAATAGTCTCGTTGAAACTGAAGCAGCAAGCTATGGAAAAACCATTATTAACCATGAAAAACTTCAAATATTCAGCCCATCATCTGCAGAGAGATTCAAGTTCATGAAAGATATATTATCAAAAAACATGGACGGGGCAATCATAGTCATTGACAACACCCAAGGTATTACCCCTAACTGTCAAGAAATGATGAACTTTGTGGAAGAAAAAGGTGTTCCTTACGTTATATTCGCTAATAAACAAGATTTAAACAATAATACCCTTAATAATCAGTACTTAGACGTTGTAATAATCCCTACCGAGGCAATTTCAGGTAAGGGTATTTCAGAAGGCATGAACACATTATTAGAGTTGATGAAACCAAAAAACACCAGGAAAATCAAAGCAATTAGCTGTTGATATTTTAATCCTTTTTTAAATTATTTTTCATATTTATTTATAAAAATTGTTAGAAATCCTTCTAAAATAAATTTTATCCCCTAATCACCGGTTACAAATTCAATTTAAATAA
>JAUNXM010000226.1 GCA_030539815.1 Methanobacterium sp.
TAAAAAGAATTCTAAGTACCTTAAATGAATTGTAAGTAACAGAGAAATTTTATGAGAATTTAAATGATTTATGAAATTACAAAAAAGAAAATTAATTACATTCCCTTCTTTCTGCCAACATTTTCAGGAACTCGGCTGGATTTTTCATTTCACCAATTTCCCAGCTGTGAACTACTGGAATTCCCTCAAAACATTCCGTATCCTTCTTTTTTTCTAGTATGAAAACAGCACCAGTGTCAATCACACGAGAAAGATCCTTTAGGTTCGTGGCCATTTTACTGAGGACTTTCTGATTCCTGTTTTTCTCTAAATCCGTGATTAATGGCTCTGCCTTTTTAGAAGTAGCTTTTGCCTGGGCCATGGCATCAAAAGGAGTACGGTTGGTGTTGATCACTCCGAAACCAAGATCAACCAGTTCACGGGGTTCACCTTTTTTAACATCAGCATCCTCCTCTTTCTGAGGAACAGAAAAAAGGTTAACCGAAAGCGTAACCCTCATATCCAGTATGCTCTCCAGTAAAAATGCAGTGTCTGGTTGAGCTCGTACCCGACCAGTCTCATATTTGTATATAGTTTCCCGGGATACATGGGCCTTGTCAGCCAGATCCTTCAGGGACAGATTCTGCTGTTCTCGCATTTCTTTAATGACCTGTCCATCGATCTGCACATAATAACCCCCCCGATCTGCGAATATCTCCGGGTAAATATCTTCCACCACTATATTACGTAAAGTTGAAGGTGCAATAACCGGGATTCCGTGGCGTTCATAAACCACGTCTTCTTCCAAAACTTCATTTTTAGATTTTAAACCCACTAAAAGAGGAGATCCAAAGAATGTGCGAGCTACTCTTTTAATTTCCTGAGCATGGGCTGCACTGAACCCATCAACGTTAACCAGCACTTTCATTAGTAGTAACAATAGTTCCCTGCGGGCCACCAGATCAAAACAACTTCTATCATATATATTAGAAGTGTCAAATCCATGGTTGGATAGAAGCTCGTTGATCTCAATAATTATATGATCTCTATGTAAGGGCATGTTCGACATTAAAAAACACCCCGGTGATATTGGATATGAATGACATTGATATGAATAATGATTTATTTAGTGTTTATGTTGGTATTGATGACACTGACTCAGCCAGTGGCATGTGTACCACATATATATGTTGTGTGATAATGGACCGACTTAAAAGTTGTGGTTTTGAAGTTGATGGCCTACCTCGCCTGATACGACTCAATCCCTTCGCACCCCATAAAACCCGGGGAAACGGAGCCATATCATTTAAAATAGTCTTAAAATCAAAAAAAGAAGTTAAAAATGCAAAAAAAATCATTTTGGACATGGTAGAGGAACTATCGGTTATGGAAGACCCTAAAACCAATCCAGGTCTGGTATTTTACGAGGGAGAGATAACCCCTGAACTTCAAAACTACGCCCTGAAGACCATCAGGACCATTGTAAGTCTGGAGGAAGCAGAAAATTTGGCAGAAAAGTTAGGGGCTGAAATTTTCAAGTACAAAAAGGGGAGGGGAGTAATAGGATCCCTGGCAGCCATTGGTTGTCCCCTACATGATGCCACCTATGAATTGCTGGCCTACCGTGACCCGGCAAATTACGGTAGGAAAAGGATGGTAGATGAGAATTCAGTGCTGGAAATGAACCAAAAAACCTATCCGGATACATTTGATAATGTTGACCATGGTTACATGGCCATAACACCCCACACCCCTTGTCCAGTCCTTTACGGGATCCGGGGAGAAACCAAGGAAGCAGTACTGAAAGCTCATAAAATGGTAAAGGTTTTGGAACCTATAGAATTTTTCAGGGTTTTTTTAACCAACCAACACACCGATATGCACCTGCAGAGTATAGATGCCATTTCCATGATGAAACAGTATCAGTGCTACATTTTAGAGGGAACAGTTAAAACTCAGCCATTGGTTATTGAAGGCGGACACGTTATTTTTGTCCTGAAGGATGAATCTGGTGAGGTGGAATGTGCAGCCTATGAACCCACCAAAAAATTCCGTGATGTGGTACGCCACTTGGCTCCTGGAGACCAGATAGGAGTTTATGGGGGAATTGGGAATAAAGGAACCCTCAACGTGGAGAAAATAAAAGTCAAAAGTTTAGCATCTGTATACGAATATTTAAATCCGTTATGTGAATGTGGGAAACGTATGAAGTCCGCAGGTAAGGGTAAAGGATTTAAGTGTCCCCGGTGTGGTAGCAAAATAAGAGTAGGTTCTGAAGAAGTAGGTGAAGTTAGGGAAAAAAGGGAAATGGTAAGAATGATTAAACCTGGATTGTATGAGGTCC
>JAUNXM010000049.1 GCA_030539815.1 Methanobacterium sp.
AAAGGGCTGCCATTGATGTGCAAGTGGTATTTAACAATAAGGGCCACATCAGCGGATTGAGTTTAATACCCTCCCAGACTGAGTATCATCCACCAACTTATGTGGATACCTCCGCTTTTCAAGAGATGGAAGTGACTATAGGGGAAGGTAAATGGGCAGTACCTGGTACTCTTACCATACCCACTGGTTCTGCCGATAACACTGAACCTTATCCTGGTGTGGTTCTTGTTCATGGTTCTGGTCCCAATGATCGAGATGAAACCATTGGCCCCAACAAAATATTCCGTGATCTGGCCTGGGGACTGGGTTCAAAAGGAATTGCAGTACTAAGATATGATAAAAGAACACTTGAACATGCTTCAAAGTTCACAGAGAGTCTAGTTTCCAAGATGACCGTTCAAGAGGAGGTTATTGAAGATGCACTATTAGCGGTTGATTTAATGCGCGATGCACCTGAAATTGATTCTAAAAAGGTTTTCTTACTGGGTCACAGTTTAGGTGCGTCTCTAGCTCCCCGTATAGGAGAAAAAGATCCTGATCTAGCTGGGTTGATTATCATGGCGGGGAATATCCGCCCCTTGGAAGATACCATTTTAGAACAATTCACCTACCTTTATAGTCAGGGCGGGACAATAACTGATGAACAGAAGTCCACTTTGGAATCTTTAAAGGTAAAAGTTGCCCGTGTCAAGGAACTTAGGCCTTTGGATGAAGTACCATCTAATGAACTACCTCTAGGAATTTCAGCCACTTATTTCCGGGATTTAAACAGTTATAACACTGAAGAAATCCTTAAAAACCTGTCCCTGCCAATGTTAATCTTGCAGGGTGGACGTGATTACCAGGTTTCCCCCACCCATGACTTTGAAATGTGGCAAAAAGAATTAAAATCCAGAGAAAATGTTTATTTAAAACTGTTCCCTAGTTTAAACCATTTATTCATTGAAGGAGAGGGTAAATCAACCCCACAGGAATACGGGGTGGAGGGTCATGTTAGTGAAGAAGTGATAGAAGTTATCTGTCAATGGTTAAAAGTTGGGTAGAACTGATGGTTCCATTCAGGAACTACCATTTAATCTCCTTAATTATATCATGTCTAGATGTTATATAATGATTATAAAATGTCATATAAATCCAATATACCCAATGTATTAACATCTATCAGATTCTTAGCTGGCCCTATCTTTTTTTACACATTTTTAAATGATTTATTCTTAATATCATTTTTTATCCTGATTTTATCGGGCATTACCGATGTATTGGATGGTTATGTGGCAAGGAAATTGGGTACATCTTCAGATAGGGGAGCATATCTCGATGTGACTGCGGATTTCTTCCTTATTTTAATTTGTTTCGGGGCCTACAGCATCATGGGATGGTATGATCCCCTGATCATGGGGTTAATCATCACCATGTTCTTGCTTTTTGTGGCCACATCAGGCCTAGAAAAACCAGTTTACGATCCTCTGGGCAAATATCTGGGAGCTTATCTTATGTTAATGATATTAATCTCCCTCATATTCCCTGAACTAGTTATAAGGCAATTTTTACTCATTTTGTTAATAATAATTTGTTTAACATCTGTACTTACACGGTTGTTCTTTTTCATGCGTAGATCAGCAGATGGTTAATAACACTGAGATCAACCTTATAAACCTTTTAAGTTTATAAATTTAAATCCTCTAGAACTTTTTACTAGATCAATGAAGAAAGTATCAAGGGGAACATGACATGCAACACTATATCTGCGGAGAAGTGGCTGATCATGGCTGATTCCAATCCTTTTTTCCAGTAAAGCCAACCGAATATTATGGCCCCAATTCCATTCAGTACTATGGCTCTGGCAATTACCATGGGAGTGATAGTTATTATTGAACCAGTTATAGGCAGGTGTCCAACTCCGAAAAGAATGGCAGTTATTATAATGGCTAACCAGATTCCAATTGTAGTGGGCTTCCCCTCTGGGGTCTTTTTAATTTTGTAGAATACCCAGACTATTACCGTCATTACAAATAGCCTGAATAATATTTCCTCCCCAATACCACCATAGAAAGATGCTAAGAAGCTTTTCCAAAGGGGTACTGTTAACTCTGCACCTTGAAGAATAGTGGATGCTGATGTGAAGAGAAAACTAGATAAAATGATTAATACACCGACAAGAACCCCTAATCCTACTGAAATGCCTAAAATTGATTTCAAGTAGTTTATTACTTCTTTCCCTTCTAACAAACCCTCTAATATGGGTATTTTGAACCCAACACGTTTATATAGGGTTAAACCAACCAGGATGGCAATTGCAAACAGAATTGTGCTTTGGATTAATTGTGCAATTAGAACAACCGGGGTGAAAACACTGGCTAATGCCGGGCTGAGAGCCAGGGCATAGGGAATAACCAGTAAACTGGCAATAATACTTGCCACAAAAAGAATCAAAAATAACTTCCAATTAATGTTTAATTTCATATATATCACCTATTCAATACTCAATTTTCATGTTCATTTAATTATTTAATCCATTTCATGGTTATAACTGTTTAGTGTTATTAATCAACTTAATTAAAGTTATCATCTATTCATTTTTTAATAGATCTGCTAAATCATGCGCCCAGCTACGTATACCGTCCCAATCACGGTAATCATGACGTTTATCTGGGTTTAATCCTTTTTCTTTCAAATCTTTTTTAATAAATCTCTGGGTGAAGTTAAACACGAGTCCATGTTTGGCATCAGGGTCATACACACTACCGAAAAGTCCAGTGGCCACTGGCTGGTTTACCAGGTTCTTGGCTGCCACTTCATCCAGATATTTCTCCTGACCTTCGGCCCGACTCTGCTCTTCATTGGCAGCACCACAACTGACAAATAGGGCAACCTTTTTCTCGGCTAGGGTGGATTTATTGTTTTTAAGGAATTTAATGGATCCCTTGGTCCATTTGCCCATTTTTATCCCACTCCCCGCTATCACCAGGTCATAGGGGGTGGCATCACAATCTTTGATCCTCCGGGTATCAGCCATGTCAACTTCAACCCCTTCTTCCCTAATAACACGGGCTATTTCTTCTGCTATTTCTGCAGCAGTGCCGTATCGACTTCCGTATACAACTAATACTTTCATGAAAATCAACTCCTATTTTTTAGCTTTTCTGTACAATTCACTGGATGATTTTTCCAGTTTACCCATTATTTCAAATAAATTTTTTATATCAATATCTTCCAGTCCATGGAACAATGCCACTATGGATTTAGCATCTTCTGGTGTTCGATTATCCCAGAATTCAAAACATTCAGCAGTGACCTTTAAACGGTGAATACGTTTATTCTCTGGGTCCCGTTCTATTTTCAAAAATCCTCTAGCCTCCAGACGGGTGGCTAATTGTTTGACGTTCTGGTGAGTGGTACTCATGGCATCAGCCACCTCTTGCATGGAAGGGGGATCTTGGAAGGCATTGGCCATCACAATCATCATTAACCATTGTTTAGTGGTAATCTGGTCATCGGCAAGATCTTTGTTGATTATATATCCCCATCTTTGCTGAACAAGGAATAAGACTATTAAGATGTATTTTTCCATCTCCAACCTTTCAGAAGTGTATTCTTCCTTAATTTCATTTGAATCCTTCATTATTTTACCTGTATGGTTTCTATACCACCTTTATGGACTTCAACATATTTATTTCCATTCACGGAGTCTTTTATCTGGGTGTAAAACGATACTGAAACTAGTATTCCCAGCACCGTGACAATTATAAAGAACATAGCCTGCCCCCATTCGATATTAACGCCATTTTGGGCCATGAAATAGATCATGGAAAGTATTGCAGTTCCCAGTAGTGATACTTTTATCAGGAATATGGAAGCGAGTGCATATCCCCATTCTTTACCTTTAAATAAAAGTACTCCAGTAAGTACGGCTGCAGGAACAACAACTCCTAAATCTAAAGCTTGAATTACCAGTGTGGTGTAAGTTTCCAGTGTGGGAGGTGCAATACCCGTTAATAGTGAATCAATAATCATTTTAAGCCACATTCCGGCAAGCATTAAACCAATAATTATCAGGAATGCTGCAGCAATCTTGTTGATAACTCCTGGGGAGAAACTTTTCTGAATACTTTTCGTGTCTAGAGACAATAGTTCTCCCAGGAGGGTGTACAGCGATATGGAAAATATGGCCACATAAACCAGGAATAGTTGATTATAGGAGGTAAGGAAAGCCATAGATGCGTAGGAATACAGGAAGTAAAATATGATCCCCATCCAAATCAAGCGTCCCCTGAGTGAATCTTTTCTGATTAAATATAATGTTCCAATCAATAGTGGAATACAGATTACCAGTGTAATTAAATCCTGACCCATCATCTGAGCGATACCAGAGATTGTGTCATGCTGGTAGAGTCCTTTCCAAAATAATCCGGCTAAGGTTGCTATTCCTGCCAGAATGGCAATAGCAATTGAGTTTGTGTAAATTATTTTTTTCTCCATTTTTTTTCAACCCCGATAGGTAATATATTACATATTTAGGTAATATATTACCTAAAGTGTTGTATATACTATATAAACTTTGTGGTGATACCACAATAACTAAATTTAAAAAACCTAATAATAACTATCAGAGTAGGGGGTTGATTAAATTGAAAAATTCACATTCCCATCACCAAATGGGGCATGAAATAAAATCTGATGGCCATGATAAATTGGATGACCATGGCTCTGGTGGAGATGGGCATGATCATCATCACATGATTGCTGATTATAAGAGACGTTTCTGGATTTGTCTAATTTTAACCATTCCCATACTCATATTATCACCCCATATCCAGCACATTTTTGGAGTGCATGATATCCTGATGTTTCCAGGTGATGTTTACCTACTATTCGCCCTATCCTCAGTGGTATACTTTTACGGGGGCTACCCCTTCTTCCAGGGAATTTACAAAGAACTTAAAGTGAAAAATCCCGGGATGATGACCCTGGTGGCTGTGGCTATCACCACTGCTTACCTTTACAGCAGTGCAGTTGTATTTGGACTTAAGGGCGAGTTATTCTTCTGGGAACTGGCCACCCTTATCGATATCATGCTCCTGGGGCACTGGTTAGAGATGAGGTCAGTGATGGGGGCATCCCGTGCCCTGGAGGAACTGGTGAAGCTGCTGCCAGGTCATGCCCATAAGTTAATGCCGGATGGGGAGACCATGGATGTTCCCCTGGAGGATCTGTCTGTGGGGGACGTGGTGCTGGTTCGGCCAGGAGAAAAAATTCCGGTAGATGGTGAAATAATTCATGGTGAAACTAGTATTGATGAATCCATGCTTACCGGTGAATCAAACCCGGTTCACAGAATTCAAGGCCAGAGTGTAATTGGTGGTTCCATCAACGGTGATGGGGCTATCCAGGTGGAAATCCAGAAAACTGGAGAGGACTCTTTCTTATCCCAAGTGATAAAACTAGTGGGAGAAGCTCAAAAAAGCAGGTCACAAACCCAGAACTTGGCGGATCGATTTGCCATGTGGCTCACGGTAATTGCCCTCACATGTGGTTTCATAACCCTAATGGTATGGATGGTAGTAACTGGCCAGGATCTGGCCTTCTCCCTGGAAAGGGCAGTGACCGTAATGGTCACCACCTGCCCACATGCCCTGGGCCTGGCCATACCCCTGGTAGTTGCTGTTTCAACTGCATTAGCCGCTGGAAACGGACTTTTAATTCGTAACAGAACATCCTTTGAGAATGCCCGGAACATAGATGCGGTAATTTTTGATAAAACCGGTACTCTAACCCAGGGTAAGTTCGGGGTGACTGATATATTACCTATTGATGATGAAATTGACGCTGATGAAGTTCTAAAATACGCTGCATCACTTGAATCCTATTCTGAACATCCCATTGCCCGGGGACTTGCTAAAAAAGTTGATAAACACTATCCTGTTGAAAAATTCCAGGCCATTCCTGGTAAAGGGGTTAAAGGAATTATCAGAGGTCGTAAGGTGGAGGTGGTTAGTCCCGGCCACCTCGCAGAAAGGGGATTTACCATGGACCCCGAAGTGTTGGAGAAACTATCTCGGAATGGTAAAACCGTTGTTCTGGTAGTGGTTGAGGGAGTACTTGTCATGGCAGTAGCTCTGGCAGATATCATAAGACCAGAATCAAAGGAAACAATTCACGGTCTTAAAAACATGGGTATTAAATGTATAATGATCACCGGAGATAAGAAAGAAGTTGCGGAATGGGTTTCCAGCGAGCTGGAACTGGACCAGCACTTTGCCGAAGTCCTGCCATCCCAAAAGGCAGGGGAGGTTAAAAAAATACAGGATGAAGGTTTCACCGTGGCCATGACCGGGGACGGGATTAACGATGCACCAGCCCTGGCTCAGGCTGATGTGGGGATTGCTATCGGTGCCGGGACGGACGTGGCCCTGGAAACTGCAGATATCATCCTGGTCCAGAGCAACCCCCTGGATGTTCTTAAAATAATCCGTTTAGCCCGTTCCACCTACCGTAAAATGGTTGAGAACCTGGCCTGGGGTGCAGGATACAACATTTTTGCCATACCTCTAGCAGCCGGAGTTTTATCAGCTTATGGGATCATACTAACCCCTGCAATGGGGGCGGTGTTAATGTCCGCCAGTACTATAATCGTTGCGGTCAATTCCCGGTTTTTGAAGATGGGGCGATAATTTTTCCATTATTTTCCTTTGAAAATATTCTTTCTTCAATCTCAAGTAAAAGTAGCGGTTTAAATCTTTAAGAGTTTATTTTCCCGGGTAAATCTCTCTAGATATATTTTTATTGAGGGATATCATCTATCTTTGTAAAATCAATAAATTAGTAGATTATGTTTTATTTTTTTCAATATGTAAAAAATAGAACAATTATTTTGGGGATTGTTTTTAAACATTTTAATTTCATTTTCTTCATCTTTCAGGGCCTGCTGGATCTGGGGATTATCAATATATTTTTCCTGTAAATACTTAATGTGTTTTTCGTAGGGTTGGTAAAAACTAAACCACCATACTTGGTGATCTATCAAAAAGCAATCTAATAACTCATATCCACATTTTTCAATTGCATCTAACTTTTGCTGATGATCCTGAAGAGGGTCATGAATCACCATAAATCCGTTATCTTTAACCAAACGCCTCCAATCCTTCAATCCCTTCTGGAAACCAATGGCAAAGATTGATCCTTCTGCCCAGATAATATCAAAACTTTCATCAGGAAAATCCAGATCAAATAAGGAGCGATTCATGATTTTCACCCTGGTTTCCAATCTTTTAGCCTTGATTTTCTCATGAAGGTAATCAAGTGCATCTTGATCTATATCAGTGGCCACTATTTCCCCCTCACTTATCATGGCCAGTTCCATGGTGGGAACTCCAGTACCACACCCCACATCAAGTATTTTAGGGTTATCCATTTTAGGGAGGGTGTAAAAAGCTTTAAAGGTATATTTATTTAGATTCTGGCGGAATTGGTCCTTTTTTATTATTTTCAATGTTTCAAGGTTCATTATTTGCCTCTGTGTTAAATGTATCTCTGAAACCGTTAAATTATCTGGAAATTATCTAATCCTTTATCACTATGGTTCCAGCAACCATATCTCCAATTCTCTGTTTTTTATCAGATTTTACACTAACTAAGAGACCTAATAAGCCTGGTAGGATGAAGGGAATCATATCTGCAACCAGGAAGAGATTCCTTAAAATACTCTGCCTGTAGTTGATGGGTTTTTGAGTATCTTCACCCACCACTTTCAAACCCATGGCAATTTTACCTATAGTTTTACCACTTTTTTCCATTAAAACCAGGTAAAAAAAAATCATCATACTAGTTATGATTATCCAAGTTCCAGAAATTAATTCCAGGCTGAATATACTGGATACGGGAACTGTGAGGGTTATAAAAATCAAAATTACCAGGAAAACCCCGGATAGGATCATCATCAGAGTCATATCAATTAGAAAGGCCACCAGTTTCCTGGCGGTAGAAGCATATTCTCTGGTCAAAGATTTTCCGCAGTTCATACAATAAATGGAGATACCAGGGTTGATGGTTTTGCAGTTTATGCACTTGATTTCAGGAAGTTCTCGGTGAATTTCATTTATTCTGTTCTGAGTTTTGAATATTAACGATAATTTATCACTTTTCTTCCAGAACACAACCATCAAAAGGATGAAGGGAAGGATGAAGTAGGGAACACCCAAGGATGGTTCAAATCCTGTTGTAAACAGTGATGGAAGGTTACCCATGAAATCTAAACCATTTACCATGGTAGTTACAAGTATATTATTGGCAATATGGGCACCAATAGCAGTTTCAAGGCTATTTTCCCCCAAGGTGATGATTCCCAACACCATCCCGAAGATGAACATGTTAAAAACTGCAGCCAGGCTGGTGGTTAAAGTTTCACCGTTCCAAAAATGTCCAATGGCGAAAATTACCGAGGTGAAAAAAATTGGAAGGAATGGTTTTCGGGTTAAGAGTCCTATTCCTTGCATTAGATATCCTCTGAAAAATATCTCTTCAAAGGAGGCCTGAATGGAAAAAATGATTAAACTCAGGATTAGGAGGGTTAAAAATGGTAGATCAAGAGATAGTTTAATTGGCGAGGGATTGATAAGTACATCCACTAAAACGGCCGTTCCCAGGATAAGGGACCATAATCCTGCTCCTTTGAAAATTTGCATCCATTTAATTCTGGAAGCAGTGTTAATCATGTTCAAAATCGTTTTATGGTGGATAAAACGTGAAAAGCCAAAAAATATTAAAAAAGACAGGGTGTAATAAATTCCTAGAAAAACAATTAAAAGCAAGGGATTTTCTTCTGTCACTTTTTCTGGATTTATACTCATGTCCGTTGGATGATTGAGGATAATGAATGGGATTAACATTAATAAAATAAGTATAAATGGCCCTAACCATGTGGTGATGCTGTTCAGGAGGTATCTCCACCAGTCATTTTTTCCCTGGTGAGCATTGTCCAAAAAGGTTATTCGATCCATCTTATCTTAAACCAAAATCAATTTATAACCAACCAAAGTTTTGTTTTAAACAGCAAATTTTTAATATAAGCGCCGGGACTGGGATTTGAACCCAGGGTGAGCATCGCTCATAGGATTTCGAATCCTACGCCTTACCTGACTAGACTATCCCGGCATTATATTGAATTGGATTCAAGTCATTATAATGGTTTAGGTTTGAGGGAGTACTGTGCAAACCTTTATATGTACAATTGAACATCTATTCATATGATATTTATTACAATTGTTAATCATTCCGAAGTTCAGTGAATCAACATTATGGAGAAATACACAATGTCCAAAGAAGACCATCAAGATCAATCCACTTCAGAAAATGATTCATCAAATAATACATGTAACTGCTGCGGGGGCTATACATTTGAGCAAAAACAGCCCCAGTGGAAAAACAAACCCCTGATTATTATCCTCACTTCAGCAGCGATCTTCGCGGCCGGATTCATCCTTGAAAAATTCATTAACCAGGGAATCCTTGCCGAGCTAGCCTTCCTGACCGTAGTAGCAGTTGCCGGGTTTGAAATAATTAAAGGAGCTTTCAAAGGATTATCAAAGTTCCGTTTTAACATGAATCTGCTTATAACCATTGCTGCAGCAGGGGCATTTTTGATTGGTCATGGTGAAGAGGGTGCCGCAGTGATGTTTCTTTTTTATGTGGCTGAATTTCTGGAGGACTATGCCAGTGAAAGAGCACAGAAATCAATGGCAGCTCTCCTTAAACTGGCACCTGAAACTGCAAATGTCATTAGAAATGGTCAAGAAATGGAAATTCATACACATGCCGTGGGATTGGATGAACAGGTGGTGATTCGTCCTGGTGACAAGGTGCCATTAGATGGATTTGTGGTCCGCGGAATTTCTGCAGTGGATCAATCACCCATAACTGGGGAGAGCATGCCAGTCACCAAAAGTGAGGGTGACGAAGTTTTCGCAGGTACCATCAACACCGAAGGCTACCTGGAGATCAGAGTAAGCCGAAAATCAGATGAAACTATCCTATCCCGAATAATAGAACTGGTACGCCAATCTAAAGACAAAAAATCCCGGACAGAATCATTCATTGACAGGTTTGCAACCTATTACACTCCCACAGTCATAATACTCGCCATCTCAGTGGCCATACTACCTCCATTCATCCGGGGAATGTCCTATGGGGACTGGTTTTACCGGGCCCTGGTTTTACTGGTGGTATCCTGTCCCTGTGCCTTGGCAATATCCACCCCGGTTTCCATTGTATCTGGGATAACCTCTGCCACCAGAAACGGTGTTCTTATCAAGGGAGGAAAATACGTGGAAGAAATGAAGAAGGTGAAGGTAATGGTATTTGATAAAACCGGAACATTAACTGAAGGCCGACTGGAAGTGGCCGACATCATTAACTTCAATAATAATTCTAAAGAAGAAATTTTAACTATTGCCGCTTCCCTGGAATCCCACTCCAAACACCCTCTGGCCAAAGCCATACTCCAAAGGGCAAAAGATAACGGTTTAAAGATGGAGGATGTTCATGACTTTAAATCAATTACTGGTGCAGGTTTAAAGGGTAAAATCAATGGCAACATATTCCAAGTGGGAAATAAAAGCCTTTTTGAAAATTCAACCTTTTCAAGTGATCATAAATCTCTGGATGAAAATATTCTGGGAATTAATGGGGAATATGAAACAGAAGGTAAAACTACCATCATGGTTGGAAATGAAACCGAAATCATTGGTTTAATCGTTTTGGTGGATCGGATCAGGAATAATGCTAAAAAAACAGTTGAATACCTTAAAAATAATGGTATCAAAGTTGTCATGTTAACCGGAGACAATAAGGGTACTGCTGCTAGAGTAACATCTCATCTAGGCTTGGATGACTATTACCATAGTCTTCTACCCGATGATAAGGTGCAAATAATTGATGAACTGGTTAAATCCCATGAACACGTGGTCATGGTGGGTGATGGAGTTAATGATGCACCGGCCCTGGCAAGAGCCAACATAGGAATAGCCATGGGTGCAGCTGGTTCGGATGTGACCATTGAAAGTGCCGATATTGCTTTGATGCATGATGATCTATCCAAACTGGAATATTTACTGAAACTCAGCCGGAAAACAATGGGAGTGGTGAAACAGAACGTGGCATTATCCATTCTAGTAAAAAGTTCCTTTGCCCTATTTGCAGTCTTCGGATTTGTAACCCTGTGGATGGCAGTGGGTATAGGAGATATGGGCCTCAGCCTGGCAGTTATTCTAAACGCTATTAGGATTGGCAGTGGGGAGATTCGATGAATTTTCCTCCATTAATCCCATATTTTAACCACTTATTTTCACCCAAAATATGATTTAATCGGTTTAAGGAATTAAACCTTTAGTGCTAAACATTTTAAGGGATTAATCATTAGATGACTAGTTGGGGAGAAAACTTTAGATGATTCGGCTTTTTAGGAGATTAGACCTTAGGGAATTAGATCTTGTGGGTTGCCATTTTGAGGTTAATTAAGCCTTACTGGCTCTGATAAAATCATGGAGCTTATCTTTGGCCTTTCCTTTCTCCACAATTTCCCGGGCTATTTGGGTCCCCTCCTTCAAGTCCGATGCTTTCCCTCCCAGGAAGATGATTGCACTGGCATTAGCTAGGCAGATATCCATCCGGGCCTTTTCCGTGGGGCTGGTATTTTTCCCTTCCAATACATCCTCGGCAATTTGAAGGTTTTCCTCTAAAGTATCCCTGGCCCGGATCTGATTTTTATCAGCCATTTCCAGTCCAAAATCTTCAGGATACAAATCAAAAACTGATATTTTTCCTTTTTCCAGGATTGCGGTACGGGTTTTTCCAATAATTGATATCTCATCCAGTGCCGGGTTTCCCTCCCCATCAAAACCATGCACCACCATGGCCCTTTTAACGCCTAAATTTTTAAGTACATTGGCCACAATTTCCACGTATTCAGGATCAAAAACACCCATAAGATGGATATCTGCATTTGCAGGAGAAGATAATGGTCCTAAAATGTTGAAAACTGTTCTTATACCTAATTTTCTACGTATGGGCATTACATGTTTCATTGCGGGGTGGAAGTTAGGGGCAAACATGAATCCCATTCCAGACTTCTCCAGACAGGACTCCACACTGGAGGCATCACCATTGATATTTACACCCATTGCCTCTAAAATATCAGCACCACCACATTTACTGCTAATAGCCCTATTTCCATGTTTGGCTATGGGGACACCAGTGGCTGCTGCAATAATTGTGGCAACAGTACTTACATTGAATGTTTTAAAACTATCCCCTCCAGTGCCACAAGTATCCACCAGGGAATCATCTAAATTAGGGGTGACCTTGATGGAAACTTCACGCATGGCCCTTACAAAACCGGTAATTTCAGCAGCATCCTCACCTTTGGTAGCCAGTGCAGCTAAAAATGCAGCCATATCCAAATCATTAGCAGTACCACTAACCATTTCCATCATACACTTGTAAGCTTCCCCTTCACTAAGATTCTGCCTGGAAGCCACCTTATTCAAACATTCTGTAATCATTTAATCAACAACCCTCATCTGTGTGGTAATCATTATCATGGGCTTATTTCTTGGTTGCTTCCTTAAGTTCACGGCAGAATTTTCCGATTTTTTCTTTCATAGCAACCTTGTCCTCTAAATTTTCCGTGATTATGTTTAGTATGGCACTGGCCACAATGGCACCATCGGCCCCGACTTTGATCACATTGGCCACGTGTTCTGGTTTAGAAATACCAAAACCAACACTTAAAGGCAGATCAGTATGCTTTCTAACCCTTTCAATAAGTTCCACCGTGCTTACCTGAAGGTTGCCCCTGGCACCGGTAACTCCCATCACAGCCACCACGTACAGGAATCCATCACACAACCTGGAAATCTTCTCTAGTCTCTCATTAGAAGTGGTCTGGGCGGCCATGAAGATCTGTTGAACTCCATACTTTTTAGAAGATTTAACCACGTCTTGAGCTTCTTCTGGGGGTAGGTCTGCAGCTAAAACCGCATTAACACCATTTTCAAGCGCAGTTTCATAGAACTGATCAATTCCCATCTGGTAGATCAGGTTATAGTAAACCAGGAGGCCAATGGGTATGGGGGTGAACTCCCTGATCCTTTTAATAAATTCAAATCCTCGTTTTGTAGTCATACCGCTATTAAGGGCCCTTAAATCAGCTTCTTGAACAGTAGGGCCGTCAGCAACCGGGTCACTAAATGCAAATCCGATTTCAAGGGCATCAGCACCATTTTCCACGAAGGTTTTCACAATTTCCAGGGAGGTTTCAAAGTCCGGGTCTCCGGCTACAATAAAGGGGATGAATGCTCCTTCATTC